>JAPLBA010000007.1 GCA_026393015.1 Actinomycetota bacterium
CCGCGTTCGAGACGGCCGAGAACAAGTGGGCGCACACCATTGCGATCACGTGCGGCATAAAGAGTGTGTTCATCCATAAATACCAGCGAGAATGCGCCTTGTAGAATTGGCAATACTTCCATCGCACTCGCTTCGATACTGCGCGATGGATTCTCGGCAAGAAGTGCGGTCATGATTTCGGTATCGGTAGTGATATCACTCGAAATAATGACGTTACGGCGTTGCGCGACTTCGAGTAGATCACCAGTGTTGGTGAGGTTTCCGTTATGTGCCAAAGCAAGTGAACCGTGATCAGTGGCGCGCAGAGTGGGTTGTGCGTTCTCCCACTTACTTGAACCAGTGGTGGAGTAACGCGTATGACCGATTGCGATGTGTCCGGTGAGAGTTGCTAGATCTGCTTCAGTGAAAACTTGCGAGACGAGCCCCATCTCTTTGAAGACCACAATGCGATCACCGCCGGTGGCCGCGATGCCAGCAGATTCGGTGCCGCGATGTTGCAATGCGTAGAGACCATAGAAAGTGAGCTTGGCGACCTCTTCGCCGGGCGCCCAGACACCGAAGACCCCGCAGGCATCTTGCGGCCCGCGTTCAGCGAAGAGTTCGTGGGTGAGGTGGCCATCGGGGAGACGAGTCATGGCGTTACCTCTCCAGTGAGCGGGAGGTGGGCGGAGAGATCGGCGAGGCTCCCGGAGGCATCGATGGCGCCCCGATTGAGGGCATCGGCCCAGGTGGTGGCCCCGGAAGCGAGTGCGAGCCAGGTGGTGGCCGCCATCTCGATCACATTCGGTGGGGTGCCGCGGGTGTGGCGCGGACCTTGGCCACATTGGATCGCGGCATACGGCGGGATGCGCACTTCAATCGCCTTACCGGGATTCTTTTTTGCCAGGAGATCGAGAGTGGCGAGCACTTCTTCCAAAATCGCCGGATCTTGCTTCATGTTGATCGCGTTCATGAGGCACTTCCAAAGAGACGCGGAAAAGTTTCTTCGTGTGCGCTTTTGAGTGTTGCAAGATCAATCACGAATTGACCATCAATTTCGAAGTGATCGCCGCCAGTAACACCGATCTCCTTGGCTCTCACGCGATGAAACTTTGCAGTGTTGATGAGTTGATCGACGCGATCGCGAGTGGTGGTGATGAGAATGCGGCCGGGGGATTCTGAGAAGAGTGCGATGAATGGATCAGCATGATTAGCGAGTCGCACAGTGGCACCGATCTTTTTGCGAAGCGCCATTTCCGCGAGCGCGATCGCTAATCCCCCTTCACTGAGATCGTGAGCCGCGGTGGCAATGTTGTGCTTCATGATGTCGTTCATCAGATTCGCCAGGCGCGCTTCGTGTGGCAGGTTGGCGCGCGGTGGCAGACCACCAAGGTGTCCGTGCATGTGCGCCCACTCGCTACCGGCGAGATCTTCGTTAGTAATTCCTAAGAGAACGATCACTTCATGTGCGGCTTGAAAACTACTCGGGATGCGCTTTCGTACATCTTGAATGACACCGAGCACACCGATAACGGGAGTGGGGAGAATCGCTACATCGCCTGTCTGGTTGTAGAACGAGACGTTTCCACCGGTGATAGGAAGACCAAGTTCTAAACATCCATCGGCTAAGCCAGAGACCGCGCGTTCGAATTGCCACATCACATGGGGATCTTCTGGCGATCCAAAGTTAAGACAGTTCGTCACCGCAAGTGGAGTAGCGCCCGAGGTGGCGACATTGCGATACGCCTCGGCGAGTGCGAGCCTCGCACCTTCGTAAGGATCGAGTTTGCACCAACGACCATTAGCATCAGTGGAGAGTGCGACACCCAGATGAGTCTTCTCATCGATGCGCACCATTCCAGAATCTTCTGGTTGTGCAAGTACGGTATTTCCTTGCACGTAACGATCGAATTGATCAGTGACCCAACTCTTGTCGGCCATGTTGGGAGTGGCGATGAGTGCGAGTACTTCTTTGGCTAGTTGTGCGCCATTGGTGGGTCGCGCGATATTGGGGATATCCGCGTTGAGCGCATCTTGTGTCGGCGGTTTGGAGAAGGGGCGCTGGTAGACCGGACCATCGTGGGCGACGGTGCGCGGCGGCACGTCGACGATGAGATCGCCCTTCCACTCAATGTGCAGACGAGTGTCATCGGTGACCTCACCAATCACGGTGACGGTGACATCCCACTTCTTACAGATCTCTAAGAAGCGCTCGATCTTGCTCGGCTCCACGATGGCGCACATGCGCTCCTGTGACTCGCTCATCAGGATTTCTTCGGGGGAGAGGGTGGCATCACGGAGCGGCACTCGATCAAGGTAAATATGCATGCCACCGGTGCCGGCGGAGGCGAGCTCGCTGGTGGCACAGGAGAGGCCGGCGCCCCCGAGATCTTGAATACCGACCACGAGATCTTCTTTAAAGATTTCTAGTGAGCACTCGATGAGAAGTTTCTCGAGGAAGGGATCGCCCACTTGCACGCTCGGTCGTTTCGCCCGGTCTTTACCATCGGCGCTTGATTGAAAAGTTTCGCTGGCGAGTACCGAAACACCACCGATGCCATCGCCACCAGTTTTGGCACCGAAGAGCACCACAAGATTTCCGGCGCCGGCAGCTTTCGCGAGTTTGATGTCTTCATGTCGCATCACACCGACGCAGAGCGCGTTCACCAGTGGGTTGCCGGCATAGGTTTCGTCAAACACTACTTCGCCACCGATGTTGGGTAGGCCAAGGCAATTTCCGTAACCGCTGATACCGGCGACGATGCCAGGGAGTACGCGCTTGGTGTCGGGTGCATCGGCGCGGCCAAAGCGAAGTGGATCCATGACGGCGATGGGACGTGCGCCCATGGTGAGGATGTCGCGCACGATGCCACCGATACCGGTGGCTGCGCCTTGATACGGCTCGACAAAACTTGGATGGTTATGTGATTCCACTTTAAAAGTAACTGCGTAGCCTTGACCGATATCGACCACGCCCGCGTTCTCACCGATTCCGACGAGGAGCGCATCGCTCTTGGGTGCTTTGTCACCAAATTGTTTGAGATGCACTTTGCTTGATTTGTAGGAGCAGTGTTCGCTCCACATCACGCTATACATCGCGAGCTCGCTACTCGTGGGACGGCGTCCGAGGATTTCTACGATGCGCGCATACTCATCAGGTTTCAGGCCGAGGGCAGCAAAAGGCTGTTCTTTTATAGGGTTTTCGATGGCTGCGGCGACGGTGTCGAGACTCATGCGTTGACTGCTTGCATGAGAAGTGAGGTGAAGAAGGGCAGGCCATCGGTTCCTGGCCCAGTGAGATCTTCTACTGCATGTTCGGGGTGTGGCATGAGCCCGACGATATTTCCGCGTTCATTAGTGATGCCAGCAATCTTGTTACGTGAACCATTGGGATTGCGACCCACATAACGCGCCACGATGCGGTTTTCGTTCTCTAACATTTCTAAAACAGTGTCATCGCACTGGAAGGAACCTTCCCCGTTTTTTAATGGGACAACGATTTCCTGATTGAGTGCGTAACCGCGAGTCCATGATGTTTCATTGTTCTTAATGCTGATGCGTTGA
>JAPLBA010000096.1 GCA_026393015.1 Actinomycetota bacterium
GCCGACGAGCAGATGTCGGCGCTTCTGATGGCCATTCTTCTTAACGGAATGAATCGCAAAGAAATCACTCGCTGGACAA
This sequence comes from Actinomycetota bacterium, assembly GCA_026393015.1. GTDB lineage: Bacteria > Actinomycetota > Actinomycetes > Nanopelagicales > Nanopelagicaceae. Next base: position 80 of record JAPLBA010000096.1, read on the forward strand.
CCGCCATGATTAACACCGGCGAACGGATGAGTTGGTCGATGCTCGATCGCCCTACGACCGATAAGCATTCAACTGGTGGGGTAGGAGACAAGATCACCTTGCCGCTTGCACCAATTGTGGCTGCGTGTGGTGCCGCAGTCCCACAACTCTCTGGTCGCGGCCTTGGACATACGGGCGGCACGCTCGACAAATTGGAATCGATCTCCGGCTGGCGTGCTTCGCTATCAAATACCGAGATGCTTGGAGTATTGCAGAGTACGGGCGCGGTTATTTGCGCCGCCGGAGCTGGTCTGGCTCCTGCCGACAAGAAAATTTACGCGCTCCGAGACGTCACTGGAACTGTGGCTGCTATTCCGCTCATTGCGTCATCAATTATGAGCAAGAAAATTGCTGAAGGTACGGGTGCGCTAGTGCTCGATGTAAAGACCGGTTCGGGTGCATTTATGAGTGATCCTAAGAACGCTCGTGAGTTAGCAGAGGTCATGGTCACACTTGGTACCGATGCGGGGGTCAATACCGTCGCACTTGTCACTGCCATGGATGTGCCACTCGGTCTCACCGCAGGGAATGCATTAGAGGTGCGCGAGTCAGTAGAAGTGCTCGCTGGCGGTGGGCCGAAAGATGTCGTTGAACTCACGCTCGCCCTTGCACGTGAAATGCTTACTCTGGTGGGAATTGAGAAGGACCCGGCAGATACCTTGCGCGATGGCAGCGCGATGGATGTGTGGCGTCGGATGATCAGCGCCCAAGGCGGCAATCCGGACGCTCCTTTGCCGGTTGCTGCCCATCATGAGGTAGTGATGGCTGATAAGAGTGGAGTAGTTGCCTCGATGGACGCACTCGCTGTCGGGGTGGCTGCCTGGCGTTTAGGCGCTGGTCGTGCGCGCCAAGGCGAAGTGGTGCAAGCGGGAGCTGGAGTTGAGATTCATGCCAAGCCGGGTGAACAAATAGCAAAAGGTTCACCGCTTTTTACTCTCCACACCGAGACCCCCGAGCGCTTTGCGCACGCGTTAGAAGCCTTGCAAGGTGGCTGGTCAATAGGTGAAAAGGTGGGCGCCACACTCCCGCTCATTGTGGATCGAATTACCGCGTAAGATTGGCATATGCCTCACCTTCTCAACGCACCTGTGCAAATTCCTGTTCCTGGCGGCAAAGTTATTGATGAGTTTGTCGGTGGTGTAGCCACTCAAAGCTCTCATATCTCGGTCGCGAAAATGATTGCTCCTGCTGGTTGGGAAGAACCATTCCAAACTCCCGAGTTTGAAGAAGTCACCGTGGTTTTGCGAGGAACTGTGTTGGTGGAGTGTGAAGGCGAAACCTTTACTGTCAACGCCGGGCAATCGATCGTGACTTCTAAGGGAGAGCGCGTGCGTTACTCCGTGGGATCAGAAGGTGCGGAGTATGTGGCAATCTGCACGCCAGCTTTCTCCCCAGAATTAGTGAATAGAGAAGAATGAGTTTAGAACGCAAGCCCACTCAAGATGAGTTAAGTCGTGCTCCTAAAGCGCTTTTGCATGATCACCTCGATGGCGGCCTGCGTCCGCAAACAATTCTTGATTTAGCAAAAGAGTCCGGCTATTCGAAGTTACCAGCCTCAGATGCAGAATCACTTGCAAAGTGGTTTGCCGATGCGGCCGATTCAGGATCGCTTGAAAAGTACCTAGAAACCTTTGAACACACTGTGGGAGTGATGCAATCTCCTTCAGCAATTGCGCGGGTGGCCCGCGAAGCCGCACTTGATTTGGCAGCAGATGGAGTTGCGTATGCGGAAATACGGTTCGCTCCAGAGCTACATCTTGCGCAAGGCATGGAGATGCGTGATGTGGTCGAGTCGGTGTTGGTGGGATTCTCTCAGGGCGAAGAAGAAGCCCGTGAACTGGGGAAGCCCATAAAAGTCCGCACTCTTCTGACCGCGATTCGCAATCTTGATGCCGCCAACGACACCGCAGATCTAGTCGTGGAGTATCGCGACCGTGGCGTCGTCGGCTTCGATATCGCAGGGGCAGAGGCTGGATATCCACCCACCTTGCAATTAGACGCCTTTGAATACCTGCGCAGAGAGAATGCACACTTCACCATTCACGCCGGCGAAGCATTCGGGCTACCTTCCATCTGGGAAGCTATTCAGATCTGCGGAGCAGAGCGACTCGGGCACGGCGTTCGCATCATGGATGACATTGCGTTCGTTGACGGCGAGGCTCATCTCGGAAAGCTTGCCTCGTATGTGCGCGATCGACGCATACCATTGGAACTCTGCCCCAGCTCAAATCTGCAAACAGGTGCAGCCAAGTCAATGGCAGACCATCCCATCGGGAAATTGGCAAAATTGCGTTTCCGCGTCACGGTAAATACCGACAACCGTCTCATGAGCAAGACTTCTATGACGCACGAATTTACCGAACTCTCAAAAGCTTTCGATTGGTCCCTGCTGGATTACCAACGGGTCACAGTCAATGCACTGAAGAGCGCGTTCATTCCATTCGAAGAACGTCTAGAGATCATTGAAAAGGTAGTAAAACCAGGCTATTTGGCGCTTTAATCAGCAAGCAGAGATGTGGTGGTTGTCTTGAGGGCTGTCATCGTCTGTTGGGCCAGTTCTTTTGCGGCCGCGAGTCCATCACTAGAAACTGGAATGACTACTTCTAGGTAGCACTTTAATTTTGGTTCAGTTCCGCTGGGACGAATGATGAGTCGACTTCGCGAAGTTTCAAAGCGGAGCCCGTCGGTAGGTGGGAGGTGCGCGCCAAGAGCGAGATCTTCGTAGTCTGTGAGTGGATCCTCACCAAGTATTTCTGGGGGAGTCGTTCGAATGGCTTTCATCTTAGAGGTGATGAAGTTTAAGTCGGAAACTCGGATAGACACTTGATCGGTGAGATAGACACTATCTCTTACTGCTAATTCATCGAGCAGGTCATTGAACGTCTTGTCCGCTGACTTAAGCGCGGCGGCAATCTCCATCAATTTAAGGCCGGCAGAGATGCCATCCTTATCATTTACTGTTTCTGGATCCACGCAGTATCCCAAGGCTTCTTCATATCCGTAAGTGAGACCAGCGACTTTGGTGATCCACTTAAACCCAGTGAGCGTTTCGTTGAATGCAATATCGTGATGCTGAGCAATTTTTCTAAGCCAAGACGATGAGACAATCGAATTGGCGAAGTGCGGCGCAGGCTTACTCCCTCGGGCGATCATCTCGCCAAGAATGGCGCCGACCTCATCCCCCCGGAACATGCGCCAGGCGCTAATTTCGCGATCGAAAAAGGCAGCAGCACAACGATCAGCGTCGGGATCATTGGCGATAACTAAATCCGCCTCTTCGCGGATAGCCAGGGCGATAGCTAAATCGATCGCACCCTTCTCTTCGGGATTAGGGAAGGCAACAGTAGGAAAGTCAGCATCAGGCTCAGATTGCTCAGGAACACTGATAACGGAAGCAAACCCAGCAGCCTCTGTGACTTTGAGGAAAGTTTCGGTTCCAACGCCGTGCAGCGCGGTGTGAACTGTTCGCAGCGACTTTTCTCCGGGAGTAGATAGCCGCAGTGTTGCTGCGTGGTAGGCCTCGATGACGTTCTCTTCGATTGTCTTCCAAGCATGAGAACGAGGCGCGCTCATGAGCGAAGTGATTGCCGAGATTTTGGCTGCGATTTGTGAATCTGCAGGGGAGTTGATCTGGGACCCACGGTATTCAATTCCATCAACGATTCCGCCGAGGTAAACCTTGTAGCCATTATCTGCCGGTGGATTATGGCTCGCGGTAACCATGACGCCTGCATCAACGCCAAGATGGTTCACTGCAAAGGCGAGCAGTGGGGTCGGCAGCGTCCGCGGCATCACGTGGGCTTCGAGTCCCGCACCTGCCATGAGCTCTGCAGTGTCGAGGGCGAAGCGATACGAGCGATGTCTGGCGTCGTATCCTATGGCGATCGATGTGAGGCCGCGTTCCTTCATGTAAGCCGCGAGACCAAGTGCGGTGCGCCCAACGACTGCACGATTCATTTGAGATGGACCAGGACCCATGGGGCCACGAAGACCTGCGGTGCCAAATTCTAAGAAACCAGCAAACCAGGAACGCAGTTGGCTTTCATTGCCCATAGTAAGCGCGGCAACCAAAGAAGCGCGCGTCTCTTCGTCGGGATCATCGTTGATCCACGCCCTGACTTCGTTTTCGAGATCTTTATCCATTTTAAAGTTTGGTAATCAACTCGCGAAGCAGGATGCCCATGCGTGATGCCGCAGCTTTGCCAGCTGCGATTACTTCGAGGTGATTAAGTTTCTCGCCTGTTACTCCTGCAGCGGCGTTGGTAACCAGAGAGATCGCCATGACTTCGGCACCAAGTGCATGCGCGGCGATTGCTTCAGGGACAGTAGACATACCCACGAGATCGGCACCGACGATGCGCATCATGTTGATTTCTGCAGGCGTTTCGTACGCAGGTCCGCGCCAATGCACGTAGACGCCCTCTTTGAGTGAAGGGTCGATCTCTTTGGCTAGCGTGCGAAGTCGCGGACTGTACAACGTGGTGAGGTCGACGAATTGAGCGCCGGCAAGTGGTGAGACACCGGTGAAGGAGATGTGATCACGCACCAGCACAGGTTCGCCAACTCGGTATTCAGTATTGATGCCACCGCAAGCGTTCGTAAGGATGATGGTTTTGGCGCCAGCGGCAACTGCGGTGCGCACTCCATGTACGACCGCTTCGATGCCGTGTCCTTCATAGAGGTGGGTTCGTCCCAAGAAGACGAGTGCGCGTTTGTCGCCGATGGCGATGGATTGCACATTCCCGCCATGGCCTTCAACGGCCGGTGGTGGGAAGCCCGGGAGATCTTTCATCGCTACTTCTGCAGAGGGTGTACCGAGAGCAGAGACTGCGTCTGCCCAGCCCGATCCCATTACTAGGGCAACGTCATGCTGGGCCACTTGGGTGGCTTTTGCGATGGCTTCAGCGGCTGATTGGGCGAGGGCCAGAGGATCGGTCATGCGATAAATCTAGTCCAAATCTAGAAGCCGCGTGGATGCCAGACTGTCTTGAGCTCGAGCCAATTCTTGATGCGAGTAAGCCCATCAAGTTCTGTTCCAGGGCGCAAGTAACGCTTCAAGTTTTCGGCAGATGCCTTCTCTAGTTCGGCAGCCACCTTCTCGTCATCCACTCCGGAGAGATCAATGGCGTTCACATCCATATGACTTGCGAGCCATGGCGCAACTTCTGCGTAGGAACCAGTCAGGATGTTGATGACGCCGCCAGGAAGATCACTGGTTGCTAATACTTCGCCAAGGGTGACTGCAGCCATCGGCGCATCTTGCGATGCAATTACCACTGTGGTGTTACCGGAAACAATGATCGGGGCGATGGTATCTACTAGCCCCAAGAGCGATGGTCGGCTTGGTGCAATCGCGGCAACGACGCCGGTAGGTTCAGGAACTGAGAAGTTGAAGAATGGGCCGGCGACCGGGTTGCTTGATCCGACCACCATGGCGATCTTGTCGCTCCATCCAGCAAACCAAATCCAACGATCGATGGCTTCATCAACTTCAGATTCTGCCTTCTTTGCACTTTTTGCCCATGGCGAAACTTCGTCGATAAATTGTGCGCGACGCCCTTCCATCATTTCAGCGATGCGGTAAAGAATCTGTCCGCGATTGTAGGCAGTGGCACCTGCCCATTTCGGTTGGATAGCGCGGGCTGCGGTGACTGCATCACGCGCATCCTTACGCGAACCTTGAGCGGCATTGGCGATGAACTTGCCCTCGGGGCTCTTCACTTCATAAGTGCGCCCCGATTCAGAGCGCGGGAATGCGCCACCGATGAAGAGTTTGGCGGTGCGA
>JAPLBA010000075.1 GCA_026393015.1 Actinomycetota bacterium
CTTTGGTTACGTAGAGACTTCACTCCTGCCCAGCATCGCGAAGGAACTGAATGTGAGCCGCGCCGAAGTCCATGGCGTGCTTACCTACTACAGCGATTTTCGTACCACTCCGCCAGCATCACGTCAGATTCATCTCTGTGTAGCGGAAGCGTGCCAGGCTCTCGGTGTGCGAGATGTGGTGAAGGAACTTGCCGCTGCAGGATACGAAGTCGGAGAACGTAGCAAGGATGGAGCCACTGACGTGGTCGGTGTTTACTGCCTCGGAAATTGCGCGGTAGGACCAGCTGCACTTGTCGATGGAAATCTCTGTGGCCGCGTTTCTGCGAAATCACTTATTGCACAGGTGACCTCATGACAATCGTTTATGTCCCAGGGGATTCCGCAGCTCGATCTATTGGTGCCGACGAAGTTGCCGCTCTCATCGCAGCACACGCTGCTAAAGCAGGAATTGATATTGAATTACGTCGCAATGGTTCACGTGGTGCACTCTGGCTAGAAACACTTATCGAAGTAGATAATGGAGATGGTCGCTTCGCTTACGGACCGGTCACTCCCGCAGATGTCGACTCGCTCTTTGCAAACAATTTCCTCAACGCTGGTGCACATCCACTTTCTCTCGGAAAGACCGAAAGTATCGAATGGTTAGCCACGCAAGATCGCGTCACCTTCACCCGCGTAGGAATCATCGAGCCACTTTCGCTTTCACAATATGAGGCACATGGTGGGCTCGCAGGATTGCGTACCGCACTTACACACACCGATGTAGTCGGTGAAGTGCTGGCTTCCGGGTTGCGTGGCCGTGGTGGCGCTGGATTTCCGGCCGGAATCAAATGGCGCACGGTTCTTGAAGCAGCTGGAGATCAAAAATACGTAGTGTGTAATGCCGATGAAGGTGATAGCGGCACCTTTGCGGATCGCATGTTGATGGAAGGCGATCCCTTCACACTCATTGAGGGTATGGCTATCGCTGGTATCGCAGTAGGTGCCACATATGGATACATCTATATCCGCTCTGAATATCCCAGCGCCATCGAAACCATGAATAAGGCGATTGAAGTGGGACGTCTAGCGGGAGTTCTCGGCAAGAGTGTTCTCGGCAGCGATAAGAGCTTCGATCTGGAAGTACGCGCTGGCGCGGGTTCGTATGTGTGCGGTGAAGAGACTGCGATGTTGGAGAGCTTAGAAGGCAAGCGCGGCATGGTTCGCCCCAAGCCTCCACTCCCAGCAATATCTGGGCTATTTGGAAAGCCCACAGTTATTAACAACGTCCTCACGCTTGCTTCAGTGCCCGCGATTATGAAAGATGGTTCGAAGAGTTACCAAGATCGCGGCATTGATCGCTCGCGCGGCACTCAAGTCTTTCAACTTGCTGGCAACATTGCGCGCGGCGGGATCGTAGAAACAGGTTTTGGAATTTCACTGAGCGAAATGATCACTCGTTTTGGTGGCGGCACACTCACTGGCCACCCAGTAAAAGCAGTGCAAGTCGGTGGCCCGCTCGGTGCTTATCTCTCGGCAGACCAATTAGATGTAGCACTCGATTACGAATCACTTGCAGAAGCGGGTGCGATGCTCGGTCACGGTGGCATTGTGGTCTTCGATCAAAGCGTCAACATGTTGCAGCAGGCACGCTTTGCGATGGAATTCTGTGCAGCGGAGTCCTGCGGCAAATGCACCCCTTGTCGCATCGGAGCTGTACGTGGTGTCGAGGTTATTGACCGCATTATCGCCGGCGAAGAGCGCGAGAAGA
>JAPLBA010000037.1 GCA_026393015.1 Actinomycetota bacterium
CTCTGGTGGTTTAAGCAGATCGCTGACATTGTTCCCAATCACGTGATCTCAACTGATGTCCCTCAAGAAGTCAATAAGCGTGCAGTCATATGCGAAGAACTCACCATGTTTCCAGTTGAGTGTGTAGTGCGCGGATATCTCACTGGTTCAGGCCTGGTGGAATATATCGAAAGCGGCACTGTCTGCGGCATTCCACTGCCTGCAGGTTTGGTCGATGGAAGTGAATTACCCGAACCCATTTTCACTCCCGCGATAAAAGCAGAAGTGGGCGAGCACGACGAGAACGTGTCATTCGATCGCGTCGTTGATCTCATCGGCATCGAAGATGCGAACACTCTTCGCACACTTTCCATTGCGATTTACAAACGCGCACACTCCATTGCGAAAGGGAGCGGCATTATTCTCGCCGACACTAAATTTGAATTTGGCCGAAACTCTGCAGGTGTGATCACACTGGGAGATGAAGCCCTCACCCCTGATTCCTCACGGTTTTGGCAATTGACGGAGTGGAAGCCTGGTCAGGCGCAACCTTCCTATGACAAACAATTTCTCCGTGATTGGTTAGCAAAATCAGAGTGGGATAAGAACGGCGAACTCCCACCACCCGAACTTTCACGCGTAGTCATCGCCGAGACCCAAAGTAAGTACACAGAGTCATACCTGCGGATAACTGGGAAGATGTTCTAGCGTTTTACTTCACTATATAGCGATGACAACTATCGCCGCACATTCACAACGCGCCCTAAAGGACGTAGAGTCCACTGGTATGAAACGAGTAACGCAAGCCGAATTGGCTGCACGCCTCTCCGAAATCCTGGAGGAGGTGAAATTAAGTAACGAGCCTTTAGAAGTTCTTTTAGCAAACGGAGATACCTTCATTCTTCTCCACTCTGATGAGTGGAGGGATGTACAAGATGAATTGGATATTCTCTCTGATGGCGAAACACTCGCCGCCATAAAGCAGGGACGCGAAGACATCGCCGCAGGGAGATTTTATGTAAGTGAAGACGAGGCTTTTGGTCCTGGTGCAGCGCAAGCCAGAAAGGCGCGCGCTCATGAAGGATCATGAGTATGTACTCAATCTCAGTAGTCAAGCACGTCGCCAGATTAATAATCTTCCAACTAAGCTGCGCGACGCCATATGTCAAAGAATCTTCGAAGAAATAGCAGTCGCGCCCTTTCGCTTCTCGAAAAGTCGCTACCAAGATTCAAGTTATCGCAAGAGTTCTCTTGGGGATATTCGTATCTTTATCCGCATTGACGAAGAGAAGAAGCAGATTCAAGTCGAGGCAGTTACGAAGAGAAAATCAACCTACGGACGAGGAAACTTTGTGGTGGGAGCTTCCCCCGACTAAATTTCTTCCACGTAAACTAAGCGGAAGACGGGGATGGTGCGCGAAGTGCGTTGTGCATACGACCTAAAGAATCGCCAATCGAGAATTAATTTTTCATAAGCTGCACTGCGCTCAGCTTCATCCACCAAATTGATTACGCGTATCTTCCGCGTCACACCCTTTACTTCTAGCAAGCACTCACTCGCGGGATTCTCCGCGGCCGCAATCGCGTTCAGCGCCCACTCGGGCGCGCTCGACATGCCGCCAGCTGACCCAGCCACCACCCAGGCATCGCCATCGGGAGCACCCAACAACGGAGTGAGTCGTGGCACTCCGCTCTTTCGCCCCGGCAAAGTCACCCAGATCACCAGTGCCCCGCCCGGAAAGCTCTTTCCTGCTCGCCCGCGACTGACCCGATGGAGCCATTTATGCCCACCGGTAAGCGTGCGCAGGATCCCACCCATGAGCGCGTCATACCCGGAAGTTGAGAGGGGCAGGCGCATCTGACCATCCTGCTACTTATTGGCGACTTTGCAAGCCTGAGATGAGCGCTATTACTCAGGCGATTTCGACACTCTGTTGAGCGCGAAATTACTAGAATTAGGGAGTGGCAAAAGTGGTGGTTGATGTCTCACTGAAGGCCGAAATCCTCGACCCGCAGGGTCAGGCGATCGCCGCCGCGCTGCCTCGCCTCGGATTCGCCGGGATCACCTCCGTGCGCCAAGGAAAGTCATTCGAGATCGACTTCGAAGGCCCCGCTACACCAGAGCGCCTTGCGGAAATTGAGAAGGCCGCCTCCCTCTTGCTCGCTAATCCCGTGATCGAAAACTTCACCGTTCGAGTGGTCGAATGAGAGTCGGGGTTGTCACCTTCCCTGGCTCACTAGATGACCGCGACGCGCAGCGCGCAATACGTATTGCCGGGGCTACCCCCGTTCCACTCTGGCATGCAGATACTGATTTAAAGAAAGTTGATGCGGTAGTTCTTCCCGGCGGTTTCTCTTACGGCGATTACTTGCGGTGCGGAGCCATCGCACGCTTTGCACCCATTATGGAATCAATCATCACGCGCGCAAACGATGGCATGCCACTCCTTGGAATCTGTAACGGCTTTCAAATTCTCTGCGAATCACATCTGCTCCCCGGCGCCCTCGTGCGCAATCACGAATTACATTTCCGCTGCCGCGATCAACGCATCAGCATTAAGAACAATGAAACATCATGGACTCGCGGTTACGCACTCAATCAGGAAATCGTTGTCCCATTAAAAAACGGGGAAGGTTCCTTCCAGTGCGATGACACTGTTTTGGAAATGTTAGAGAACGAAAACCGCATCGTGGCGCGTTATGTGGGTCGCAATCCCAACGGATCCCGTAACAAGATTGCTGGCATCACTAATGAACGCGGAAACATCGTCGGGCTCATGCCACACCCCGAACATGCAGTAGAAGATCTCACTGGGCCCGGAACCGATGGCCTGCCCTTCTTTACCTCACTCCTCATGCAAGTAGTCAACGCATGAGTCTCGACACCGTCGCCGCAGCCATCGAAAACCCTATAAAAGAACAGCCTTTTGCTGCCCTCGGCCTGAAACCTGATGAGTATGCGCGCATCGTAGAAATC
>JAPLBA010000141.1 GCA_026393015.1 Actinomycetota bacterium
CTTAGACAAATATTTTGCGCTCGAGGAGCCAGTGTTATTGGAGCCGTCGGAGCGTGAGTCTCATATTGAGTTTGACCTTCAGGATGGTTTCAAGATTCACGGATACGTTGACCGAATAGATGTAGCACCCTCTGGCGAAATACGTATTGTTGATTACAAGACCGGAAAGTCCCCCAGAGAAGGTTACGAGCAGAAAGCATTCTTTCAATTGCGTTTCTACGCACTGATTATTTGGCGGACTCGAAATATCGTTCCACGAAAGTTAAGGCTTATATATCTAGGTGACGGACGAATTTTGGAAGATTCCCCCACTGAGAGCGATTTGATAGCAACTGAAAAGAAGATTGTTGCCATTTGGAAAGCTATGGAAGCAGCTTTTGATTCAAAGAACTTTCCGCCCAAAAAGAGCAAGCTCTGCGATTGGTGCGCTCATCAGAGTCTCTGCCCGGAATTTGGTGGCACTCCGCCCCCTCTTCCACTGCCGTGATCAACGAAATTTTATTTGAGTGCATCCCGGATTTCTAAGAGTGAGCGCGCAAATTTCAATCCAATAAGCGGGGCAACGGGCACCAAGTGCGGGACTGCATAGACAATTGCTCCGCTGGCCAGGGCTCCGATCACTCCGTTGGGCGAATCCTCCAGAATAATCGTCTCTTTGATATCTACACCTAGCCTGCTAGCGGCTTCAAGATACGGATCTGGGTGTGGCTTAGTGCGCGGTAAGTCCGTCCCGGCGATCGTGGTGGTAAACGATGTGATCCCCGTCGAGCGCACGACGGCGTCTACCGTGTGGCGGGGGCTCGCTGAAACCAAAGCATGCGGAATCCCCTGGGCGACGAGCAATGCGAGGAGTTCCCTGCCACCAAGCATGAGGTCAATTTCGTACTCTGAAATGCGTGCAGCTACGTCGAGCGTAATTGTCTCAATCAAGCGGTCTCGATCATGGCGCTCTCCGGTTGCTGCAAAAGAGCGTTCCACGATGTGATCTCCCACTCGCGTCAAAGGCCCGCCCACACACACCTGTTGGTCCTCCCGGGTCCACTCAAACCCTAAATCGCGGGCCACCGCGCTCTCGGAGAGCCACCACACGGGTTCGGTATCTACTAGGAGGCCGTCCATATCGAAAAGGACGGCCGCAGGCCGGGGAATCTTCATTGCACTGAGCCTAATCACTCGTTAGCCCCTCGCGCCCAGGTAGGCTCGTGTAGTGATGGAAATCATTGCGCTACCGACGCTTCGTAAGCCTGTTCTTATTGCCGCCTTCGAGGGGTGGAATGATGCGGGCAATGCAGCCACCGCCGCCGTCGAGCATCTCATTGAAGTATGGGAAGCAGAAGAGATTGCGTTTTTTGATCCTGAGGATTATTACGATTTTCAAGTCAATCGACCCATCGTCCACGTCACTGAGGACTCTGGTCGAGAGATCGAGTGGCCCACCACCACAATTAGCGTGGCCACGCCGGCTCACTTGGATAGAGATTTTGTGATCGTTCGTGGAATCGAGCCGTCTATGCGGTGGCGCACTTTTTGTGAAGAGTTGATTGGCATTATTGATGACCTCGAAGTTGAGTTGGTCGTGACGTTAGGTGCTCTCATCGCCGAGGTGCCTCATACGAGGCCCATTCACATCATTGGTTCTGGATCAGATTCAGCAACTTCACTCCGATTTGGGTTACCGCCGAGTCGCTATGAAGGGCCCACAGGCATTGTCGGCGTCCTTCAGAATTCATGTTTAGCCGCTGGTGTAGATGCATTTTCCCTCTGGGCTCAGGTGCCTCACTATGTCTCCCAGCCCCCTTGTCCTAAGGCGAGTCTGGCGTTGGTGAACAGACTTGATGACCTTCTTGGCGTACGCATTCCTATCGATGATCTCCAAGAGGAAGCGCTCGCTTGGGAGGTAGGTGTCGATCAACTCTCGCTGGAAGATGCTGATGTTGCGCAATACGTGCAGGGTTTGGAGGAGCAACAAGATGCTGCGGACTTGCCCGAGGCTAGTGGCGATGCGATAGCTCGAGAGTTTGAACGTTATTTAAGGCGAAGAGAAGAGCGCTAAATCGCAATTCCTAAGAGCGTGTCCAAAGCCCTAGACATCAATCCAGGTCCACCCACATCGCCTTCACCGTGCTGCTTCCTGGCCCACTGATCGACTGCATCTAGTGCCCTAGGAGTGTCTAAGTCATCAGAAAGAGCGCTGCGGATCGCCGCGATCGTTCCGTGTGCTGAAGTTCCACGCGAGTGCGCTAGAGAGCTTTTCCACTCTTGCAGTCTATGATCTGCGCGCGCCAGCAAATCAGCGCTCCAATCGCGGTTGCTTCGATAATGACTTTCGATGAGCGCGAGCCGAATGGCATTGGGGTCTACACCTGATTGACGCAATGTGGATACAAAGACGAGATTACCTTTGCTCTTACTCATCTTTTCGCCGTCGAGACCAATCATCCCGGCGTGCATAAAATTCTGGGCGTAGCGTTTACCTGTGAGAGCAAAAGCTTCAGAGGCGCCCATGTCGTGATGTGGAAAGAGCAAATCCGATCCACCGCCCTGAACGTCGATACTCTGCCCAAGGTAATGAAGTGCAATCGCAGAGCATTCAATGTGCCAACCAGGACGGCCTGCACCTAAGGAACTCTCCCAAAAGGGTTCACCCTCTCGCTTCCCTCTCCAAAGTAGGCAATCTAGCGGCGCACGTTTTCCCGTTCGCTCAGGATCTCCCCCACGTTCACCAAAGATCTTGAGTTGTGCAGATTCAGCGAGGTGGCTTCTCCCGCCGAACTCTGGATCGCTTGCAACATTGAAATACACATCTTGATCCACCCAATAGGCAGCCCCCGATGCTAATAATTTCACCACGGCCTCAACTACAAGCGGAATACTTTCAACTGCGCCGATATATGCCATGGGTGGAATGACCCGCAATGCTGTCATGTCTTCTCTGAAGAGTTGGGTTTCGCTCTCTGCGATGAACTCCCAAGACACTCCCCGTTCGGCTGCGCGTACCAAAAGAGGATCGTCGATATCGGTAACGTTCTGTACATAACGAACGGGATAGCCAGCATCAAGCCAGACTCGCTGAAGCAAATCAAATGCCACGTAAGTTGCCGCATGGCCCATGTGGGTAGCGTCGTATGGGGTTATTCCACAGACATATAGATCGGCACGCTCCATTGATCCCGTGGGAATGAGGCGTTCAAACTCCGAACTCCACATGTTGATGCCACTTGAATAGGCGCCTTCACCAATCTTCGGGATGAATGGCGTGGGCCAGGAGATCACTGCGCGAGCCTACTACTTTTAGAAGGGCGGCCAAGGGACCGCCGGCCAATCATCCGAAGGTTGCGGAAATGTGCCTCGGCTGCGCAGGCTCTCCCTCCTGGTCAAGAGAGCGGCAATCTCCTCAGAATGTATGAGTTGCTCAAGCACCGGAAGCGCGTCTTCAAGACGATTCAGATCGTTGAGTAACTCCACTGGTATCGGTTCTCCGCGAAAGTGCCAAAGTACGGTACGCAACTTATCGTCCTGATGAAAAGTTACTCCATGATCGCACCCGAAGATGCGGCCATTCAACGGAAGGAGATGCCCGAACTTTCGATCTGTGTTATTGATGAGGGCGTCGAAAAGCACCATTCGGATAATGTCTGCATGGTCTCCCTGACCCGCTTCGACGATGTCAATCTCTTCATCAATATCGATCCAGGATTGCACCATACCGATTCCGTATGGTCCATCGCGTAGAAGTGTTGGCGGCACTACATCCCAACCTAGAGCCTCAGAGAGCTGGAATGCGGCGACCTCTCTTTGTGCGAGCGTGCCATGGGGAAAGTCCCAGAGAGGACGTTCTCCACTAGTGGGTTTGTAGATGACATTGCCCAGTAATTCTTTACCTATGCGAATGGATCCAAAGAGAGTGGCATTGGATGCCTCGACAAGGCGTCCTGATACTTCAATCTCGCCAAGCGCGAGTTCGATGAGCGAGAGCACTTTAGCGACGGTAACCGTTAGCTCTGGGACAGACATGACCCGTGGGATCGAGCACTAAGCCACAGAATGGGCAGGGTGGGCGCCCAGCAGAAACAACGGCCTGAGCTCCAGTTGAAAATTCAAATGCGGCGTCAATCTTCAACTGGACCCGCAAAAGATCTGGACCCTCTTCTTCATCTTCGTCTAGCAAGGTCTCGCTATTTTCAGCGATAGCTTGCGCTTCAACAATGACTAGGTTCTCTTCATTACTGAATGCCAGACCTAGGACACCCACCCTAAACTCCTCTACTAGTGGGAGATCTAAGGCCGATCCACCAGGTTTTGCTTGAGGACTTGTGCGCCCCGCAATCATCTCGAGTATGCGAGCTGCAAGCAAAGAGACTTGTTCCTTCTCCAGCGAGACCGAAAATGATCTTCGACCATCTATTACCTGCAGATAAAAAGTCCGTTCCCCAGGCAGGCCGATGGCGCCGGCAACAAAGGAATCGGGATTATCGAATTCGTGAATGACTCGAGCCATCGCCGCCCCCTACCGTTGCCGTGCTCTTGCGAACGCCGAGTAAACTTTCGAGTCCATCTGCTCTTATATTCTGCGATATGACAAATCGCGAGGTTCCTTCTTGACGCAAGATAGAAACCGAAGCCGGGTCAACCACAATTTTCTGAAAAGCATCGAGATGAAGACCCAATGAGTGCGCAATGATTGCCTTGATCACATCCCCATGAGTGAATATCGCAATAATTTGACGTTTCTTCCCCTTCGAATATTGAGCAAAAACATCATCGATTGCCTGGTTCACTCTCGCATTCATCTCGAGGAAGGATTCGCCCTCGGGGAAACGTACTTGCGAAGGGGCGCTTTGAATGGCACTCCACTCCTTGCGTTTCGAAAGAACCGATAACTTCAGCCCACTCCACCGACCGTAATCCATCTCGATCAAATCTGCGTTCTTGGTCAATAAAATATTTGGATGGTTGGCACCGATAGCACGTGCGGTTTCCATACATCTATCTAGAGGACTAGAGACCAATCCAGTAATGGGAACGTTGGCTAATGCCAGAGAAAGCTTTTTCGCTTGATCCTTACCAGTTTCATCAAGGTGTACGCCCTTGGCACGCCCGGCTAAAACCCCGGAAGCGTTCGCCGAAGAGCGAGCGTGTCGTACCAAGAGTATTTCGGTCATCAGGAGATCACCCCAGCACCAACAGCTACGAATACCGCGCAGCCTAGAGCAACACGATAGATCATGAAACCGAGGAATGTGTGTGAGGTGAGGAATTTAAGGAGCCAGGCGATGACGAGATAGCCGACGCCGAAAGCAATCACCGTGGCAAGGATGGTCGGGGCCCAGCTAGGCGAGTTCGCTCCCCCGATCTTGCTCAGTTCTAGACCTCCTGAGCCAAGGACCGCTGGGATGGCGAGTAGGAACGAGTAACGAGCCGCCGCTACCCGCGAGTATCCGAGAGCCAAGCCGGCAGCTATCGTGCCGCCCGATCTTGAAACGCCCGGGATCAACGCCAAACTTTGCGCAAGTCCGAATTTGATTGCGTCAGGGAGCGTAAGAGATGTCAATTCCTTGGTCTCTCTAGCGCGACGGTCAACTATTCCAATTACGAGTGCGAAAACTATAAGCGATAACGAAATAAGTTTCAATGATCTGAATTGGTTTTCGATCGGATTCCTCAATGCAAGGCCAAGAATCGCTATTGGCAGAGAACCGATAATGATGAATAAGGCCAGACGCCAATCGTTACCCTTTCGATAGGCGCTGCCCGTGAGACCTTTGAGAAAAGCTTTAACGATCAAGATGATGTCTTTACGGAAATAAAGAAGTACTGCAATCTCCGTACCAATTTGAGTCACGGCCGAGAAAGCGGCACCCGGATCTGACCAACCGAATACCGCCGCGGTAATTCTCATGTGGGCATTTGATGAAATGGGAAGAAATTCTGTGAGACCTTGAACGACCCCTAGGACGATCGATTCAAGAAAAGTCACGACGCGACACCCGCTTTATCGAACGCTTCTGCGCCCATCCGTAGCGCCTTGATACGTGCTTCGGTCGGCACCGAGTCAGGAAGAGCCAGCGCCAACGTGGTGACACCCGCCGCTGCGTGCGCTTGCATCTTCTCTGCCATGCGGTCCGGACCGCCCAAGAGTGAAGTTTGGTCGAGGAAATCAAAAGGAATGGCCATCATGGCACCGTCGTAGTCGCGAGCGAGGTACTTGTCCTGCACCTCTTCAGCCTCCTTTTCGTAGCCCATACGCACGACCAAATTGTTATAGAAGTTCTTATCACGACTTCCCATGCCACCTACATAAAGTGCCGCGTAAGGTCGAACTAAATTCGCACACATCTCAAGATCGCGACCGGGAACTATCGGCATGGTGGACATCACCTCAAAACCTTCCATGGTCTTACCCACTTTGTCTCGGCCGGTTTGGATATGTGAGATCTGTTCAGGGGCAAAATCTGGAGCCAGGAAGACGGCCAGCCAACCGTCAGCGAGCTCACCTGCCAGCTCTAAGTTCTTTGGACCCACGGCTGCGAGCAGGATTGGAATCTCATCTCTCACGGGATGAATGGTGAGGCGAAGTGCCCTTCCGGGACCATCAGGTAAGGGCAGCGGATAGTGCACGCCATCGTGCTTCACGACCTCGCGCCCTAAAGCCATCCGGAGGACTTCTAGATACTCCCGAGTGCGTGCTAGCGGTGCGTCAAAACGTACGCCATGCCATCCTTCGCTCACCTGCGGTCCGGAGACACCGATACCGAGTCGGAAGCGACCCCCTGAGAGCGCATCGAGGGTCGCAGCGGTCATAGATGTGAGAGCGGGAGTGCGACCAGGGATTTGGAAAATCGCTGATCCCAGGCCGATCCGTTCGGTTTTCGCCCCTATCCACGAGAGCACGGTGGCGGCGTCTGATCCATAGGCTTCCGCCGCCCACACGGAGTCAAACCCGAGGCGTTCGGCCTCGAGGGCTAACTCAATATTGGCGGTGTTAGTAGCGGCCTCGCCCGACCAATATCCGAGATTAAGTGCGAGCTTCATGATCCTCCATAGCGTGGAAGATCAGATTACAGCCTCTTCGGGTACTAGTGTCGCGTACATGGAACTGCGCCGCCTCGGATCTACTGGTCTACACCTCTCAAGGATTGGTCTGGGAACCATGACTTGGGGCCGCGACACTGACGAACATGAGGCAGCCGATCAATTGCGCGAATTTGTTGATGCTGGCGGAAATTTCGTCGATACTGCCGCGCTCTACGGCAGCGGAGATAGCGAGCGTGTCATTGGAGGTCTTCTCGGAGCGCTAGTCAAGCGAGAGGACATCGTGCTCGCGTCAAAAGGAGGTCTCTCGTATGTAAATGGGAAGAGATCTGTTGATACTTCAAAACGCACCATCCTTCGAGAGTTAGATCAATCTCTCCAGCGGCTAGGGACCGACCATCTAGACATTTGGCAACTTCATGCATGGGATGACATTACGCCTTTAGACGAGTCTCTTGCAGCGCTGGATGTAGCCGTCATCTCTGGCCGAGTGCGGTATGCAGGAATTTCCAATTACACCGGTTGGCAGTCCGCTCGGGCATTCTCAATTCAGGACAGTGCAGCCCTGAAAGCGACGATCGCCTCGACACAGAATGAGTACTCACTCCTTTCGAGAAATGTTGAGCGAGAAATACTTCCCTGTACACAAGCACTAGGAATGGGATTTTTAGCGTGGAGTCCACTCGGTCGCGGGGTACTCACTGGTAAATATCGAAGCGGACTTCCGGTCGACTCTCGTGGAGCAAGCCCACATTTCGCAGGTTTCGTGGAACCGTATTTGGATCAACGTTCGCGCAGCATCGTTGATGCCGTGGCTGCCGCCTCTGACGGGCTTGGTATCGCGCCTCTAGAGGTTGCCCTCGCTTGGGTTCGCGATGCTCCTGGTGTGACATCGGCAATCGTCGGTGCGCGAACGGCCGCACAGCTTCGCGGCGTGCTTCTTGCCGAAGGCGTCACACTTCCTGCAGTTGTTCGTGAAGCGCTTGATGACGTGTCGACTCCGAGCTAAGGAGATGTAACGATGGCCAAACAACAGAGCGTTTTGGAGTATCGAACGATTACGGTCCCTAAGGACTTCCCGCGCAGTGCTGTGAAATCAATGCTCGTCGAAGAGGCCGAACTCCACCATTGGACGTTGGATAAAGTACAAATTCGTCACGACGGAAAGCGCATAATCACACTTCGACGGAGAATTATCCGAGCTATCAGAATTGATTTTGGCTAAACGTTTCGCAAGAAACGATCCAGCACGCGGGCCCCAAATTTCAGGCTCTCCACCGGTACCCGCTCATCGATTCCATGAAAGAGCGCGGTAAAATCTAAATCCGCCGGTAATTTAAGTGGAGAAAATCCATAGCCTTTGATTCCCAATTGCGAGAGCGCCTTATTGTCAGTGCCGCCGCTCAGGGTATACGGCACAGGAATCCCCTCTGGGTCCTCGGCAAGAATCGAATTCACCATGTTCTCCACCATCGCGCCTTCGAACGCAGCCTCAAGTGCAATATCCGAAGTAATGGTCTCCACCCGCACCTGTTCACCTGCCAGAGTGCGAATTGTTTAGTTCA
>JAPLBA010000087.1 GCA_026393015.1 Actinomycetota bacterium
ACTCACCCTTTGCCGAGACGACATCAAGGTTGGTGGAAGTTCCAAAGTCCACCACGATAACGGCGCCAGCCTCACCAAAGAGCGTGTGAGCAGCGAGCGTGTTTACGATGCGATCAGCCCCAATCTCTCGTGGATTATCTACCAGGAGAGGAACACCGGTTTTGGTACCAGGTTCGATGATGACGGTGTGAATGTCGGAGAAGTAACGCGAAAGCATCGTACGAATCTCGCGCAAGACAGCGGGAACGGTTGAACATACACAAATCCCCGTGACTTTGTATCCGTCTAAGAGCGATCGATATTGCAACGCTAACTCGTCGGCGGTGTCGCGGGAATCGGTCTTTACGCGCCACGAAGCAACGAGCGCGCTATCTTCGAAAACTCCAAGAACCGTGTTGGTATTTCCTACGTCAATTGCGAGCAGCATTTTCGCTCCTAAAGTCGACTCCGATATCGATATTCATTACTGAGTGTGTGAGAGCGCCAACTGCGATGTAGTCGACACCTACTTCTGCGTATTTCCGAGCATTTTCTAGGGTGATGCCACCAGATGCCTCACTCTTGGCACGACCAGCAATCTGTCGCACTGCCACATCACACATTTCTGGTGACATATTGTCGAGCAGGATGAGTTCCGCTCCGGTACTTACCGCCTCTTCTAACTGTGAGAGCGAATCAATTTCGATTTCTACGGGGATATCTGGGAAACGAAGTGTGAGCGCAAGATAAGCCGCGGTAATACTTCCAGCTGCCACGATGTGATTGTCCTTTATCATCGCAGCGTCCGAGAGAGACATCCGGTGATTGACTCCACCACCCATACGCACTGCGAATTTTTCAAAAGCACGAAGGCCTGGAGTGGTCTTTCGCGTATCCCGCACTTGCGTTTGACTTCCAGCAAGGACATTGCTCCAGGCTCGAGTGGCGGTCGCAATTCCGCTCAACCGACCGAGGAAATTGAGAGCGCTTCGTTCGCCAGTTAATACTCCTTGGGCTGGACCGATGGCAGTAAAGATCACTTCTCCCGACTTTGCAGGTGCACCGTCGTGCATATAGTCAACGAATTTTACCTCTCCGCCACACGCCTCAAGCAGAATTACCTTGGCTATGACGATGCCAGCCACTACACCATCAGTGCGCATACGAAAATCTGCCACCACCACAGTGCCACTCGGAACCAGTGCAGTTGTCGTGACATCAACACCGCCATCTAAATCTTCTGCGATGGCACGTTGCGCCATATGCACAACAAATTCCGGATCAAGCCCCAGCGACGTGATGGATACACTCAATTCTTCAGGGAGTTGCATTCGACACCTCCTCGTATGAGTCGTGCCATTCGCCATCGAAATGTTCCACGATTCGATGTTCCCACTTTGTTAGAGTCTCGGGAAAATCTTCCCGCCAATGCGAACCGCGCGTCTCTGCACGGCGAAGGGCTGCCCGAGTTAATCCAGTGGCAATGAGATGAAGGTTCGTGACTTCCCACGCTTCCACACAAGGCTTCACATTTTTCGAACGCTCTGAGATCTCTTGCAAACGATCCAAAGTCACGCGGAGGGAATTACTACTACGTAACACTCCTGCGCCTTTAGACATCGCATCTGCAATCAACGGACGCATTTCCGGATCAATGAGGGGAGCAGAAGCATCAGAAGGAACGGGTTCGCTGGCTGGAGGTAAGTTCCTCTTGAGGTCATCGGCAATACGTGCACCAAATACCAATCCTTCAAGAAGTGAATTAGAAGCTAAGCGATTAGCGCCATGGACACCCGTACACGCGCTCTCTCCACAGGCGTAAAGCCCAGGGACGCTTGATTGACCAGCTAGGTCAACCCGAATTCCACCAGATGCGTAATGGGCTGCCGGGGCAATCGGAATCAAGTCTTTATGTGGGTCGATTCCATGTGCCATGCAAGAGACCAAGATGGTCGGAAATCTCTCTTCCCAATTTAGATGTCGACCATCAAGCCACATATGCGGCTTTCCGCTCTCCATCATGGCGCGCATGATCGCCTTGGCAACGACATCTCGTGGCGCCAGATCTTCCAAGGGGTGCAGGCCTTTCATGATGTGATTACCTTCGAAATCCAAAATCGTGGCGCCTTCTCCGCGCAACGCTTCGCTAATCAAAGGTTGTTGCCCTTGGGCGGTACTACCTAGATACATGACCGTGGGGTGGAATTGCACAAACTCTAGATCAGCAATAGCCGCGCCCGCGCGCAAGCCCATGGCAACGCCATCACCAGTAGAAACCACGGGGTTGGTGGTTTGCGCATAGATCTGTCCCATACCACCCGTGGCAATTACGACTGCGCGCGCAAGGGCTTCGCCAACACCGTCACGTTGTCCCTCGCCAATAACGTGAAGCGTCACGCCACAAATTGCGCCATCCTTATTCTTGAGTGCGTCAATCACCAACGCGTTCTCAATTACTTCAATACCTGGATCTTGCGTCACTGCGGCAAGTAGTGCGCGCGATACTTCAGCACCCGTGGCATCTCCGCCGGCATGAATGATGCGATCTCGATGATGCCCGCCTTCGCGAGTAAAAGACATTTCACCGGAAGCCACTTGATCAAAGACCGCGCCGCGAGCTATGAGGCGACGTACCGCTTCTGGCCCTTCAGAGACCAATACTTTGACGGCTTCACGATCACAGAGTCCAGCGCCGGCTTCTAGGGTGTCTTCCTCATGTTGTGCGGGTGTATCTCCAGGTCCAAGAGCAGCCGCAATGCCACCCTGTGCCCATTTGGTGGAGCCCGCATCCACCCGCGCCTTAGTGACGATGAGAACCGAAAGATCAGCGCTGCGAAGTTGAAGTGCAGTGGTAAGCCCAGCGACGCCGGATCCAATCACAATGACGTCCGCGCGCATGCGCCATCCAGGAACGCCACTCTTTAAGGTCCTCATCGGATCTCCACTAGATCATTATCGATCAAACGGACACCATCTAGCGAGGCGGCCAGAATTGCACGCGCTTGACCTCGGAATTCATCACTAATCGGCGCCCAAGTGAGTGGATCGATGATTTCTAGATACTCAACTTCCAGCGGAGCCCCCAGGAGGTGGCGTGCCTCAATAAGGCGCACGCTTGCCAGCTTGGAACTTCCTTGAAGATGGCGAAGAGCTGCGGGAAGTCGCGCCGCCACTTCCCGCTGCGTGATAAAGCGATTGCGACTTGCCATCGCTAGACCATCGCTCTCACGAATCGTTGGACCAGCAAGAATTTCAATGGGTAATGAGTGCGCTTTTACCATCTGGCGAATCAGAGCGAGTTGCTGAAAATCTTTTTCGCCAAAGATGGCAACTGAAGGATTCACTAATTGAAGGAGCCTATGAACGACTGTAAGCATGCCAGCGAAATGGCCTGGCCTGTGAACACCTTCGAATACGCTTCCTAACCAACCAGCATCTTCTAATTTCGTTTCGCCTGGATAAATCTCTGATTGCGACGGGATCCAGAGAAGGTCAACACCAGCACCCGCAGCCATAGCAGCGTCAGCATCTTCTGTCCGCGGATACTTTGCAAGGTCAGCTGCGTTATTAAATTGCAACGGGTTCACAAAAATACTCATCACCACCACATCGCAGTGCGGGCGGATGGCATCCACGAGCGAAAGGTGACCGGCATGAAGCGCGCCCATGGTGGGGACGAGTCCAATGCGCTCACCATGATGCCGTCAGTAATGATCTTCATCAGGCATCACCCAGCAAGGCCAGGAGCGATGTGGCACGTTCTGCGGTGAGCATCCCAGAAGCGAGTGCACGCTCCGCGGTCAGCCTGCCAAGGACCCGATACGGCTGTAGCAATTCGGGATGCTCGCGTTTAATTGTTTCAATATGCGCCGCCACAGAACCCACATCGCCACGAGCAATAGGCCCAGTGAGCGCTTGATCCCCACGTCGCAGGACGTTATCTACCGCGGCATCAAGCAGTGGATGAAGAAGCGCTTCACTTTCTTTAATGCCAATCGACTTAAGGAGATCAGCGCCTTGCGCCACAATCGAAGTGATGAAGTTCGTGCTCCATGCGAGCGCAAGGTGATACGTGGCGCGGTCTTCTTCTGCAATCGTGATGGGCTCGCCGCCCATTTCAATAACAAGTGCTTGCGCAATGGGAAGAAGTTGAGTGGGCGCCGTCACGCCGAAGAATGCGCCCTGCATTCTCTTCAGATCTACTGAAGTTCCAGAAAAAGTCATAATGGGATGAATGGCGAGTGGCAGGATATTGCTCGAGAGGACATCGTTAAAAATCCCCGCACCAAACCGTCCAGCTGTATGCACCAGAATCTGCCCAGCTTGCAGCGCTCCGGTGGTGTGTAACCCGTGGGCTAATTCGGCAAGGGCATCATCTGGGGGCGTCAAAAGTAAGAGATCGCACGAGCGAGCAACCTCATCGGCTGAAAGTATCGGCACCCCGGGAAGGAGCAATTCAGCACGGTCCTTGGAGGCGTTGCTCACCGCGTGAATGCCAACGACCACGTGCCCAGCAGCAGCAAGTGCAGCGGCAAAAGGCGCGCCCACTCTCCCGGCGCCGATTAAACCGACGCGCAGGCGCGCTGTATCGACTTGCCCTGCACTCATGCTCATATAGGTCGTTCCAGTCCTCGTCGGGTACCAGACGTAATGAGTGTAAAGCCAGGAGCATGGAAGAATCCACTTCGTGCCGACATATGCGCTGGGACCAGTCTCCGGGGATCATCAGATCCTCGCAGGTCACCCGGCCTCCCATGGCGGACTTCGCCTCCACCTCGAGGCTTCCGGTGGGGTGATTGAGAGCGCCCGAATCGAGCACGGTTTCATGAATCGTGGCGTCGAACACCTCTTCCCCGCTCGGGATTATCGCCAAGGCCTCATGATGGCCAACCGACACGATTGGAGCGCACCAAGTAGTGGCGAGTTTGCTTACGCGCTCGCCGTTGAATCGCTTTTAGGACTCAAGACTCCCCCGCGCGCTGATCTCATCCGTGTCATCATCGCTGAATTGGATCGCGCCTCATCGCACGCGCTCTTTCTCGCAGCCCTTCCCGGGTTCACATCCCCACTCTTAGCGCTTCGCGAAAAGTTACAAAGTATTTTAGAAGCGGCCACTGGCGCTCGCATGCATCACCACATGATCGTCATCGGTGGACTTCATCATAACGTTGATCTCGCTTGGCTCGGAGGTGAGCTCACACCACTTATAGAAGAATTTCAGGCCGTTGAAGTAGCGAGTTTCGCCGCAAATTGGAAAGAAGTAGGAAAGGTTT
>JAPLBA010000159.1 GCA_026393015.1 Actinomycetota bacterium
AGGTCTGCGATGTCGAGTAGCGCCTCGAGGTAATCCGCGGCGATCTCGCCCTCTTCTTCTAACCGAGTGAGGAGCGGCTTCTTCTCGTCTGACTTCTCGATAACTTTATCTTTCACAACTGCATCTTTTACGGTCTCACTCATGAGCGCTCCTTAGGTTGACGTAAAATCGGGGTTTATAACCCGTTATGACCTATTCTGTATAGGTATGGGTTATTTCTTTCTCTTCGGTTTCTTCGGTTTCTTAGGTTGTACTCGTTGCCCGGTGATTTCTTCAGGAGGACTCTCTTCAGAGCTCTCATTCTCGATTTCGCTCTGTCTCACTCCGCTTTTACGAGCTTTTCGCGCTTCCCATTCTTCATACGATGGTGAGCCCGGGGTGGGGTTGTTGCGAATGACATAGAACTGTTGACCCATCGTCCATAAGTTGGTGGTGAGCCAATAAAGCAGAACTCCCACCGGAAAGTTAACTCCGGAGACAGCAAAAATAATGGGGAACACGTAAAGCAAAATCTTTTGTTGTTGCACCATGGGGTTGTTTTCAAGTGATGCGGCTGGCATACCCTTCATCATGAGTTGGCGTTGAGTGGTAAAGGTGGTGGCCGACATAAGAATAATTAAAATTACCGTGACAATCTTTACTGTCATGGTTGATGTCGAGCTCGTCGCTGGGTGCAAGAACGACTCAGAGAGTTTGGCACCAAAGAAGTGAGCGTTCGCTGCATCGCAGACTTCTTCGCGAGAAAATACTCCTGCGTTGACGCGTTTAGCTGCTGTTGTCGCACACTTGCCGTACTTGTCGAGACTTCCTGAAATACTATTTAGCACTCTAAAGAGCGCAAAGAAGATTGGTGCTTGGGCCAGGATTGGTATACAAGAAGCGAGTGGGTTGGTGTTGTGCTCCTTGTAGAGCTTCATCAACTCTTCGGATTGCTTTTGGCGATCATCCTTGTACTTCTTTTGAAGCTCTTTCATCTTTGGTTGCAGTACTTGTAATGCCCGCTGACTCTTAATCTGTTTGACGAAAAGCGGAATGAGAATGATACGAATAGTGATTACAAGACCCACAATGGAGAGCGACCATGAGAGACCAGCGTTGAGACCTAAGCCACTAAATAGTGAGTGGAAAGCCCGCATAATGAAGGAAACTGCGATGTAAAGCGGGTTAAGAACGGAGTCCATGGGCACCTTCTCTCATTGATGTACTTTCTTGCTCTTTCGTCGAAGACACATAATCCACGCCACCTGAGCTCCATGGGTTGCAACGAAGTAAACGCCAGAGAGCCATACCCGCTCCACGCACACCGTGAGTAGAAATGGCGGTGATGGCATAAGAGGAACATGATGGATAGTACTTACAACGGGGTGCTAAACCAGGAGAGATGAATTTTTGATAAAAGCGCAATGGTGCAATGGCAAGAGTACGAACTAGAGAGTTCATGCTCGACCCGCTGAAGTGAAAGCTAAATCTATCTCTTCTTCAAGTTGTAGGTAAGGAAGTGTGGTAATTGCAGGTAAGGCTCGCAACACAAAACGATCTTGAGAATTGAGACGATTAACTCGAGTCGAAAAGATGGCTCTTAATTGGCGAGTAACCCGATGGCGGACGACTGAATTACCCACACTTTTTGAGACGATAAAACCTACTTGGCCTGTCGTACTGGGACTCTCCGTGCTCCCAGTATGCAACACAAAAGCAGAGGAAGTGATTCTCCGACCACGGAGGGCTCGTTTGAAATCTCTGTTCGTGCGCAGACGTTGTGAGCGCTTCATAAGTACGAATCGATAGCTGTATTGACCGACATGGAGGCGTTAGGCCGAGATACGAATGCGGCCTTTAGCGCGGCGAGCAGCGAGCACCGCACGGCCAGCGCGAGTTGACATGCGGAGACGGAAACCGTGTTTTTTAGCGCGTCGGCGATTGTTGGGTTGAAAGGTCCGCTTAGTCACAGTGGGGCTCCTGGGGTTATCACGGCACTCCGCTGAGTGCACAGGTCTAAAAAGGTACGCGTCTGCCGAGTGAGGGTCAAACTCACGCCGTTTCGCCGCCGCGAAATGTGTGGACGTTCCTGGAGGTGTCGGAGGTGGAAGAGGTCGGCTCACCTACGGTTGTGGAGAAGTACTTGCCTGGGGATAAACTCTCGCGGTACGGTTCCCACCCTCAATGAGGCGCATTACCTCATCGTAATCGGCCGTAATAGGTGTATATCGGAGAGTGAGCTCTCCGTTATATCTGTGGATAAGCCTGTGGATAACTAGAAGTGGGGTGGAGAAATGGAAGAAATCGCCATTAGTGAGCGGGTAGACGACCTCACCACCCTCTGGCAACGAATTGTGCTCCGGGTAAATGAAGCGACTCCGCAACACGGCGCCTTCCTTAACCTCACCCAGCCCGAGGGGGTGGTTGAGCGCGGTGGCGCCACCACGCTGCTCCTCTCAGTACCTAATGAATTTGCCCGCGGTGTTTTAGAAAATCGCCTCCGTGGCCCTATTACCACTGCTTTGGCGGCTGAAATTAAAGGTGATGTGCGAATCGCGGTCACGGTTGATGAATCTCTAGCTGAACAAGTTCAAGATGATCCCGAGCCTGAAGTAAGGCCCGGTACGGGTCGTGGCAGTGAACGCAGCCATGAAAAAGATGTTGAAGATAGCAAACTTAACCCACGGTACATATTTGAAACTTTCGTTATTGGTGCATCAAATCGATTTGCTCACGCCGCAGCAGTTGCGGTCGCTGAAGCACCAGCAAAGGCTTACAACCCGCTCTTTATTTACGGTGATTCTGGTTTAGGTAAGACCCACCTCCTGCACGCTATTGGCGCATACGCGAAAGATCTCTATAGCGGAGTTCGAGTCCGATATGTATCGAGTGAAGAGTTCACCAACGATTTTATTAACTCGATTCGTGATGATAAAAAGAGTGCTTTCCAGCGTCGTTATCGTGACGTAGATATTCTACTTGTTGATGATATTCAATTCCTGGAAAATAAAGAACGTACACAGGAAGAGTTCTTTCATACGTTTAACACATTAAAGAACGCTAATAAGCAGATTGTTATCTCGAGCGATCGGGCACCGAAACAACTCACCACTTTGGAAGATCGGTTAAGAAGCCGTTTCGAAGGCGGATTAATCACTGATATTCAGCCCCCAGAACTTGAGACCCGTATTGCTATTCTTCGTAAAAAAGCTGCCCAAGATAAATTAAATGCTCCAGACGATGTCCTTGAATACATTGGTAGCAAGATCTCTACAAATATTCGAGAACTTGAAGGTGCGTTGATTCGTGTTACTGCTTTCGCGAGTTTGAATCGCCAGCCAGTAGATATGTCATTGGCTGAGATAGTTCTCAAGGACCTCATCCCGGGAGAGTTAGGCCCGGAGATCACGTCGAGCACGATCATGGCTCAAACAGCTGCCTACTTCTCTCTCACATTGGAAGACCTTTGTGGTACTTCTCGTTCCAGAGCTTTAGTGAACGCCCGGCAAATCGCGATGTATTTATGTCGCGAACTCACGGATCTCTCACTGCCTAAAATTGGCCAAACTTTCGGTGGCCGCGACCACACCACAGTGATGCACGCAGATCGCAAGATTAGACAGTTGATGGCCGAACGCCGCAGCATTTTTAACCAAGTCACCGAGCTCACCAACCGGATCAAGCAATCTGCCAGGGCAAACGGGTAGAGATGACTCTGTATAAAAATATGTCTAGGAATAAGTCCCCTAATGCCCTTTTTGGCATAATTCATACACAGCATGGGGATAAGTGTGGGGATAACCCCTCTCACTTCGGTGGGAAAGTGGGTTCATATAGGGGTATCCCTGTGGAGGAAATACGTACAACTCACAGCTCTCCTCTTATGTTCGCTCTTTTAGGCACCCTTACCCACACGCTCACACACTCAATAAAC
>JAPLBA010000109.1 GCA_026393015.1 Actinomycetota bacterium
TAAGGAGATGTAACGATGGCCAAACAACAGAGCGTTTTGGAGTATCGAACGATTACGGTCCCTAAGGACTTCCCACGCAGTGCTGTGAAATCAATGCTCGTCGAAGAGGCTGAACTTCATCATTGGACGTTGGATAAAGTGCAGATTCGCCACGATGGAAAACGTATCATCACACTTCGACGGAGAATTATTCGGGCCATCAGAATCGATTTTGGCTAAACGTTTCGCAAGAATCGATCCAGCACGCGTGCCCCAAATTTGAGGCTCTCCACCGGTACCCGCTCATCGATTCCATGGAAGAGCGCGGTGAAATCCAAATCTGCTGGCAATTTAAGTGGAGAGAATCCATAACCCTTGATGTCCAATTGTGAGAGCGCCTTATTGTCCGTGCCGCCGCTCAAGGTATATGGCACAGGAATCCCCTCTGGGTCCTCCGCGAGAATCGAGTTGACCATGTTCTCGACCATCGCGCCTTCGAACGCAGCCTCAAGTGCAATATCTGAAGTGATGGTCTCTACCCGCACCTTTTCACCTGCCAGAGTGCGAATTGTTTCGATCAGTTCATCTTCAAACCCGGGAAGGAAACGACCGTCGATTACCGCACTCGCCGTCTGAGGTATGACGTTCTCCTTGTACCCAGCATTTAATCGCGTGGGATTTGCAGTGTTTCGCAAAGTGGCGCCGACCAGTCGGGCTACTGGGCCTAATCGCGCTACGAGGGGTTCAGGATCATTAGGGTCATATTCGACTCCCAAAACTTCTGCCACCCGCTCAAGGAGCTCATCAACGGATTTAGTCCGGCGAAGTGGCCATTCATAATTTCCGATACGAGCAACTGCTTCTGCCACGGCCGTGACGGCGTTATCTGGATGAACCATAGAGCCATGACCAGCGCGTCCTTCAGCAACCAGCCGCATCCAATGGATACCTTTCTGCGCGGTTTCGATCAGATAGAGGCGAGCCTTGTTCTCCAATGTGATGGAGAAGCCACCCACCTCAGAGATCGCTTCATTGCATCCTGCAAAAACGTCTGGACGGTTCTCCACCATCCACCGAGAGCCATAGCTTCCGCCGGCTTCCTCATCGGCAAAAAAGACCAGTGAGATGTCACGAGGAGGTTGATAGCCGCTTCGCGCCCAACTGCGCACCGTAGCGAGCATCATGGCGTCCATATCCTTCATGTCGACGGCCCCGCGACCCCATACTGCGCCATCTTGGATCACACCAGAGAAGGGATCGACTGACCAATCTTTTGCGTCGGCCGGCACTACATCGATATGGCCGTGAAGGACCAACCCCGGACGATCACTTGCACCCTTAATGCGGGCGGCCACGTTCGTGCGCCCAGGGGCAGATTCGATCAGTTCGGACTCAATACCGACCTCTGTAAGGCATGAGTGAATATATCGGGCGACCTCTTGCTCGTCTCCGCGATCGCCAAAATTCTCCGAAGGGATTCTGATCAGGTCTTGCAGAATCGCTACGGTCTCATTCTCCAGGGTCTCTTCCATGGCTACATCATGGCGCATAGGGATCCCTGATGGGCCCCTAGGGAGGGAAAAGCCGGCAAATTGGGTGGGAGTCGGTGAAGTTGGTACTCTCGCCCTTCACACCTTGTCCGGGTGGCGGAATAGGCAGACGCGCTAGCTTGAGGTGCTAGTGCCCGAAAGGGCTTAGGGGTTCAAGTCCCCTCTCGGACACCAATTGGCGTTAATTTCCCCGCTTTAGAGACCATTCTCGGGATTAGGCCCCAGAGACTCCATCGCGCGTAGCGTTTCAATCCGCTCTTGAATCGGCGGATGTGTGGAAAACAACTTTGAAACAGCCTTTCCATCAAGAGGCGATTCAATCCAAATATGTGCCACTGCATTTGAGCGTTGTCGCACGACAGTTGAATCCGCAGCTAACGTCTCGAGAGCACGACGAAGGCCGGCAGGATTACGCGTAAAGGAAACTGCAGTGGCATCGGCCAGTGATTCGCGCCGGCGTGAGATTGCACTACGCAAGAGCATTGCAGCAATAGGAGCCAGAATCAAAATAGCGAGCGAAACGATAAGCAGAAGTGGATTTTGATTACTGTCACGACGATCGCGGCCACCCCCGAACCACATCATGCGGGTAAGGAAATCACTCAGGATTGCGATCGCGCCGGCAGTTGTTGCAGCAACAGCTGAGACAAGTGTATCGCGATTTGCCACGTGTGACATCTCGTGCGCGATGACCCCTTGTAGCTCATCACGATCCATCACTTCAAGAATGCGTGTGGTGAATGCGATGAGGGCGTGTTCAGGATTGCGCCCAGTGGCGAATGCATTTGGCGCGTCATCTACAACTATTGCAACCTTGGGCATTGGCAATCCGCTAGCAATGACTACTTCTTCAATGAGATTGAAGAGTTCTGGATTATTTTCGCGTTGAATGACTTGAGCACCGGTCATCGTCAGAACTAATTTATCGGAACCGTAATACGATCCCCAGACACCAACGAGGGCTATGCCGACAGCAAGTGGCACCACAAACGTTGTTGTCCCTCCACCAAAATACGTCAGTGTGGCGTAGGCAACAAGCCATACAAGTAGTCCCATTGCAGCAAGGAGAAAGTATGTCTTGCGCTTATTCGTTCCCTGCGCGCTACGAAAGTTCGAAGCCATCATTGCTAAAAGGAAACCTGAGGCACTTCGCGTGACTGTGGATCTTCTACTTCATAGAATGGGCGAGCGCTCACCTTTGCAAGTCCGGCAAAGAAACTCGTAGGAATCGTTGCAACAGCCTCGTTGAGTGATCGCACATTATCGTTATAGAACTGACGCGCAAAGGCAACCTTATTCTCAGTTGTTGAAAGTTCCTCTTGAAGTGAGAGAAAGTTTGATGATGCCTTGAGGTCTGGATATGCCTCAGCAACTGCGAGCAAACCGCGAAGTGCCTGCGTCAACATTCCATCCGCTGCTGCAACATCTGCCACTCCTGATGCTGATGTTGCCTTTGCTCGAGCTGAAACAACGGCATCGAAAGTTGATTGCTCGTGAGATGCATAACCTTTTACTGTCTCAACTAGATTAGGGATGAGATCAGCGCGGCGCTTGAGCTGGACTTCAATTTGTGCGAATGCTTCATCAACGCTGATATTTAAGCGGACGATGCGGTTGTATTGCGCAACGGCAAAGATTGCTAGAAGTGCGATGATGCCGATAACTAGATAAATCTCCATACTTACTTCATCCCCTTAACGACAAGGGATGTTCCCTAGCCGGCCAATCAATCGTACTCCGGTGGGCAGCATTTTTGCCTATTAAATATTCCATAGCCAGCCCCTTCCCGCTTGGTATGGTTTAAGCGGCGTTAAGCAAAAGATCTAAGTTCGCCGGTAGCCACATTGAAGATCGCTCCCGCCACCTTTATATTTGTCGCTAAGAGCGGGAATGACCGGATTCGATCGAGATCTATCTCAAGTGCCTCAAGTGGGTCACGCACCGTGCGAATCTCAACCGATCGTGTGTCGACGCCAGATTTCTCGAGGATAGCCGCGTGGATTTCTGCTTCCGTACCGCTAGCCATCCGACAATCAGTATGTGGCATCACCAGAATGCGGGAGACGTTGAGCAAATGAGTGGCGAGGACAAGGGTGCGCAAAACGTCATCGGTAACCCGGGCCCCAGCGTTACGAATAATTTTGGCATCTCCCGGCTGCATTCCCATGATGGCCAAAGGAGCAATTCGCGAATCGATGCAGGTGATGATGGCAAGACCGCGAGCTGCTTGACCGGTGAGCGCACTCGACTGAAAATCCTGAACGTATTGGGCGTTAGCCGTGAAGATGTCCTCGAAGCCTTTCACTTGATCTCCTTCATCTCTTTGGCAACCGAGTGTGTGATCTCACGCATATGGTGGCGACGACAGAGAACTTCATATCCAACAACGGTGTCAGAGTCGGTATCCCCCACAAAAACTTGTTCACCTACGGTTACCATCGTTCCACCAAAGGTACGAGCATTATGTGTGGCTCGAGCTCCGCACCAACAGAGCGCCTCCACCTGCAGAGTATTCACGCGATCAGCTAGCTCAACTAGTCGAGCCGATCCGGGGAAGAGCTTCGTACGAAAATCAGCAAGGATGCCAAAGGCATAAACATCGATTCCCAGTCCGTCCACAATCAGGGCAAGTTGCTCGATATGTTCAGATGAGTAGAACTGAGCCTCATCGCAGATGACAAACTCGACGCGCAGACCGTTGGAGACCAGTTCGCGCACATGGCTATGCAAATTCAAGTCAACACTTACTTCGACTGCCGCTTTCTGGAGCCCTAGACGTGAAGAGAGAACACCTGCGCCAGCTCGGTCATTACATGTGAATATGATTCCCGTGCGACCACGAGATTCATGGTTATGGGCTGTTTGGAGGGCGAGCGTCGACTTACCGGCATCCATGGTGCCGCAGTAATAGATGAGCTCAGCCATACAGGACATCTTGCCACGAGATTCCTCCGATTTAGGTCACCACAATGTGGTGCACGGCCATCGCGTGCCCTAGGGTCGGAGCACTCAACTGTTGGAGGTTTTCGTGGCCCAAGTACGTTCCTATGCCGCATTGTCTGCGGGTGCACCGTTAGTTCCATTCACCTTCGACCGGCGTGAGCCTGGAACACTCGATGTCGAGATAGCTATTTCACACGCGGGCATCTGCCACTCAGACATCCATCAAGCGCGGGAAGAGTGGGGTCCAGCCATATTCCCGATGGTGCCCGGCCACGAGATCGTGGGTCGGGTCACACGTGTGGGCACTGGGGTCTCCAAATTTAAGATTGGCGATCTTGCTGGTGTGGGTGTCTTTGTCGACTCCTGTCGCTCCTGTGAAAATTGCGAAGCAGGACTCGAGCAGTACTGCCTTGGAGGTATGACAGGTACCTACAACACTTACGAAAAAGATGGCACCACAATCGTCCAAGGTGGGTATTCAAGCGGCATCGTCCTCAACGAGCACTATGCGCTCCATATTCCTGAATCATTGAACATCGAGGGAGTTGCCCCACTCCTGTGCGCAGGCATCACGCTCTATTCTCCTCTTCGTCATTGGAACGCCGGCCCTGGAATGCAAGTTGCGATTATTGGCTTGGGCGGACTAGGCCACATGGGAGTCAAATTTGCGCATGCAATGGGAGCTGAAGTCACCGTGCTCTCACACTCGGCTGGCAAAGAGAAGGATGCACTAGCAATGGGCGCCGATCACTTCGTCGACACAAGTGACACAGCATTCAAGAAAGCTTTAAGCAAGAAATTCGATCTCATCCTCAATACGGTTTCGGCCGATCTCAACATCAATACTTATCTGGGTCTCCTTAAGTTGCACGGAACCTTGGTCGTCATTGGACTCCCTGGAAAGCCGTACTCCGTAGACGCAGGTTCACTACTCAATCAACGCCGAAGCCTCGCGGGATCTGCGATTGGCGGGATCGCCGAGATTGAGGAAATGTTCGCTTTCTGTGCCAAGCATGGGATCACCAGCGAGGTAGAAATGATCACCGCTGATCAGATTAACGTGGCTTACGATCGCGCCGTTGCCAGTGACGTTCGATACAGATTCGTCATCGACACCACCACCCTGTAATTACTTCGGTTCTTTAAGCAGGTCCGTGGCTTGCCAGCAGTACCAGGCGACGACGCTGCGATAAGGACGAAACGGCTCCCCTAATGGCTCAAGAGCCTTTGCATCGAGCATAGGCTCGCCCTTGATGAGAGACCAACCGCGGCGTACTCCCAGATCACCACTGGGCCACACGTCTCGCCTAGCCAGCGAGAACATCAAAAACATTTCAACAGTCCAGCGCCCAATCCCCCACACTTGCGTGAGTGCAGCCGTGATTTCATCATCTGGCATCTCTTCGAATTCATCAACGTAAATTCGACCTGAGATGATTGCCTCAGCCAACTCGGTGACGGTTCGTGCTTTAGCCCCGGAGAGACCAGCTCCTCTCAATCCATCATGGGGAACCGAGAGCAGTGCACTGGGCGAGAAGTCGTCGTTGATCAGAATACTTAGTTTCTGAGTGATTGAGTCCGCGGCCTTCGTGGATATCTGTTGTGACACGACCGCCTTCATTAAGGTTTCAAAGTGATTTCGATATGGAGGTTCACCTTCGCCTAATCCACATTGGGGAGAGATCTTCATAAATTTGGCGAGATCTCTATCAACTTTCGGAAGAGCCTTAAGAGCTTTCGCGAGTGTCACGCTCTTCGCCCAACGAACCCAAGAGTGATGGCAACACACCGACCTATGAGCAAGGCAAAAAGCACAGTGCCCAAGCCCACATTCTTACCTAACCCCAGGCTGCCATCCCGAGGCATTCCGCTGAGCAGCCAGCCAAGAGAAACCACAGTGAGCTCCACGACTAACCGGGCCCTCCCGACAGGCACACCGAATCTTTTGTTGATACCCGTCATGAGTCCGTCACGGGGCCCCGCCCCTAAACCGCAAGTCAGATAGAGCGCGCTCGCCACCGCTATCGAAAATATCCCGAGAATCACCATACCGATACGCACATAAAGATTTGAAGGCTCCGGAATTACTGCGGTGCCGATTCCGATAGCTATGGAGATGACCACGGCATTACTAATAGTTCCCAGCCCCGGCTTCTGGCGTAACGGAATCCAACATAAAACAGCAAAGACACTCAGAATAAATGTGGTGAAAGCAATCGATAGACCAGTTACATGTGTGACGCCAAGGGCGAAAACCACCCATGGACCCGCGCCAAGAGTGGCGTTAATGATGATGGCGTCGCCAGTCCCGTAGAGATAGAGCCCAAGCAAAAGAATGAGGTAGGTACGCCGTGAGCACCGCCATTGCGAGGGCGCTCGCCAAGAGGTGACGGGGACAGCACGAGCACCGGCGAAGAATTCACGCATTCGAGAAACCTAGCGCCAATCCACGGGTTGATGACCCATTTGCTTCAATAAATCGTTGCATCGAGAGAAAGGCTTACTTCCAAAGAATCCTCGGTTGACCGAAAGCGGACTGGGGTGTGCGGTGATGATCACTCGTGAAGGATCGAAGAGGTATTTAAGTGACTCTGCATCTTTACCCCACAGCATCGCAACCACATGAGGATTTCTCTTGATAAGAAAATCAACGGCAGATTCAGTAAATCCTTCCCAACCAATTTTCCTATGGGATCCCACCGCACCTGACTCGACGGTGAGCACCCTATTTAAAAGAAACACACCTTGAGCCCGCCAAGATATCAAGGATAAATCTAATGTCGTCAATTGTCCCACGTCATTTGATACTTCCTTGATGATGTTGCGCAAAGAGGCAGGTATTGGACTGACATGAGTATGGGTTGCGAAGGAGTATCCGATGGCATGACCGGGAGTCGGATACGGGTCTTGGCCAAGAATGAGAACACGGACATCTCTGACAGACATTTCGAACGCGCGCAGAATCAATTCCCTATCTGGAAAAAACAAAGTGCCTTTGCCCATCTCTTTTTCAAGATGGTCGGCTAGCTCATCCAGCGTCTCTCGTTGCGAATCTAGAAAAGGTATCCAGGATTCGTGAACCAACGCATCAGGAATGAACATGGTTGGTGAATTCGTAGAGCGCCACCGCTGCTGCCGCCGACACATTGAGCGAGTCAATCCCTGCAGCCATGGGAATTCGTAACTCCTGCGTAGCAATTCCATGGGCGTCAGTGGATAACCCGTCACCCTCCGTACCCAAGATGAGGGCGCTTCGCTCCCCCGGCCTCCAAGATCTGATGCTTCTTGCTGATGGGAGTGGAGTAAGGGCGAGCACGTCGTACTTTGATTCGGCAAGCCGTTCTGCAAGATCCAAATGATCTGTGAATCTAGCCCACTTAATGTTGAAAATAGTTCCCATCGAAGTTCTTATCGCTCGTCGGTATAGCGGATCGGCACAATGAGTGTCTAAGAGAATGCCATCCACGCCAAAGGCAGCCGCACTCCGGATAATTGCACCTACGTTGGTGTGGTTTACCAAACCTTCGAGAATGAGCAACGTATGGGAGTCGCGAATGAGTGCACTGTGATCAAGTGCTACTGGACGATGGAAGCTAGCCAATGCTCCTCGATGGACGATGTATCCCGTAACACTTCTCAACTCCGATTGTGATCCGACGATAATCGGAACGTCTACGGCGAACGCCGGAAGTGAATCTAGCCACTTCTCTTCGCAAAGCACGGCTCGAGCGCGGGCTCCAGAGGAGGACGCACGTTCTATTGTGATGGCGCCCTCAGCTATGAAAAGTCCACCTGAAGGTTCGGATCGTGTTCGCAAGACAACGTCAGTGAGCGCCGCGAAATCTTCAAGCAGTTGTGGAGAGGCTTGACCAAAAGGAATGGTCATGATGTGAAGAGCCTAAAACTTGCGTATAAACCGGTGACAGTAATGATTGTGCGATAAATCCACGACGGAATTCCGCGCCCTACTCGTGACCCAACGAAGGCGCCAGCATAGGAGGAGATGCCAATCAGTAAAACCGCGAGCCACGCGATCTTTCCTGAAAGAATAAAAACAAATCCCGCAATGAGATTTGTAGCGCCCGCTA
>JAPLBA010000101.1 GCA_026393015.1 Actinomycetota bacterium
AACTTGTTGGCGAAATTACCAACTGCCGCCGAGTTGAAAGACCCCAATAAGGTTCGAGAAGCGCTACTTGCCTTTGAAGCAATTCAAAAGCCTTTGTATGAGCGCTCGATTGCCCGCAACCACGCCGCTGCTATGGATATGGAAGCTGCGGCCGGGGAGAACCATGAGTTCGTCATCAAGCGTCAGGACGAAGCACTTCGAAAAGTAGCTGCGACACCAGCGATTAGACGTCGTTACTTGCACGATAGCACCGGGTACCCGCTACCCGGAGCGCCGGTAACAAACGCTGCTTACCAAGTCTAAGACGACTCCGTAGCCAACTTTTCCTATGCTCGGTGACTTTGCTCGGAGACTTTGCTCGGAGACTTTGCTCGGTGACTCTGCTCGGTGACTCTGCTCGGTGACTCTGCTCGGTGACTCTGCTCGGTGATTCTGCTCGGTGATTCTGCTCGGTGATTCTGCTCGGTGATTCAGTCGGTCAATCTGTCAGCCTTTTGCGAGAGGTGCGGGCGCGCCTTTGTGCTCACCCCACTGATTTCTTGGCTACGCTCACTAAGTGAGTGAAGAGGCGATCGTCAGTGTGCGTAGGCGTACGATTCAAACTCTGTCCGCAGCCCAAGTCTTCTCTGGCATAGGTGTGGCAGGAGCGGTGCCTGCAGGTGGACTCTTGGTTTTGGAAGTCTCTGGGAGTGAATCGCTTTCCGGGCTGGCGCAAACTTTTAGTGTGCTCGGTGCCGCGTTGATGGCAATACCACTGGCCTCACTCACTGTTCGTGGCGGGCGGCGTCTGGCTCTCTCCACTGGGTATATCGTCGGCGCGATGGGAGCGGCAGCTGCAGTCCTCGGGGGGAGCTTAAGTTTTCTTCCGCTCATCCTCTTCGGGACGATGATGGTTGGGGCGGCGTCAGCGGCGGGATACCAGACTCGATTTGCGGCGGTTGATCTCTCCAGCGAAGAACATCGCGCTCGCGATCTCTCACTGGTGGTGTGGGCCGGAACTGTAGGCGCAGTCGCAGGTCCAAATCTGCTCGAATTCTCGGGCTCGATTGCCACCTCATTTGGTATGCGCGAATTGGTCGGCCCTTATCTCTTCGCCGGCACGATGTTGCTAGTGGGAGCAGCAATTATCTGGATTTGGCTACGACCTGATCCCTATCTCTACTCGCGCCGTGATGCGAGCGATCCGGTGAAACGTGAACGCGGCACGACCAAGCGAGCGTTCGTCACTATTCGCGCATCCCGTCCTGCCACCATCGCACTGGCGGCAATTGTCGTGGGCCACATCGCAATGGTGAGCATCATGGTGATGACGCCAGTCCATATGCGTCACGTCGATGTTTCACTGCAAGTGATTGGCTTAGTCATTAGCGTTCACATTTTGGGTATGTACGCACTCTCGCCTGTGATGGGTTGGCTCACCGATCGTTACGGACGTTATGCAGTCATTCGGTTAGGCGTCCTACTCCTACTTCTTTCAGCTCTGGTGGCTGGTACTGCTGCGGCGGACGACGCTATTTCACTCGGCATCGGACTTTTTCTCCTCGGCTTAGGTTGGTCGGCCACCATCGTTGCGGGTTCGACGCTCCTCGCCGAATCTCTCGATTCAGCAGACCGCCCCGCGGCGCAAGGCGCATCAGATCTGATGATGAATGGTGCAGGCGCGCTCGGTGGGGTGATGGCCGGCATCATCATTGCCACCGCCAACTACGGTGTGCTCTGCGCCGTAGCAGCTATTCCGATCGTATTACTCGGGTTAGCTACCGTAAGGCGCGCGAAGTAAGAAATTAGGCAGCGAGATCGCTGGGTGGAGCACTTCTCCCCGTGAAGGTGCGGGCGGGCACGTGGTAGCGATGACCGCTCGGCGCTGTCCAGGTACACGATCCGTCCTCGTTGCTTAATAGAGCCCAGCCATCGTGAGTCTTGAGTCGATGGTGTCTTCGACAGAGGAGTCCAAGGTTGGCCCGATCCGTTGCACCTCCTTCGCCCCACGCAATAGCGTGATCGAGATCTGATTTACTCGGAGGTTGTGCGCAACCGGGGAATCGGCAACTCCCATCCCGGGCGATGATTAATTCTCGCAGGGCAGCAGTCGGCGTATAACTACTTCGGCCGATATCGATGAGGTGCCCGTTCTGTGGATCGGTGATAAATCGACGCCACTTTCCACTCATCGCTAATTCGCGAGCAACAGATGCTGGAATGGCGCCGTATCCGCGCAATTCGCCAGGTGTATCGGCTAGGCCGAGCAAGGAGGGGAGGTCGATGGTCACATTAATCTGCGCGCTAATCTCTCTATCTTGCGCAAGCGTCGTAGCACTTCTACTCACTAGATCACCTTCGATATCAGGAGGTTGCGTGAACCGGAGGGCGGAATCTTCGACGAGGAGGACTAAGGCATCTGCCCGCCGCGTCTCTAAGAGATCTGTCCGTCGCATGAATTGTTGAATCTCTGCAGAAGTTGGTGACTTTGAATCTTCCGATACTCTTCGGGAATCCTCCGAGACTCTTCGGCGCACACTCTTTCGAGTGCTCCTCTCGTCGTCCTGTGCACGCACGATGCGATTGATGGCATTCATCACGCGTTGCGCGGCTTCTATTGGCAGTAGGGCAAGAATGGTTGCCATGCCATCGGGCTCTGGATAGCAAATGACGCGACGAGTTCCGCGCGCAGCCGCATGAACAATCTCGGCCTCCATTGGCGCCACATTAACGATTTCGCTTCGCATGTGGCGGGCAAGTTGGGCAGGCGTGTGAAGTTCGGAGTAGGCGATGGCTCTCTCGGTAAGAGCGTTGATGCGAGCGCGATCAATCCCAAGGCGGCGCAGCTCAGCACTTTCGTCGATGATGATGCGCGCATGAGTACGAGAGAGGTCACCAGACTCAAGAGCCCGTTGCAAAGCTGGCATATCAACATGGAGCGCTCGGGCAACATCTATTTCGCGTTGCGCACTCCCACTACTAAGACGAAGAGCAGCAGAAATCTCTTCGCGAGGAGCCTCATCGACCCCTTGTATCTCTCGGGGGAGATCTTCATCTGCTCGATGTGGTTCTGGGCCGGCGATTGCGAGCACGGCTCGTGAGATGAGGCTCTCCATCCAACTGTTGCACCGACGGAGGAGCGCCAAGTAATCGACTCTTTCAGCGCGCGAAATCTCGAGTGGATCTATCTGGGCGAGGGCGGCGATCATCTCGGGGCCAGGCTCTGAGGCGAGGAGTTCGCTCAATCTGTTCATGGCTTAATTTTCTCGAGCACCACTGACATTTACTTAATAAACGAGACTTAGAGTTATCACCTACGTCACGCCTTTAACGGAAAGTTATAAAACCCAGAAAGACTTCTCCATCATCGCGATTGTGGAGAGCTCGAAGCGGTTGTGGAGGGGTTGAAGCGTACTTAATTCTCACGAACGGTTGTGGGAGCACCAGCATGCGCCGTGGCATGCTCCGCGGGTTTCACGCCCAGGCGTCCCTTTTGATAATCCTCAAAAGCTTGTAGCACTTCAGCTTTGGTATTCATCACGAAAGGTCCCATCCACGCGATGGTCTCCTGAATAGGTGCGCCACCGAGAATCACAAAGTCCACTTCTTTCGCACGCGACTCTTGAATCGATTGTGCGCCTAACGTAATGGAATCGCCCGCACCGAAGAGCGCCAACTGACCCATCTGGATCGGACGCTTCTCGTTTCCTACCACTCCGCGACCATTCATCGTGTAAGCGAGCGCATTAAAATCTGGGCGCCACGGAAGGGTGACCTCTGCGCCGGCGGTAAGAGTCACGTGCAAAATAGTGATCGGCGTATATGTACTTCCTGGCCCGTTAATCGGACCTTGCTCACTTTCTAGCGAACCAGCGATCACCCGAATGAGTGCCCCACCATCGCTTGAAGTGAGCAGACCCACGTCGGTGGCGCGTAGATCTTGATAGCGCGGCGCTGCCCACTTCTGATCACGTGGCAGATTGACCCAGAGTTGGAAGCCGTGGAAGAGGCCGCCGGAAACCACCAATGCTTCTGGCGGAGTCTCAATGTGCAGAATTCCACCACCAGCGGTCATCCACTGCGTATCACCATTGGTGATAGTGCCGCCACCACCGTGTGAATCGCGGTGATCAAAGGCGCCATCAATGATGTATGTGACTGTTTCGAAACCACGATGTGGATGCCACGGTGTTCCTTTAGGTTCACCTGGTGCGTACTCCACCTCGCCCATCTGGTCCATCATGATGAACGGGTCAGCATCTTCAAGTGCGATGCCGGCAAACGCGCGACGCACCGGGAAACCTTCGCCTTCAAAACCTTGCGGCGCGGTAGTGATACTGCGAAGCGGTCGCGATACGGAGTTAAGCGGATTGACTGTGCCCACACGAGGCAGCACGGTCAAGTCGGCAACTGTGATCGCTGGCAATTAAAACGCCTTCAATGCGCTCACAACTTTAGTGAGTGAATCTTTTGCATCACCAAAGAGCAGAGTCGTACGAGGGTCGTAAAGAAGTTCGTTCTCGATGCCAGCAAAACCTGGACGCATCGAACGCTTGAGGAAGATTACATTCGTCGCTTGATCAACGTCAAGGATTGGCATGCCGTAGATGGGGCAACCAGGCGTGGTCTTTGCTGCCGGGTTCACTACATCGTTGGCACCCACCACGAGGGCGACATCTGTCTGCGAGAAAGTCGGGTTCACTTCTTCCATCTCCTTGAGTTGCTCGTAAGGCACGTTGGCCTCAGCAAGAAGAACGTTCATATGCCCTGGCATTCTTCCCGCAACCGGGTGAATACCGTAGGCAACTTCCACGCCCCTTGCGGTGAGCAAATCTGCGAGCTCCCGCACCGTGTGCTGGGCCTGGGCAACGGCAAGGCCAAAGCCCGGCACGATGACTACGCGGCGAGCGTAGGCGAGGAGGATAGCGACATCGTC
This sequence comes from Actinomycetota bacterium, assembly GCA_026393015.1. GTDB lineage: Bacteria > Actinomycetota > Actinomycetes > Nanopelagicales > Nanopelagicaceae. Next base: position 4,916 of record JAPLBA010000101.1, read on the forward strand.
GGGGGAGCCAGACTTCACGGGGCGCGCATCAGCAGCGTTGAGGGCCGCCTGAGGTGTTGCAGTGAAGGCTCCAAAGAGGATGCCAAGGATGGGACGACCCATCGCAGATGCCATGAGGCGAGTGAGGATCGTTCCGCTGGCGCCGACTAATGTTCCAGCGACCAAGAGGAGGGTGGAGTCGAGTACGTAGCCGGTAGCCGCCACCGTGAGACCGGTAAAGGCATTAAGGAGCGAGATCACGATCGGCACGTCTGCGCCACCTACGGGAAGCACGAAGAGGATGCCGAAGGCGAGTGAGAGAACCGTGAGAACTAAGAGAGAAGTTGAACCCTTGTCGACCCCCACCCAACCAGCTGCTCCGAGTACCGCGAGCAAGACGAGCGCAATGACGGCGCGACCGCCGGGGAAGACCACTGGACGTGTCGTCATGAGTTCTTGGAGCTTTAAGAAGGTGAGAATTGAGCCAGTGAATGAGATGCAACCGACGAGAACGGTGAAAACTGTTGCGCCCACTGCGCCACCTGATGCTTTATCTCCAAGGTGCAAGTATTCGACGATTGCTACGAGCGCAGCAGCGCCACCACCCACACCATTAAAGAGTGCAACAAGTTGTGGCATCGCGGTCATTTGAACTTTGCGAGCGGCTGGTACGCCAACGATAACGCCCACAAGAATGGCGATCAGGATGAGCGGAAGATTCTTTAGCCCACCTTCTGCGGGATCGTTATAGAAGAAGACCACCACTGTTGCGATGGTGGCACCAATGGCACCGATGATGTTTCCACGACGTGCACCCTTAGGTGAGGAGAGACCCTTGAGGGCGAGAATAAAGCATACGGCGGCGAT
>JAPLBA010000145.1 GCA_026393015.1 Actinomycetota bacterium
ATCTGATCCATCAACCGCCCATTACCTTTGCGAACGCATCTTGGCACTTCTTCTCGGTGGCTTCGTCGAGGCCAGCAAAGATATGCGCCTTAGCGAGTGTGGCTGCATCTGGGAAGATCAACGGGTTGTTCGCAAGAGCAGGATCGATCTTGGCTGCCTCTTCTTGCGCTCCATCAACCGGGCAGATGTAATTTACATATGCAGCAACTTGCGCAGCCACCTTGGGATCGTAGTAATAATTGATCCAAGCCTCAGCGTTTTTCTTATGCTTGGCGTTATTTGGAATCTCCATATTGTCCGACCAGAGCATCGCACCAGCATCTGGAATGACATATTTGATCTTGTCGTTCTTCGCTTGAAGTTGGATGACATCACCAGACCATGCCACGCATGCAGCAATATTGCCTTTTGCTAGGTCAGGTGCGTACTCATTACCCGTGAACTTTCGAATCTGGCCGGAATCTACGGCCTTCTGAATCTTTTCAATAGCAGCATCAAAATCACTTTGATTAAAGACCGCAGGATCTTTGCCCATTGAAAGCAATACAAGACCCATGGTGTCGCGCATTTCAGAGAGGCAGGTGACCTTGCCCTTCAGATCAGGGCGCGTAAAGAGTTCATCAATCGTCATGACTGGCTTAGTGACAGCGCCGTTATAGGCGATACCACCGAAACCTGATTGCCATGGCGCAGAGTAATCGCGAGTGGGATCCCACGAAGGTGTCTTGAGAGCTGCGCGAAGGTGTGCTTCAACGTTGGGAATATTTGCCTTATCGAGTTTCTGCGCCCAGCCTAGGCGAATCATCCTGGCGGCCATCCAGTCGGTAAGCACCATGATGTCGCGACCCGTATCTTGATCAGCGGCGAGTTGATTACGAACCTTGCCAAAGAAGACGTTGTTATCACTGACATCTTCTGTGTAGGCAACCTTGATTCCAGTAGCAGCAGTGAATGCAACTACAGAAGGTCGAATGGATTCATCTTTGGCATCGACATCGATATAGAGCGGCCAGTTGGAGACATTTAGTGACTTATCCGAGTCAGATTGATCGGCTGATGCAGGTGCAGCAGAACTCTGAGTGTCGGCAGTGCCCTTGGTGCCGCAAGCTGCCAAAAAGGCAGCGAGTCCGACCGCTCCAGCGCCTGCGATAACACCGCGACGAGAGAACTGACTTGAGATTACTTTACGCATTTCTGGCGTCAGCGATTCAACAGGTGGCAGGTTCTTCTTTTCTGACATGTCTACTCCTCAGTCAATCCAGCTTCAATCCAGCATCAATCCCGGGCGATAGTACGGAGCCTAATCACTTCGAGCCAAGAATCCATCGATTCACCGACCCCAATTCCACCCGTATTAGCAAAGGAGGCGAAATGAAATTATTTACGGGCGCTGGCCGCGTTCTTTCGAGTACTGCCGCCAGCAACCCAGAAGAGTACTCCGACCAGTATGAAGAAGAGGACTGGCACCGCTTCGGTGAAGAGGAACTTCCACCGTTCAGTTTGCTCCCAGCCATCCGGCCTAAAGTCATCGCCGAACCAATCAACGCCGAGACCTGGCGCCACTAATTGAATCGATGCGAAGGCAATGATGAGCGTGAGCCAGACTGAGAGAAATTTTGCCCACGGCGCACGATACGGGCGGGGATGATCTGGATGCGTGACGCGCAAGCGCCAGAGTGCTGGAAAGATTGCCAAATACGAAAGCAAGGTGGTGGAGACGGCGATACCAAGAACTGCAGTGAAGTACTTCATCGCATTTCCCTCACTAATCGTGCGAGCCATGATGAGTACTGCCGTCGATAGCAATCCGCTCAGAATATTTACTCGAACAGGAGTGCCGTACTTTGCCGAGATAACTCCAAGCGCGCGGGGAGCCGCTCCGTCATAGCCAGAGACCGCGAGCGAACGATCCGAACCCATAATCCAAGTGACGCCGGAGGAGAGAACACAAATAATAAAGAGAATGCCACCAGCACCGCCAAGGATGGCTCCAAAGCCGGTGAGAACCACGCCATCAGCACCGGTTGATCCACCATAGATCGTGAAAACTGCCTTGATGGCATCGAGGAAACCACCGAGATTGGAAACATCCTGCGTCGGCAACACCACAAGAATGCCAAGGATCGGCAAACCATAGAGCAGCACTGCGGCGATCGCTGCGCGAAAGAGACCATAGGGAATATCGCGACGAGGATCCTTCATCTCGTCTCCTGCGCTACTAGGAAGTTCAAAACCTACATAGTTGAAGAGCAACACTCCGGCGAGTGCGACAAGGCCACCGAAGGAAATCCCGAAGTCGCCGCCATGGACACCGTGGATACCGTTCTTGATTCCATAGATAACTACGGAGATGGAGAAGAATCCAAGAAGAATGAACCGAGCGAAAGCACCGAAAGTAGGAATCCACTTTCCTACCTTGAAGGAAAGAATTGCGCTGGTGACACCAATCCAGATAAAGGCGAGAGTGAAGATATACCACCAAATATTTGACATCGGATGACCGTTAAGAAAGAAAGTTTCGAATGCCGTCGCGCCGACAAGTGCGAGAGTACCGCCGAGCCAGACTGGATTAGTCACCCAGTAGAGCACGTTGTTAATTGCAGCGACCAGGCGGCCAAACGCGAGCCGTGCCCAGAGATATGAGCCACCTTCTTGTGGAAAAGCCGTCCCGAGCTCAGCGAAGAGGAGTGCTTGCGGTACAAAGAACACGATGGCGAAAATAATTAACCAGGTAAATGCCTGAGCACCTGATGCGGCAACCGTGCCGATCGTATCGATACCCACCAGAGTGCAAATGGTGAAGAAGAGGATGTCATATCGCCCGAAGTGCTTTTGCAGATGCGCAGTTTCAGCCAACGCATCAGAAGTAAGATCGAGTTCTTTAGCTAAGCCACTATCTATGGACATGCGTTAGCCTCTTCTGGAGTAGTGATAGGAAGGTGTTACTCGCCGATGTTGATCATCACGTGCTTGATGCGGGTGTAATCCTCGAAACCATACATCGAGAGATCTTTGCCGTATCCAGAATGCTTGAAACCACCGTGTGGCATTTCTGCCACGATCGGAATATGCGTGTTCACCCAAACAACACCAAAGTCGAGGCCTCGTGACATACGCATGGCAGTGCCATTGTCCTTAGTCCATACACTTGAAGCTAAGCCGTACTTCGTATCGTTAGAGAAAGTAAGTGCCTCCGCCTCATCTTTAAACTTCTGCACAGTGACAACCGGTCCAAAGATTTCGTCTTGAATCATTTCGTCCTTCTGTTGCAAATCGGCAACGATCGTGGCTTCGTGGAAATAGCCAGCACGATCCACCTGATTTCCACCGGTAACGACGTTGGCGTGAGAAGGTACACGCTCCAAGAATCCCTTCACGCGCGCTAATTGATTCGCGTTGTTGAGCGGGCCGTAAAGAATGTCTTCATCTGGAGCACCAGTGGTGGCAATCTCCTTAACTTTCTCCGCAAGAAGTGCCACGAAATCTTTGTATGCACCCGCTTCCACCATTACACGTGTGGCAGCAGTGCAATCTTGACCAGCATTGAAGTAACCACCGATAGCCACTCCTTCGGCAGCAGCTTCGAGATTAGCGTCGTTGAAAATAACAACCGGTGCTTTTCCACCTAGTTCGAGGTGCACCCGCTTCACATCTTTAGCCGCTGAACCAGCAACTTCCATACCTGCGCGAATGGAGCCAGTGATGGAAACCATCTGTGGAATCTTATGCTCGACTAGCGAGCGACCACTGTCGCGGTCACCACAAACCACGTTAAAGACACCGGGAGGCAAGAACTCAGCCATCACGTTTGCCATCCAGACAGTTGATGCCGGAGTGGTA
>JAPLBA010000125.1 GCA_026393015.1 Actinomycetota bacterium
CACAAGTGGAATGAGTGCGGCACCGGTTTCGCCTGCGCCTTCAATGAGGCCGACGACCTCGCCGATTTCTGGAACATCAATCAAGGTCTTCGCTAGTGGTCCTAGGAATCGTGGAGTGATCTCACTCGGTTTGATGATGACTGCACACCCAGCGGCAAGTGCTGGGATGGCGTCAATCAACGCGAGCAGAAGTGGAAAATTCCACGGGCTGATAATCCCGACAAGTGGGTATGGCCTAATCGAAGGCGCTACGGACACTCCGGGCATCGTGGTGTGTTGAATCGTTTCTTCATCGAGTAGTTCAACAGCTTGACTTGCCCAACGATTGAGTCCATCGACACTCACTTGCACTTCAATATTGCTCTCGGTGCGACGACCCGTATCTTCGGTGAGTGCTTGGGCAAGTTCGTCTTTATGTGCGATGACAGCATCACGCCACCTGAGGAGTACTTCGGCGCGGTGCGCTGGACCTGCGTTCTGCCAGCGCTTTTGATTCACGCGAAGTCGGCTGGTTAACTTCACTAATTCTTCATGTGAAGGCGCGTCGAGTGCGCGATCGTTCATTCCGGTTCGAGGATTTCTTACTTGCACATTTTGATCTAATTGGGTCACTGCGACTCCCAACGTCGTGCCAAATTGTCGATAGCTTCACGATGATGTGCCAGGAAGTAGGCACGTTCCGCGATTGTCCCCGCTAAACCATTCGGGGTATCAACGCTGTGGCGCGCGTACTCTTGCGCCCACATTGCGGTCTTGGTGCGGGCAAGCAAGTTACCCATTCCTGGCTTCGCCTTATGTCGACGCACGGCGCTGATATCAATGGCTGCGTTAGCCACCATTGATTCTCCGAAGCCAGCTTCGGCTAGCACAAGCCCTGTGTAATCAAGGACTTTGCTCATTCCATCGGTGGAATTGGGTGGTACCGGAGACCCGTAGAGCCCACCAGAGTTTGCACTGACTAAATAGCAGCCGCTCTCCCAGGCGCGTGCTCGTTTCGCCACGTCTTTTGGAGTAAGTGCGGGAGAACCTACTTCACTTGTTGAATGCAGAAGGACTTCGGCGCCGCGCAAGGCGAAAGCACGAGCTAGTTCTGGGTATTGAATTTCTTCGCTGGCAATTACTGCAAGATTTCCAATCTCAGTTTTAACGACTGGGAAAACAGCGTCTATGCCGTATAGATCTACATATTTATCCCAGACATCCCAAGGACTGGGGGAGAACATGGAGTGGAGGCGCCGGTAGCGCAACACCACTTCGCCGCTCGGATCGATGATGAAAGATGTTTGAAAGTAGAGCTCTGCGAAGTTGGGATCGCTCTCATACACATTTCCTGAAAGATAAGTCGAGTGCTTCTGCGCCACTTCACCAAGTTTGTCGAATTCGACTCCAGAGGGGTTGAGCGCTGCTTTCTCTTTCCACGCAGGAACTGCATCGCCCATGGGATAGCCGGTGAGGAAGTACTCAGGGAGCACAACAAGTTTGATATCTCCACCAAGGAAGGTGTTTGCCGCACCAATGTTTGTTGAGATACGTGAAATGGAAGAGAGCATCGCTGCGCGTGCTTCCTCGTTGTTGAGATTATTTACCGCTTCGGTGCGTGCTTGCAGAGCAAGTGCGCGATAGTAAGTGCGCTCCTCTGCGAAAGGCTTAGAGTGTGCTCCAACAAAAGTCATGACTTGCCCTCTCCAGTGACCCAATCGCCAGCTCCGTAAGGATCTGCTAAGGGTTGCGATGCATGTTCGTGCACAATTCCCCATTTGCCGTTCTCATCTTTGCGAAGCACCCAGGTGAATCGGAGGCGGAGAACGTCTCTTCGCTCGTTGGCTTCGTAATCGAGATCGAGAATCCCTTGAATACTCACGAGTGATTCGTTGCCGATCATTTCTGGACCTTCAATCCATTTATGCCCGGTCACTCCCATGGGAGAGGTTTGATATGCGCTCCAGCCGCGAGCCACGTTTTCATACCCATGGCTGGCCCAGCGCGGTCCTTCGATGAAGACGTAGACCTCTTCACTGCGCTCATAGCCGTGTAAGACGCCGGGGATTTCACGCGCCTCAATGGCAACCATGAAGGCCTCGAGGGCGCTTAGAGCGGAACGGCATTCCGCCTCGTGGAACATGCCAGAGAATCTACTAGGGATGGGGGGGTACTTGCCAGAGGGTGTCCGAGGGCGTTAACTCTTCCTATGTCTGACAATTCCGCCCTCATCGCTACTGCCGCCAATCAGCTCACTCTTGGCCTCGGTGCCTCTTCAATTCCGGGAGAGGTAGAGCTCGAGCTAGTGATTTCCCAGATCTCCCCGCTTGATCGACAAGTGGTCGCTGGATTCTTCCCGCCGGCAAAACCTTGGCCCCTTATTCCGGGGACAGCGGCAGTTGCCAAAGATGGGCAAGGCAATCATTACTTCGCATTTGCCGAGAGCGTTGGTGGAGGGCTTACGCGCGATGGTATTCATGCTCAACGATTCTC
>JAPLBA010000039.1 GCA_026393015.1 Actinomycetota bacterium
GCCACCATGCTCCGTTTTGGTTGCGCATGGGGCGCTTTCTGGGGGTTCGCGTTGGCGATCTATTCACACTTTGATCAGCCAGCGCTCTGGATTTCGGCGGCTCTCTTGCTACTCACGATGAGCACAATAGGTTTTACCTTCGCGAATTGCATCGCACTAGCCACTCATCATCACGCAGCGCGTGCAGGAACAGCGGCGGGTTACTTTGGTGCTTGCCAAACTTTCCTCGGCGCGATCTTTGCAGCAGGAGCTAATGCGGTGAGCGCAACATTTACTGGAATGGCTTACGAACTCTTTATTCCAATGGCATTCGCGGCAATCATCATTATTCCCCTCTTGCCGCGCTATGCGCCAACTTTTGTAAGAGCCGCTAATTCCTGATCAGTAAGTTGTGGTGTGGGCAACAAGTCATCGAGTTGTGAAGCTATTCGCGCACTAGCGATCGGAGCAACGATAGATTCCTGCGCACGCAACCATGCCAGCGCGACAGATGCGATCGGTGCGCCATGGGCCTTGCCTATTTCTTCAAGCTTGTCCAACGTGTTCCAACCGCGATCGTTTGCATAGCTTTCAACTCCCGAAGCACGCACACTCTCCACGGTGATTCCAGGACGATATTTGCCTGTAAGGAATCCACGAGCGACTCCATAGAACGGAAGCACTCCAATATTGTTTGCCACACAGAAGGAGCGATACGAAGTCGGCAACCTATCTTGATCGAGCAAGTTAAACCAGGTCTGCAGAGCTACATACGGAGCGAAGCCACTCTCCTTACTTATGTTTAAAGCCTCTTGAAGTCGTTCTTGGGAGTAATTACTGGCGCCTAACGCTCTTACCTTTCCCCCATTCACCGCGGCATCGAAGGCACCCAAGGTCTCTACGAGAGGGGTTTCTTGGTCATCCTGATGTGCGTAATAGAGATCGATGTAATCGGTGCCTAGACGTGCAAGTGAGTCATCTAGTGCGCCCGCAATATTGCTTGCCGAGAGACCTTTACGAGTATCAAGCATGGCGACTTTGGTGGCGATAACCATGTGATCACGGTTCTTCCGCGAATTCATCCATGACCCAATGATGGTTTCGCTCTCGCCGCCGACGTTGCCTGGCTTCCATTGGCTATAAACGTCTGCTGTATCGATAAAGTTCCCACCGGCAGCAACATATTTATCAAGTACTTCGAAAGATTCCTCTCTAGTGGCTCCCCAACCAAAAGGGTTTCCACCTAAGCAAAGAGATGAGACTGCAAGATCGCTACTTCCTATGTTCTTCATAAGTTGTACCTCTTTAGCTGGTTGTTGTATTTTCGAATTTTAATGATGCCAAGAATCCAGATCGGATATAGCGCAAGAAAAGCTATCTTGAAATTTCCTTGGGAGTATCCACCAGCGATTTGAAGTAGGACGCCTACGCCAAACATTGCTAGAAGTGTGGAGTAGAAACCAGCTGCGTTAATGATTCCATCCGCGGTACCCATATTTGCCAAAGGAATGTGTTTGCGAGCATGAGCGAATCCAATAAGAGAGCCGGGCCCCCCAATGGAAATCACACCCATCAGGCCGAGGAGGAGCAAGAAAGGCGCTCTCCCAGGCCAGAGAATAATCACTGCCCAGTAAATGGCAATCAAAATGCAGACTCCATAAGAGAGACGATCCAAGTGATTCGGGAATTTTCCGATGAGATAACCGAATACAACACCGGCAAGTGCTCCAACCACCACGATCGACGTAAGTGAGGTACTTGCTTGGCTCTGTGACATGCCTTCGCCCTTAACAAGGAAAGGCACTCCCCAGAGTAACGAGAACATATTTGTGGAAAATGGACTACTCCAATGTGACCAGAATCCAATTTTTGTAGCTGGATGAGCCCAGGTACTCTTTACGCGATCTACCAGGTCTCGGCGGCGGGGCCAAGTATTAGCGAGTAGTTCAGGATTCCGGTCCCGGATGATGGCGTAAGAAAAAATTCCTACCAGTGCGGCCGATACGGTGAGAATTACAAACGACATCGTCCAGCTTTGTGTTCGTAAAATAAAAGCGAACGGAATTGCAGAGAGTAGTTGTCCGAACCACCCGAGTAATCCAATAATTTGGGTCATCATGGCGTTCTTTGATGGTGGGAACCAAGCGGTTGTTACCCGAAGTACCGAAATAAAAGTCATAGCATCACCGATGCCGACGACAGCGCGTCCAAGAATTGCAATCGGATAAATACTGGAAAGAGCGAGAGTGAGCTGTCCTAGGCCCATGATGATTGCACCGATGGTGATCATGCGCCGGGGACCGAAGTGATCTAGGGCCACTCCTACAGGTATTTGAGAGAGTGAGTAGGCAATCAACTGGACTACGGGAAAGAGGCTGAGAATGGCGGGTCCCACGTGATATCGGTGGGCAGCATCGAGAGACGCAACTCCAAACGAGGAGCGCTGGTGGACCGCCACGAGATAGGCGAGCGCAGCGACTCCCCAGTAGAGCCATGCCTTCCCGCTGACCCGTTCTACTTTGGGGATGTCTACTATGGGTGTTACAGAGCGGATTTCAGGGTGTCCGCTCGGCTCCATGGGGTTAGCCTAAATCCGCACGGGGCGTAGAGACGCATCTCAGAGTTCTCACAGGTGAGCCCACGATGATTCGAGCGTAAAGGGAGGTGAGAATGAGCCGAAAGTCGGTCAAGAGCTTCAACCGCGCTGGGGATACTGCCGCCCTAATGTTGGGCATCGGCCTTGGTTTCACTCTCGCTCTCGAGGTTATTTCCCTCACCTCTGAGGATCTCCATAAGACCTCCGGACTTATCACGATTGCTGCACGTTTCGCGGCTCTCATCGGCACCTATCTCGTGTTAGTGGGATTACTGCTGGTTGCTCGCATTCCTTGGGTGGAGCGCTCTGTAGGTCACGACCGC
>JAPLBA010000008.1 GCA_026393015.1 Actinomycetota bacterium
CACGGTGGCGTTTTCCTTGATGTCTCGACGCGTCTTGCACCCGAGGTCATCAAGAAGAAATTGCCTTCGATGTGGCATCAATTTAAGGAACTTGCAGACGTCGACATCACCAAGCAGGCGATGGAAGTGGGCCCGACGTGTCACTACGTGATGGGCGGCATCCTCGTTGATCCAGATACTGGCGCAGCAGCGGGGGTCCCTGGCCTCTTTGCCGCTGGTGAATCTGCTGGCGGCATGCACGGATCAAACCGTCTTGGTGGAAATTCGCTCTCCGATCTACTCGTCTTCGGACGTCGCGCTGGCGCAGGCGCCGTTGCTTACTTCCAAAGTCTTGGCGGTAACACTCCTCAGGTGACAAATGCGGCGATCACCAAAGCGAGTGATCATGCACTCGCTCCGCTTCGGAACCCCGGTGGCGAGAATCCTTATACGATCCAAGCCGATCTCCAACAAGTTACTAATGATTTGGTGGGTATCATTCGCACGAAGTTAGAACTCGAAGAGTCTCTTGGAAAGCTCAAAGGATTCCGTGCTCGCTTAGCTAATATCACCTGCCCAGGTGGTTCAGCATTTAACTCGGGCTGGCACTTAGCTCTTGACCTAGAGAACATGTTGCTAGTTTCTGATTGCATCGCACACGCCGCCCTTATCCGGGAAGAATCACGAGGTGGTCACACCCGAGAAGACTTCCCCAAGATGAATGCGGAATGGCGCAAGTTCAATCTTGTTGCACATCTTGCAAATGGTGAAGTAGTTGTTGAAAAGCAAGCTCTTCCAGAGATGCGCGATGAACTTCTTAATCTTTTCGATGTTGTGGAGTTGGGGAAGTATATGACTCCAGAAGAATTAACCCGCCACTCGAAGGGAGTTAACGCATGACTCGGACAGCTAAATTCCGTGTATGGCGTGGTGATGCCAGCGACGGTGCGTTAAAGGATTACAACGTTGAGGTCAATGAAGGCGAAGTCGTACTCGATGTGATCCATCGCCTTCAAGCCACGCAAACTCCAGATCTTGCAGTCCGTTGGAATTGCAAAGCTGGCAAGTGCGGTTCTTGCAGCGCGGAAATTAACGGTCGTCCACGCTTAATGTGTATGACGCGTATGAATACTTTTACGGATGAAGAAACTATTACAGTGACTCCACTCCGTGCCTTCCCTGTCATTCGCGACTTGGTCACCAACGTTTCTTTTAATTACAAGAAGGCGCTGGAAATTCCCGCATTTGCTGGCCCAGCTCACCTTAAGCTCGGCGAGTACCGTATGGAACAGATCGATGTGGAGCGTAGTCAAGAGTTCCGTAAGTGCATTGAATGTTTCCTCTGCCAAGATACCTGCCACGTTATTCGCGATCACGAGGAGAATAAAGAAGCTTTTGCAGGTCCGCGCTTCTTCATTCGTCTTGCTGAGCTCGACATGCACCCACTTGATACTCTCGATCGTAAGCGTGCTGCACAAGAAGATCACGGCCTTGGCATGTGTAACATCACCAAGTGCTGCACCGAAGTCTGTCCCGAGCACATCAAGATCACTGACAACGCGATCATTCCGATGAAGGAACGTGTTGTCGATGTGAAATACGACCCTATCCGTTGGCTCGGTAGCAAGATCCGCCTTCGCGAAGGTCTCTAAACCACATGGAGCTCGATGCGCGGGTTATCACCGCTCATCGGGAGGCGTGTGAACGTGGAGATGCGGGATACATAGATCCTTTAACTGGTCTCTTTGTGATGACCGAGGTCTACCTCGTGAATCGGGAACGGTGTTGCAACCGCGGGTGTCGCCACTGCCCCTACCCGAAAGATAAGTAACAATCGCATTATGC
>JAPLBA010000094.1 GCA_026393015.1 Actinomycetota bacterium
GAGGAAATGCGGGCGGCTTCTTGAGTTATCGCCTCTTCTTGCGCAGAAACCTCAGCGGCTTGGCTCTCAAGCTGACTGAGCGTAAATGCATCCTGTGTGAGCATAATGTTGATAAAGAGCAGCAGTGCGGTTCCAATACTGAGCACTATGGCCATCAATTTAATAAATGCCAACGGGCGGATCTGTTGGCCAGCAGGTACTCGGAGATCTGGGACTAAGCGCAAGAGCGCACGTTGAGCAGGAACAAATACGTACGCCTGTGCGCCGCGGACTGGATTTGCGAGTGCCATTACGCCGCCACCCGCTCTACTGCACGAAGGCGAGCCGAAGCAGCTCTCGGATTCTCCAAGATTTCACTTTCAGAAGGTGACTCACCCTTGGCAACCGCGCGAAACTTCGCTGCCAAACTTGGCATATCAACGGGCAGATCAATGGGAGTATCTGAAGCGACAGCCGCCATGAAATAGCGCTTCACAATTCGATCCTCTAAGGAGTGGTAGGCCATCATGACAACTCGGCCTCCCACTTCAAGAACCTGAAGTGATTGCGGAACTGCACGCTCCAAAATTCCCAACTCGTCATTAACCGCTATGCGTAAAGCCTGAAAAGTTCGCTTGGCTGGATTCCCGCCAGTGCGCCGAGTTGCGGCAGGAATGGCGTCTCGCACGATATCGACGAGCTGAGAGCTCGACGTCAGCCGCCCGATCGCGCGTTCCCGAAGAATTGCGGATGCTATTCGAGGAGCGAAGCGCTCTTCACCATATTCACGAAGAATGCGCACGATCTCTGGTGCCGTGTATTCGTTAACAATGATTTCGGCTGTGAGGTCATCACGTGGATTCATTCGCATATCCAGACCGCTTTCGCGAGAGTAGGCGAATCCACGAGCCACTTCATCCAGCTGGAGCGAGGAGACACCAAGGTCACCGAGTACGCCCTGGACTTTTGTAATGTTGTGATTGCGCAATACGTCAACTAATTGATCGTAAGTAGCGCTTACCAAATGAGTGCGATTCGAGAATCGAGCAAGGCGCTCTCCGGCAATTTCGAGAGCCTTTGGATCGCGATCAATTCCGATCAAAGTCAGCTCCGGGAAACGGTGAAGGAGAGCTTCACTATGTCCACCCATGCCAAGAGTCATATCGACACAGACTGCGCCGGCAATATCAAGGGCGGGAGCAAAGAGATCAAGAGAGCGCTGCAAGAGAACCGGCTGGTGCGGGTACTCCATCTCTTCCCCCTTTTCGTTCCTCTTATGCCTACGGATTACTGCGTTCTGCTTTCGGTGCTGCTGGCCATCACGAGTGGTCGTTGCCCGGGAGCGGCGCCGGGGAAGTGGCGTCGCTACGCGGGCAACGGCCATCCGTGAAGGAGTTAGAAGATTCCGGGGAATACCTCCGAGGAAACGTCGGCAAATCCTTCTTCTTGAGCGGCCAGGTAAGTCGCCCAGGCTTGGGCATCCCAGATCTCTACCCGGGTATTTGCTCCGATAACCACGCATGCGCGATCGAGAGAGGCGTACTCACGGAGATGAGCTGGGATGGTGATGCGACCTTGCTTGTCCGGGACTTCGTCGTGCGCGCCGGCGAACATGACTCGCATGTAGTCGCGGGCGCCCTTTGCAGTAACTGGCGCAGCCTTCATCGTTTCGGTCATGGTGGTGAATTCATCGAGCGGGAAGAGGTAGAGGCAGTGTTCCTGCCCCTTGGTGACGACCACGCCATCGGCTAAGTCATCTCGGAATTTGGCAGGAAGAATCAGCCGACCTTTTTCATCGAGTTTGGGTTCGTGCGTGCCTAAAAACATGCCGACCCCCACTTCCCACCATGCTCAACCTTCCCCAGCTGAGCCTTTCCCCCACTTTACTCCATTTCACTCCCCTGTCAACCACCTTTCCCCCTTTTCCTGCCTATCTCTCCCTTCAAACCCCAAGAAGGCATAAAAAAACCACGGAGAGATCTCCGCGGCGTAAAGGAGTTGCTAATGGCTTACGTGTTGATTATTTCAAAGAGCTAACTGGTGGAGAGTTACTCTTGGGGGCGGTCCCATCGCTCTTCCATGCGCTCCATCAAAGAACGTCGAGCGCCCGTTTTCTTGGAGCTCCCACCCTTGCGGGATCTGGAGGTGGCCGCCGGGCCTTGAAAAGTTCGGAGCACCCAAGTAAATCCGGCGAGTGCGAAGGTAAAACCTATGACTCCCACAATGGCCACCTGGGAGACGAGCCCACCGATGAGCGTGGCAAAGCCCACCAAGATCAGCAGAAGGGGAAGAGTGCGGCTTCCTCGCGAAGGACGCTCTCCCGTGAGCGTGGAAACTAGACGTGGGTCCTCAACTTTCAGCGCCTCTTCCATCTGCGCGAGTAGGCGCTCTTCATGCTCTGAAAGTGGCACTTCTACCTCCCCGCTGACTTTTTCACTTACTCCCTGCCCCAAGAATAGGGCCCCACCGGAGTGAGCGCTACTTTGAAACATCCCGCGTATCACGAGTGGGCTTGCGCAGTAGCCGAGCTGGCCGCACCGAACCTCCACCGAAGCGTTGATTTGCCTGATCTCGCGCTTGGTCGCTCTCAGCCCACTTCGGCCCCTGGGTCAACAACAGCTGCTCAGCAGACTCCCCCACCTGCTCGAGGTTTTCCAAGCGAACACTCACCAGGCGCACACGTACCCGATCTAGATGAAGGTTTTGATAAAGCGATCGCGCTGTTTCAAAAATTTCGTGCGTCACACTTGTCGCATCTCGCAATGTTTTCGATCGCGAAATCGTGGAGAAATCTGCGAAACGTACTGAGATACCAATGGTGCGAGCTTTAAATCCCCGCTCGCGTAAACGTTGAGTTGCTCGCTCGGTGAGCCTGAGTAGTTCGCGCAATATCGCCTCCTCATCGTCAAGGTCTTCACCAAAAGTCTCTGCCGCACTAATACTCTTCTCTGGCTCCCAGGGATACACCTCCCTTTCATCCCTGCCCCACGCAAGATTGTGAAGATGCTCCCCCGCGCTCTGGCCAAGTGCGCGTTCTAAGGTTGTTTTCGGCGTATGTGCCACATCCGCGATAGTGCGCAGACCTAAGCGGCTCAATACTTCCTCGGTCTTTGGACCGACCCCCCAGAGCGCCTTCACTGGAAGAGGATGTAAAAATGTAAGAACATCATCGCCTGCTATCTGCAGTAGTCCATCAGGCTTGCAATGCTGTGAAGCAATCTTTGCCACAAACTTTGTAGTTGCAATTCCCACCGAACACGTGATCTGCTGCTCATCCGCTATGCGAGTACGAATGCTCTCGGCAATATGAACAGGATCCCCAATGAGTCGGCGCACCCCCGCAACATCTAAGAAAGCTTCATCCAATGAGAGCGGCTCCACTAGCGGTGTAAAGGATCGAAAGACCTCCATCACGCTTGCAGAGATATCTGCATACAGTTCATGATCAGGTTCAAGAAAGATCGCATGCGGCGCGAGCCTGCGCGCCCTTCCCACAGGCATAGCTGCATGAATACCCAACGCGCGCGCTTCGTACGTCGCAGAGAGCACCACACTTCTTGGCCCGGCGCCAATAACTACTGGCTTACCCCGTAGTTCCGGGCGAGCGATCAAGGATGCGGAAGCATAGAAAGCGTCCATATCTATATGCAGAATAGTTGCTTCGTCGCGCACCAGTCGTCCACCTCCTTTATGAAGTTCCATTACTTCTTAACCAACGCTACCTGGACTGGTATGCCAGAGCTTTCGTACACCCTCACCTGCTGGCTTGAGATCAGCATAGGGAGATTGGCGATAGCCGGTGGAGTGGATCAGAGTGCGTTGTGCCGTCTGTTTCGCCGTTGGGCGATCAGCCACATACTCACGCACCGCGCCAATGCCCTCCGCCAACCAGAGCTGGTAGAGCGCAGTGATTTCCCAACATCCAGTAGC
>JAPLBA010000126.1 GCA_026393015.1 Actinomycetota bacterium
ATTTACGCCACGCGATACCGATATCCGCTTTGGTCTGGCTGCGGTGCGAAACGTAGGTGCGGGCGTCGTGGCTTCTATTGTGGGTGTGCGCTATGAAAAGGGGAGAGTTGCAAGTTTTGGCGATTACCTCGCCAAGGCCGATGCGCAAGCGTGTAGCAAGAAAACCGTAGAATCACTCATCAAAGCGGGGGCATTTGATTCTCTCGGGCATACTCGTCGAGGCTTGATGGCTGTGCATATGGAAGCAATCGATTCCGTGATGGAAAATAAGCGTGCTGAAGCGATTGGCCAGTTTGACCTCTTCGGCGCGGCGGGTCCGGCTGGAAGCCAGACGGTTGGCTTGGACATTGATGTGCCGATCGATGAGTGGGAGAAGACGCTCCTGCTCGCTTACGAACGAGAGATGCTCGGTCTTTATGTCTCGGATCACCCGCTGCTCGGGATAGAGCATGTGTTGGCTAGGCAAGTTGATCGCAGCATCAGTTCATTGGCTGGCGAGGATGTCGCGCACGAGCAGATCGTGTCGATAGGTGGTCTTATCACGGGCATTCAGCGAAAGGTCTCGCGCAAAGGAGATGCATGGGCCGTCGTAACACTTGAAGACCTCGAAGGGGTCATCGATGTTAATTTCTTCTCCAATGCCTATAACGCACATGCAAATTCTCTCGTCGAAGATTCGATCGTCATCATTCGCGGCCGGGTAGATAAGCGTGAAGAGCAAGCTCGTCTCTTTGCGATGGAAATGACAGTTCCTGACATATCTGTGGGCGCGCGTGGACCCCTCTGTGTCACTATGCCGGTAGCGCTGTGTACGCAACCGAATGTTGAACGACTCAAGGAAATCCTTAGAACCCATCCGGGGACTACTGATGTGCAAGTTCGGTTAGAAAGTGCCGGACAGAGCACGCTTCTTAAGATTGAAGAAGGTTTACGAGTTCGGGTCACACCATCTTTGAGCGCTGACCTCAAGGCGCTCTTTGGAGCAGGCTGTCTGGTGTGAGTCCAGCAACTTCTGCGACCAAACTCTTGAGCGATCTCTCGATCAGTTGGGTGGATCATTTTTATGACCACGACGCGCGCGCTGAATCATTCGGTTTAGAGGCAGCTGCAGCCCTCGGTGTGGAGCCAGCTCGAGTATTCAAAACATTGATGGCCAATGTTGCAGACTCTGGGGAGAAATTGATTGTTGGCGTCACCCCAGTGAGTGAGAAACTCGATCTCAAGAAATTGGCGATGTCTCTGGGATTCAAGCGAGCCGAGATGGCCCTACCGCTCTCCGCAGAGCGAAGCTCTGGCTATGTCGTAGGTGGTATTTCGCCAGTCGGCCAGCGAAAGGCGTTGCCCACGGCAATAGATGAGAGTGCTCAACTCTTCGACACGATTTTCGTGAGTGGTGGTAGGAGAGGCTTCGATATCGAGATCTCACCGGCAGGCTTGCTTCGTGCTACCAATGCGATATTCGCGGATCTGTGCCGGTCTTAGTTCGGGCAGACTTCGCTATCTGCAAGATCTGAAGCGGGCAATGAAGGAATGGTGGAAATGATTTTCCGCTCACGGTCGAGAAGTTCACGTGATTTTTTTAGCCGTTCATCCGTAGTGTCTATATCTAGCAACTCTTGCTTTTCTCTGCTGTCAAACAGGGCCGAGGTCGCAACAATGTAGGAAATAAGATTTGGGTCATCAGGTAACCCGTGTGGTGCATCTATTTGTGGCAATCCATTCGCTGTAAGAACGTGCGTGTATTGATGGAAACTCCTCAAAGTGGCACCCGCCAACCCGGAACTTTTTGTGGTGATGTCTTCTGCTAGCCACTCCACTCGCGCTTTGAAATATGTATCGCTTGGGAGGAGTTCCAAAATACGAAATCGACGAGTGCCCACTGCTGAAATATTGCTCCGGCCATCGCTTAAGTCGGTGATCTCATCAATGCGGGCAGCTGTGCCCGTCCGAACCATTGCGGCGATCCCGTCGCGGGACACGTCTCCATCACGGTGGAGAGAGATGAGACCGAATTCGCGTTTCTCTGCGGGCAGGGCCATGAGGTCGCTGACCATCTGTCGGTAGCGAGGCTCGAAAATGTGAAGCGGCATCACCAGTCCAGGGACTAGCAGGACTGAGAGGGGGAAGAGGGGAATTTCGTCCACGTTTATGAGGGTAGAGGAGAATTGCAATCCCGCATCCTGAGCCCTCATCTAGACTGGGAGCCAGAGCGTGAAGAGCCAGCATCAAGAGTCTGGCAAGAGGCCGGCAGTTGCAGCGTCAAGGTAATGGAGGTGACACGATGGAGAGAGTCGATCTACGCATGGATCTTCGATCTGATCGTGGTCATTTGCGCTCTCTCATGCCACGCGCTGGAGTCGATGTCGAGAGCGTGCTCTCCACGGTCAAGCCGATCATTGATCGAGTTGCTTCAGGTGGAGAGGGAGCGCTTCTTGATCTCTGTGTGGAATTCGATGGAGTACGTCCTCCCTCCTTGCGCGTGCCCCAGGAAGTTATCAGTGCGTCATTAGGTGCACTTTCCCCGGACGTGCGATTGGCGCTCCTTGAGTCCATTCGTCGTGCTCGCATCGTGCATGAAGACCAGCGTCGCCCTGAGCACACCACAAAAGTAGCCCCCGGTGGCACTGTGACTGAGAAATGGATTCCTGTAGAACGAGTGGGACTTTACGTTCCCGGAGGCTTAGCGGTCTATCCAAGTAGCGTGGTGATGAATGTGGTGCCCGCGCAAATTGCCGGAGTGGCCAGCATCGCAGTGGCGTCGCCTCCACAACGAGATCATGGCGGTTATCCGCATCCCACCATTCTTGCGGCGTGTGGACTCCTCGGAATCACCGAAGTCTATGCAGTCGGTGGCGCGCAGGCGATCGCCATGTTCGCATATGGATACGAAGATGGTTGTGCGCCGGTGGATATCGTTACTGGTCCTGGAAACGTTTATGTTGCTGCCGCAAAGAGATATTTGCGCGGCATCATTGGCATCGATTCAGAAGCGGGACCAACCGAGATCGCCGTGTTGGCGGATGATTCGGCAGATGCCGAACATGTTGCGGCAGATCTTATTAGCCAGGCCGAGCACGACACGTTGGCAGCTGCCGTATTGATAACCACAAGTGAGGCACTTGCCGATGCAGTCGAAGTTGCATTAGCGCAGCGAGTTTCACTGACCAAGCATGGCGAACGCATCGCTGCTGCGTTGGCGGGAACTCAATCCAAGATAATCATGGTACGCGATATTAAGCAGGGGCTCGATGTTGTCGACGCCTATGCGGCGGAGCACTTAGAGATCCAAACAAAGGACGCGCGTAAAGTTGCCGAGCAAGTAAAGAACGCCGGAGCCATCTTTGTGGGGCCGCACTCGCCTGTCTCTTTGGGTGATTACTGCGCAGGCTCCAACCATGTACTGCCTACAGGCGGTTGTGCCTGTCATTCGAGTGGATTATCAGTACAAACATTTTTACGCGGTGTGCATTTGATTGAGTACAACAAGGCTGCTCTTCAGGAGGTGGGGGAGTTTGTCATCACACTCGCCCGAGCTGAAGACTTGCCGGCGCATGGGGAAGCGATCAGTGCGCGATTTGAGAACGGCGAGCAGTTGCATGGCTGAAAATAATTGGCCAGATTGGCTTCCTGTTCGAGACGACCTCAGAGGTGAACGCCCTTATGGCGCTCCTCAATTAGATGTCACGGTTCGACTGAATACCAATGAGAATCCGTATGCACTTCCAGATGTGGTGGTGGCTGAGGTGCAGCGCGAGATCTCGCAGGTAGCGATTGGTCTCAATCGTTATCCGGATCGAGACGCCATCGAATTGCGTGGTGCGCTCGCCACTTACCTCACGTCACAAGGAGCTCCCACTCTCTCTGTTGGACAGGTATGGGCCGCTAACGGAAGCAATGAGATCATTCAGCAGATCTTCATGGCCTTTGGTGGGAATGATCGACGGGCAATTGGTTTCGTTCCCAGCTACTCGATGCACTCCAACATTGCTCGCAGCACACAAACCGCCTGGATCGACGGGGTGCGCGGCCCAGGTTTTTCTTTGACCGCGGACTCCATCGTGACGCAGGCAACGAATGCTTCGGCACAGTTGGTATTCCTTACATCGCCAAATAATCCAACGGGAACATCGCTTGATCCCAAAATTATTTCAACCGTTGCAGCGGCCATACCGTCTGCGCTGATTGTGGTAGATGAAGCCTATGGAGAATTCTTGCGAGATAGATCGAAGAGTACTCTTGCTCTACTTTCTCACTTAAATAATGTGGTGGTCTCTAGAACCATGAGCAAGGCATTTGGACTTGCCGGAGCTCGGGTGGGGTATTTAGTCGGCGATGAGTCGGTAGTGGATGCCATCCAGTTGGTGCGGTTGCCGTATCACTTAGGAGCGCATACGCAATCGATTGCCTTAGTCGCACTTCGACACGCTTCGCTACTCTTAGAAAATGTAGAACGCATCAAAGAGCAGCGGAATCGAATCGTCTCTGAATTGACTGTGATGGGGTTGTCTCCAGAACCTTCAGATGCCAACTTTGTGCTTTTTGGCGGTCTGGGAGATGCAGAAAAGGTGTGGAAGGACTTAGTGGCCAGAGGAGTGCTCATTCGAGACGTAGGACTCGCTGGGAAGCTCAGGGTGACGGCTGGCACCGCAGAAGAGACTACGATTTTCCTAGATTCGTTGCGGGCGATCCTGAATGCCAAGAGTGCGAATACCAATAGTGAGAGTAAGGGGTAGGGATGGCTCGAGTAGCACGAGTTGAGCGCGTCACGAAGGAGTCAAGCGTGACGGTTGAATTAAATATCGATGGGACCGGCAATGTCACTGTTGATACTGGAGTTCCATTTTTTGATCACATGCTCGGCCAATTGGGCAAGCACTCTGGATTTGATTTAACTGTCACCACGACTGGTGATACTCATGTTGATGCGCACCACACGGTTGAAGACACTTCATTAGCCGTGGGACAAGCACTCCGTGAGGCGCTCGGGGATAAGGCCGGTATTCGCCGCTTCGGTGATGCACTTGTTCCTCTTGATGAATGTCTCGTCCAGGCAGCAGTTGACCTTTCAGGGCGCCCTTATCTAGTACACCGTGAGCCTGAGATAGTGGAGTTAATCGGAACATACGACACCACCTTGACGCGACATATTTGGGAATCTTTCGTTGCCGAGGCGCGCGTGTGCCTGCATGTTCGCGTACTGGAAGGGCGAAATGCGCATCACGTTGTAGAGGCGCAATTTAAGGCGGTTGCCCGCGCACTGCGCGATGCCGTTGCTCTTGATGATCGCGTAGTGGGCGTGCCATCGACTAAGGGATCCCTCTGAGCGTGCCGAACGTCGCAATTCTTGACTACGGCTCAGGAAATATTCGATCCGCCGAGCGCGCATTGATGGCCGCTGGAGCCGAAGTACTAATCACCTCGAACCATGCAGATTTGCTAGCGGCAGACGGAGTGGTGCTTCCTGGAGTTGGCGCTTTTGATGCATGCGCTAAGGCATTGCGATCTGTTGGTGGTGATCAAGTGATTGATACTCGCCTGGCAGGTGGGTTGCCGGTCTTGGCTATCTGCGTCGGAATGCAAATTCTTTTCACTAGCGGTATCGAACATGGCATTACCACTGAAGGATTGTCGCAATGGCCAGGAGAAGTCACTGAATTGAACGCACCCATCGTTCCTCATATGGGCTGGAACACCGTGGAAACGTCGTCAAGTTCCCATCTCTTTCAGGGAATAAGAGATGAACGATTCTATTTCGTACACTCCTATGCGGCAAAGACGTGGGAGCTGCCTCCATCGGAACGCATGGCGCCTCCCATTCTTACCTGGAGTCACCACGGCGAGCGTTTCCTCTCCGCTGTAGAAAATGGAGCGCTCTCCGCTACGCAATTCCACCCGGAGAAGTCGGGAGCCGCTGGTATTTCGCTCTTGCGTAACTGGTTCAATACATTTTCGTCTAGGGGCAAATGATGAGTCGCGAACGCGCGATGCGCCGCGAAGCTCAAGAGCGGGAACGTTCGGCACGCATTCTGGCAGCCTCTCAGCGCGAAGAAGCGCGACGTGAGAAGAGGGTTCGTAAGGCGCGCATCAAGGATCGGTTTACGCCGACTCAAAGACCAGGCATTCTTGCGCGCCGCACACGTAGACGTGCACTTCTTGTGACCTTTTTTCTACTTATTATTAATCTTTTTATTTGGCTTTTCATCCCAGAAGCCACCATTGGTGGGATTGTACTGACCTTGCTTCTGCTACCGCTCATCCGCACTTTCATTGTGGAACGGCGGAATTGAGAATGGGAAATGAATTGATCCTCCTTCCGGCGATCGACGTGGTCGACGGTCAAGCTGTCAGACTTACCCAAGGCGAGCTCTCTGAAAAGAGTGTGTATGGAGATCCACTTGAAGTGGC
>JAPLBA010000114.1 GCA_026393015.1 Actinomycetota bacterium
AACCGCTGAGCACCAATCTCGCCGGTCGCCAGAAGCGCTATTTCATCAGCATGATGATTCGTACCGGTTGCTTTCTTTTGACCGTTATCGTGCCAAGCCCGTGGAGATGGATCTTCTTCGTGGGGGCCTTCACACTCCCCTACATCGCGGTAGTCGTCGCCAACGCCGGACGCGAGCGAGAAACTGCACCCACCGCACCTGTAATTTCTCGGGAATTGGGTTCCTAACCACCGATCGCTGACATTGGGCGGATGGGCTGTACAAAATCGGGCTCGCCGATTCCATGACCCTTCTTCTTCTTGAGAACAGAGTGAAAGAGCACCGCAGCGACTCTCTCATCAATATCTGCCGTACCCGAACGCAAAATCTCACGAACAGAATCTTCTTCGGTGGCAAAGAGACAATTCCGAATTTGTCCATCAGCCGTCAATCTGATGCGATCACAGTCCGCACAGAAGGGTCTTGTCACACTACCGATGATGCCAACCGTTGCAGGTCCACCATCAACCAGGAACTCCTCGGCCGGTGCGGAGCCTCGTTGCTCTTTTGTTAGTGGCGTCAATACAAAATCTGTCGAAAGATTCTCGATGATCTGATCGGCAGTCAACATAGTCTCGCGTTGCCAACCATGTTGTGCGTCAAGTGGCATCTGCTCGATGAACCGAAGGCGAATGTCATTCTTAAGCGCCCATCTCAAGAGATCAGGAGCCTCATCATCATTCACACCACGCATCAAGACTGAGTTAACTTTTATCGGAGCAAGTGAAGTGCGTTGAGCGGCTTGTAGTCCGGCTATCACATCGTCGAATCGATCGCGATGAGTGAGTTCTTTGAATCGCGCCGGCTGCAAGGTATCTAGTGAGACATTGACCCGAGTAAGTCCAGCTTCCGCTAACGGTGCCGCAAGGTGGGCTAATCCAATTCCATTCGTTGTGAGTGCGATGTCTGGGCGAGGAAGCAACTTCGACATCCGTCCCACAATGTCAATTAAATTGGGGCGAAGCAGAGGCTCACCACCGGTAAGGCGCAATTTGGTAATACCGTGGTCTACCGCAATCTTGGCAACCCGAACTATTTCATCATCAGTAAGAATTTCAGGTTGCGGTATCCACGGCAGACCCTCAGGTGGCATGCAGTACGAACACCGCAAATTGCAGCGATCGGTCAGCGAGATCCGTAGATCCCGCTTGACTCGCCCAAAGGTGTCTCGAAGATGCGCCATAGTAAGTAGAGACGATACCTTCGGGCCATGAAGCGCGCCATTTTCGGACTCAAATCGATTGCGCTCACCCTCACTGCCATCCTGCTCATCCTGGGGTGTTTCGAACTCGCCCAATGGCAGTGGGACCGAAAGAGCGCCAGAGATGTAGCTAACTCGCTGATCGAACGGAACATAGACCAAGTGCCAGCGCCGATAAGCGAACTCCTCAAAGTCGACAATGCCCCCGATCCAGAGGTGCGTTGGCGCCATGCTGAGGTAAGTGGAACCCTGGGTGAGTACCTGTTGATGCGCACTCGTTACTCGTTTGGCAAGTATGGATACGGCGTGATCGCCCCGATCACCACATCTAGCGGTGATCGCTACTGGATCGATCTTGGATGGATCCCGGCTGGTCTGAGCGCAACTGATCTCCCCCAAATTTCGCTACCCACCGCCTCTATCAGCGTCCTGGGGCGGATTCGTGGCGGCGATACTTTGGACCGGCCAGGACCTCGCGGATCGCTCTTTGGAATGAGCAGAGAAGATTTCAGCGCTGTAGCAAAGACCATCAATAAGAAACGCATGGCAAGCGATGGTGGAGGTTATCTAGAAGCCGAGACCATCACACCTACTTCGACATCCATGCCCATACCGATGCCCGCACCGGAGATCTCATCAGGCCCGCATGCCGCCTACGCAGTGCAATGGTTCGTCTTTGCGATATTGATCGGCCTGGGAAGATTCTTACTACTCCGAGAGGACGTTAGGAATTCGAAAACTGCAGCTCGTAAAGCTCGCGATAAAGGCCAGGATCTTTCATAAGTGAATCG
Source organism: Actinomycetota bacterium (assembly GCA_026393015.1). Lineage (GTDB taxonomy): Bacteria > Actinomycetota > Actinomycetes > Nanopelagicales > Nanopelagicaceae. Next base: position 2,032 of record JAPLBA010000114.1, read on the forward strand.
TGTGTTCCACGTGCCACAATCTCGCCGTTATCAATAACTAGGATCTGGTGAGCCTCGCGGATCGTGGAGAGCCGGTGTGCAATGACAATACTTGTTCGCCCAGATAACGCGCTTCCTAAGGCCTGTTGTACTGCAGCTTCATTTTCCGAGTCTAGATGCGCAGTGGCCTCATCGAGAATGACGACACCTGGATCCTTAAGTAACAAACGCGCTATAGCGATGCGTTGCTTCTCCCCCCCAGAGAGTCGATGACCACGATCGCCCACCACGGTATCTAGCCCGTCCGGAAGAGATTGAATCAGGTCCCAAATTTGCGCACCCTTGCAAGCATCTACTATTTCCTCTTCTGTGGCATCCGGTTGGGCGTAGCGAAGGTTTGCCTCGATGGAATCGTGGAAAAGATGCGCATCCTGGGTGACCACACCTACGAGATCTCGCAAACTTTCTAAAGTGATTGAACGTAAATCTCGGCTATCAACCTCGATACTTCCAGCGGTGACATCGTAGAGGCGGGGTAAAAGAGATGTGATGGTCGTCTTACCGGCTCCCGATGGCCCCACTAGTGCCACCATCTCGCCAGGTCCGACATCAAACGAAATACCCTTGAGAATCTCTCCGCCCGTGTAGGTTTCCGGCTTTGCGACCGCCTCAAGTGAGGCCAGTGACACATCTGCGGCTGCTGGATAACCAAAGTGAACATCTTGGAAAGCGATACGGGGTGGAGCTTTTCGAATCGGCGTTGCTCCAGGTTCATCCTTGATACTTGGTTGTAAATCAAGTACTTCAAAGACTCTCTCGAACGAGACAAGCGCAGTCATGACGTCTACCCGAACACTCGATAACGCAGTTAATGGTCCGTAAAGTCTCGTCAAAAGGGTTGTGAGAGCTAACAAAGTACCGAGTGTGAGAGCACCGTCGATACTTAGATGTCCGCCGATTCCGTAAACGATGGCTGTTGCTACGGATGCGATGAGTGTCAGGGAGGTGAAGAAGAGACGATTGAAAAGGGCGATTTGAATTCCGTTGTCCGCAACCCGCCTTGCCTTAGCCGCAAAGTGTTCAGACTCAACTCTTGGTCTGCCAAAAAGGGCTACTAAAAGTGCTCCCGAAACGTTGAAGCGCTCCGTCATGGTGGATGACATTTCGCTATTCAAATGCATCGTCGAGCGCGTCATCCTCTGAAGCTTTCTACCCACCCACTTCGTTGGAAGAAGAAATATAGGTACAAGAATGAGTGCTACCAAAGTGACTTGCCACGATAGATAAAACATAGTGGCGGCCACAAGTACGAGGCTCACCACGTTACTCACCAGCCCAGACAGAGTAGATGTGAATGCTTGTTGAGCTCCGATCACGTCAGAATTTAGCCGTGAGATAAGGGCTCCGGTCTGGGTACGCACGAAGAATGCGATGGGTTGTCGTTGGACATGAGTGAAAACCTTGACGCGAAGGTCGTATATAAGTCCCTCACCAATTCTTGAAGAGTACCAGCGTCCAAAAAGCGTAAGACCAGCATCAAATATTGCAAGGCCGCCGACCAAAAGAGCTAGGGAAGTTACAAGGTTCGCGTTTTGTTTCAAAACCCCCTTGTCGATCAACTCGCGTAGCACCAACGGAGTGATGATGATAAGAATTGACTCAACCACCACAGTGCTGAGATAAATAACAATTGAACTCCGGTAGGGCGTAGCAAAACTCCCAATCCGTTTGAGAGTTCCTTTAGTGAGCTTCTTATCCTTCACTGAGTTATCCTGCGTAAGGGCTCGATAGCTCATCCACATTGAATGGTTAGTCACCGAGCATTCCCCGAAGTAAGGCTGTCTGTTCCCGGCGTTCTGCCACAAATTGCTTATCGCGAGTCCGCACCTGGTTAAAAAGACGTTTGACAGCCCGAAGCGCCGGTTCCTGCATCGCCATCAAACTCTCCACGTATGAATCAACCGCCGTAGCGAGATCTTCTGCTGGAACTGACTGCAGCGCTATACCAATATGGACAGCTTCCGCTGCTTCCACAAATCTACCTGTCGTGGAAATATCAAGTGCTCTCGAATATCCCACGAGTTGCATCAACGAATATGTACCGGTGAGATCCGAAACCAATCCGAGAGAAATCTCTTTCATGGCGAAGCTAGCGTTGTCAGCGATGATTCGTTGGTCACATGCAAGAGCCAACTGAAATCCAGCACCAATCGCATGACCCTGAACTTGTGCAACCGTGATGGCATCACACTCTTGCCACCAGCGAAAAGCTTCCTGGAAAACAGCAATGCGATCTTGCATCTCTTCGTTTGTGCCTTGAAGCATCTCCTGGAGATTGGGATTTGCCTCACCTGTAAAGACTCGCTTGTCGAGGCCAGCAGAGAAGGACTCCCCCTCAGCGCGCAACACGACTACGCGGGTCCGCGGATCTAGATCGCGACCGATACGGGCTAATTCAATCCATGTCTCTTCAGTCTGCGCATTCCGGCGCTCAGGAGCGCTCAGGATGACATCTACTCTGGCTCCACTACGTTCTACCTTGATCATAAGGTCATGCTAGAGCAATGAGATCGAGATAGTCGGGTCGCCAGAGATCCTCTACGCCATCTGGCAGAAGTAGAACGCGCTCAGGATTAAGGGCCTCCACTGCGCCGTCATCATGTGTGACAAGCACCACTGCGCCCTCATACCTGCTGAGTGCTTCAAGAATCTCTGCTCTGCTTGCGGGATCTAGGTTATTCGTAGGTTCATCCAGTAGGAGCACATTTGCACCAGAGACCACTAGGCAAGCAAGCGCCAGTCGAGTCTTCTCACCTCCTGATAACACACCGGCGGGTTTGAAAACGTCATCGCCGATGAAGAGAAATGAGCCAAGGAGTGAACGCACTTGGGATTCCGCAAGATCTGGCGACGCTGATTGCATATTTTCTAGGACGGTACGTGTGACATCTAACGTTTCGTGCTCTTGAGCGTAATAGCCGAGACGCGCGCCATGCCCCAACTCCACCTCACCCGTATCTCCAGGTTCTATACCCGAGAGCAACCGTAATAGCGTGGTCTTACCCGCTCCATTTAAACCAAGGATCACCACTCGCGACCCCCGGTCGATCGCCAGATCCACATCGGTAAAGATTTCTGAAGAACCGTAACTCTTAGAGAGTCCGTGCGCCATGAGGGGCGTCTTCCCACACTTCACTGGATCGGGGAAACGAATACGCGCTACCTTCTCGCGCCCACCACCTTCCACAATCGAATCTAAGATACGAGCAGCCCGCTTATCCATGCTTTGTGCCGCTCGCGCCTTAGTCGCCTTGTACCTCATCCGATCGGCCTGCGCCTTTAACGCGCCTGCTTGCTTCTCAGCACTTGCTTGCTCACGCTTACGACGACGCTCATCTATTTCGCGTTGCTGCAAGTATGCACTCCAACCAAGGTTGTAGATATCAACGGTTGAACGGTTGGCGTCGAGGTAGAAGATCTTGTTGGCGCACTTGTTGAGGAGCGCCGCATCGTGACTAATGACGATTAACCCGCCTTTGTAGGCGGCAAGAAATTCTTTGAGCCAAGCGATGGAATCAGCATCGAGGTGGTTGGTGGGTTCATCGAGTAGCAACGTACTGGAACCTTGAAAGAGAATTCGTGCCAGCTCAACGCGACGACGCTGGCCACCAGAGAGAGTCTCAAGAGGTTGATCTAGGACTTTGGCCGCCAGACCCAGACTCAAGGCAATGGATCCGGCTTCACTCTCTGCGGAGTAGCCCCCCTCACGATGGAAATCTTCATCAAGAGCGGTCCACCGACGGCCAGCCTTCTCGGCCACATCTTTATCCGACGAGGCCATCCGCTCCTCGGCCAGACGCATATCAGCCATGATTTGATCGAGTCCCCGAGCGGAGAGAATGCGGTCCTTTGCAAGTACATGCAAATCCCCCGTACGCGGATCTTGTGGTAGATATCCAACGTGGCCACTACGGGTTACTTCACCTGATGTGGGCAGACCTTCACCTGCGAGTATTTTTGTTAACGTAGTTTTACCTGCGCCATTTCTGCCTACTAACCCGATACGGTCTCCAGGGTTGACAGTAAAAGAACATGGCGCCAGAAGAAGACGAGCACCGAGTCGTATTTCAACTTCGCGTGCAGTAATCAGACCGTGAACCCCAAAGCTCGCAATTGTTCACGGCCAGAATCCGTGATCTTGTCGGGGCCCCATGGTGGCATCCAGACCCAGTTGATTCGAACGTCAGATACCAAACCAGCGAGGGCAGCACGAGTCTGATCCTCAATAACATCAGTTAACGGGCAAGCCGCAGAGGTCAGTGTCATATCCAATGTGGCAATCTCGTGGTCGTCAACGTGCACACCATAAACAAGACCTAGGTCAACTACATTGATCCCCAACTCAGGATCGACAACATCCTTCATTGCCTCTTCTACATCGGCTACCTTGGCTTCGTTACTCATTAAGCTCCCCCGGCTCTCGTGATATTGCATCCTTTAACGCCATCCATCCAAGCAGTGCACACTTTACTCGAGCGGGGTAGAGAGCCACGCCGGCAAAAGCCAGGCCATCCTCCAAAACCTCATCTGCTTCGGTCGTAACTCCCTTGCTTTGCATGAGAGAAAGGAATTGAGCAGCTAACGCTAAGGAGTGGTGCAAGGAAGCGCCTTGCGCGAGCCCCGCCATGACAGATGTAGACGCCTGGGATATTGAACAACCCAAACCATCCCAGGTGACCGACACAACTACTCCATCAACTACCCGGGCACGAAGCGTTACTTCGTCTCCACAAGTGGGATTGACATGATGAACCTCAACGGCTCCGCTATCAAGCGGTGCTAATTTTTTCTGTTGAGGATGCTTGTAATGATCCAAAATGATCTCTTGATACATCTTTTCTAAATTCATGATGCTGACCCAAAGAACCTCTGCGCCCGCTCAACCCCAGCGATGAGAGCACGCACATCGTCTTCCGTGTTATATAGATAAAAGGTTGCTCGAGTGGTGGCCGCAACCCCAAAACGCCTCATGAGGGGCCATGCGCAATGATGACCAACCCTCACAGCGACTCCGTCGTCATCGAGTACTTGTCCGACGTCGTGAGGATGAATTCCGTCGACCAGAAAAGAAACCGCACCTCCCCGTGGGCCGGCTGGACCCAGAATACGTACGCCCGGCAACGCCTCAAGTCCAGAAATAGCTTTCGTGACGAGATCAACCTCGTGTTGTGCGACCGCATCCATACCTACAGAAGTGAGGTATTTGACGGCCGCCGCAAGCCCCACGGCTTGCGCCATATTGGGGACGCCTGCTTCAAAGCGTTTGGGTGGCAGGGAATATGTAGCACTTTCGAGCGTGACCACTTCAATCATCGAGCCACCAGTCAAGAACGGTGGCATAGATTCCAGAAGATCGAAACGCCCCCAGAGCACACCTACCCCAGTTGGTCCAAGCATCTTATGTCCAGAAAAAGTCATGAGGTCTACGCCAAGAGCAACCACATCAATGGCCTCGTGCGGAACCGATTGACACGCATCAAGAACCACAACGGCGCCCACAGAGTGAGCTAGATCTGCCAATAAACGAACTGGATTAGTTGTTCCTAGGACATTTGATGCATGGGTGAAAGAGAGGATGCGAGTTCGCTCACCAATGAGAGTGTTGATATTAGTGAGATCTAGAAGTCCTTCATCAGTGACCGGGATAAAACGCAAGATTGCACCAGTGCGTTTAGCCATCTCTTGCCATGGAATGAGATTGGCGTGATGTTCCATCTCGGTGAGCAAGACCTCATCGCCAGGACTCCATTGAATCGGAGAATCAGCTGAAGAGAGTGAGTAGGCGACGAGATTTATTGACTCAGTTGCGCTCTTGGTGAAAACCACCTCACGGGAGTGCGCTCCAATGAATTGTGCAACCACCGCACGCGCGTTTTCGAAAGCCTCGGTCGCCTCTTCGGCTAACTGATGAGCGCCTCTATGTGCGGCCGCGTTGTGATTCTCGTAGAAGTCTCGCTCGGCATCTAGCACCACACGTGGCTTTTGGCTGGTGGCACCGGAATCCAAATAGACCAACTGTTTTCCGCCCCGAACGGTGCGCTCTAGAAGCGGAAAATCCTTCTTGAGGAGTTCCGCGTTGAGCTTCGGTTCGGGCATGGGTCTACTTTGTCGCGTATTCTGCGTAGCCTTGAGCTTCGAGGCGATCAGCTAATTCCGAACCACCTTGTTCGACGATGCGTCCGGCAGAGAAAACGTGCACAAAATCAGGTTTGATATGACGCAGAATGCGTGTGTAGTGAGTGATGAGAAGCACTCCGAGATCGCCATTGGCAGCAATCCGATTCACACCCTCGGACACAACACGTAATGCATCTACATCGAGCCCTGAGTCTGTCTCATCAAGGATCGCCATTTTTGGCTTAAGTAATTCCATTTGCAAGATCTCGTGACGCTTCTTCTCGCCACCAGAGAATCCCTCGTTAACGTTTCGCTCGGAAAAAGCTGGATCCATAGACAGCGCCGTCATAGCTGCTTTGACCTCGCCGACCCACGTGCGCAACTTTGGCGCTTCGCCTCGGATTGCGGTAGCCGCGGTACGCAAGAAGTTAGAAACGCTGACACCCGGAACCTCAACTGGATACTGCATCGCCAAGAAGAGCCCGGCACGAGCACGCTGATCTACGGTCATTTCAAGGACATCAATACCGTCGAGATGAACGGAGCCCGAAGTGACTTGATACTTAGGGTGCCCTGCAATCGAGTAAGCCAAAGTACTCTTGCCAGAGCCATTTGGTCCCATGATCGCGTGGATCTCACCGGAGTTTACCGTGAGGTCTACACCCTTAAGAATTTCCTTTGGACCGTCTTCAGTCTCGACGCTTACGTGAAGGCCGCGGATTACTAATGTACTCATATTCACTTCCGGTTTTCTGGGAGAGAGATTGTGACGGTGTCGCCGTCACGCGAGGTTACATACACAGGAATTGCAGTGGTTGCTGGAAATGACTCCGGCTCCCCTGTGCGTAGATCGAAACGTGAGCCATGAAGCCAACATTCAATAAAGTGATCATCTATTTCGCCTTCAGAGAGCGATACATCGGCATGTGAGCAGAGATCTCCCACAGCAAACACCTCTTCGCCTACCCTTGCGAGACAGATATCTTGACCGTCGAGGTTAACTTTCGTTGGTCGTCCAGGAATCAGTGAAGTAAAGGAGACTTCAAGCATTGGACGCCTCTAGTGCGGCGTCGATGACACCCAGAAGGCGCTCTTCCAGATCAGCGATACCGATCTTGGTGATGAGTTCAGCAAAGAACCCACGTACGACAAGCTTTCGAGCTTCATGCTCTGGTATTCCTCGGGATTGGAGGTAAAAGAGTTGCTCATCATCAAAACGTCCAGTCGCACTTGCATGCCCGGCACCAACAATTTCTCCGGTCTCGATCTCAAGGTTAGGTACCGAATCTGCTCTGGCGTGATCGCTGAGGACGAGATTTCGATTGAGCTCATACGTGTCTGTACCTTCAGCCACCGCACGAATTGCCACATCACCTATCCAGACGGTGTGAGCGCCTTCACCATCAAGGGCACCCTTGTAGGTCACTCGCGACTTACAGTGCGAAACATCGTGCTCGACATGTAGACGGTGCTCAAGGTGCTGGCCGGTGTTTGCGAAGTAGAGCCCGTTGAGCTCTGCGCTGCCACCAGTTGCCAAATAATCGACACGGGGAGAGATTCGTACTACCGAACCGCCCATCGTGAAATGAGTAGCAGCAAGCAGGGCATTTCTGCCCAATTCAAATCGGTGTCTAGCGACATGCACTGCCGTGGGTGCCCACTCTTGTGTGGAGATGAACTGCACATTAGCTTCATCTGCGATGCGCAACTCAATCTCCTCTGCCAGAGAGATATCGCCAAAATTCTCCATGACTATGGAAACCTTCGAATGCTTCCCAACGGCGATGAGGGTGCGAGCAAAGAGAGAACCACCCAGACCATTTCGCACGATGCGAACGATGCCCGAGGAGTTAGCAGGGATATCAATAAAGTCGACGTTCTCTACTCTCGTTCTCGCATGCAACGCAACCGCATCAGTGGTTTCGTCCTTGGGAAGAACACGAGGATCGATTGCCGGCAAAGATTTATGTTCACCTATTGCGTCACCAGATATCTCAAAGCCTAGTGTCCCTGTATTCGCCGCGCTTCCATCGTGCAATCCACCTAAACGATTGAGAGGCGTGAATCGCCATGCCTCTTCCCTGCCGGTTGGTGTGGTAATTGTGCTCATTAACCGACAGCGCCTTCCATTTGGAGTTCGATCAAGCGATTAAGTTCAAGCGCATACTCCATAGGGAGTTCGCGAGCAATTGGCTCGATAAAGCCGCGAACAATCATGGCCATTGCTTCATCTTCGGTCATGCCGCGAGACATTAAATAAAAGAGCTGATCATCGCTCACCTTGGAGACCGTAGCCTCGTGACCCATTGAAACATCATCCTCGCGAACGTCGACATAAGGATATGTATCAGAACGACTAATGGTGTCTACCAGGAGGGCATCACACTTTACGGTGCTCTTTGAATGGTGTGCGCCTTCTTGAATTTGGACCAAACCTCGATAAGAGGTGCGACCGCCACCGCGAGCGACCGATTTCGAAATGATGGTCGAGGACGTGTATGGCGCAGCGTGCACCATTTTTGCGCCGGCATCTTGATGTTGACCCTCGCCCGCAAATGCAATCGATAGCGTCTCGCCCTTGGCATGAGGACCCATGAGATAAACCGCTGGGTACTTCATAGTGACCTTAGAGCCGATATTTCCGTCAATCCACTCCATGGTTGCACCCGCTTCACAAATAGCGCGCTTAGTCACCAAGTTATAAACGTTATTCGACCAATTCTGAATCGTGGTGTATCGCACTCGAGCGTCTTTCTTCACGATGATTTCTACCACCGCAGAATGTAGCGAGTCAGAGCTGTAGATCGGCGCAGTGCAACCCTCGACGTAATGCACGTACGAGCCCTCGTCGGCGATGATAAGGGTGCGCTCGAACTGGCCCATATTCTCTGTATTAATCCGGAAATAGGCTTGCAACGGAATGTCTACGTGTACACCCTTAGGCACATAGATAAATGATCCTCCGGACCAGACGGAAGTGTTGAGCGCAGCGAACTTATTGTCACCCACTGGAATGACGGTTCCAAAGTACTCTTTAAAGATTTCTGGGTGCGTCTTAAGTGCGGTATCTGTGTCTAGGAAAATCACGCCCTGCTCTTCGAGATCTTCCCTAATCTGGTGGTAGACAACCTCGGACTCATATTGAGCGGCCACACCAGAAACCAGACGCTTCTTCTCAGCCTCTGGAATTCCGAGTCGGTCATAGGTGTTTTTGATTTCCTCCGGAAGTTCTTCCCAGGTCGTGGCTTGCTTCTCGGTAGAACGAACAAAGTATTTGATTGTGTCGAAGAAAATGCCAGTGAGATCTGATCCCCACGTGGGCATCGGCTTCTTTTCAAAAAGTCTCAAACCTTTGAGGCGCGTCTCCAGCATCCACTCTGGCTCACTCTTCTTAGCCGAGATGTCGCGCACTACTTCCTCATTGATGCCACGGCGCGCGTTCGCACCAGCCTTGTCAGAATCTGACCAACCAAATTCATAAGTGCCGATTCCGTCGAGCTCTGGATGCGCGGTAGTAGTCACAGTTGTGCCTCTCGTTTACTTGATCTCTGATGGTGTGCGGATAGTGAGTGGTGCTGGGATATATGTGGTGCAGACGCCATCACCATGTGCGATGGTTGCTAAGCGTTGTACGTGGGAACCTAAAATTCTGGAGAGTGCTGCGGTTTCGGCTTCACAGATCTCTGGGAACTCAGCCGCGACGTGAGCTACTGGACAATGGTGTTGACAGAGTTGATCACCATTACCGAGAGAGGCAGCGGAGGCCGCGTACCCTTCAGCAGAGAGCGCCTCGACGAGAACTGGAAGACGATCTTCCACTTTGAGATGGCCGAGGGAGATGCGACGTTCCAAATCAATAGCCCGACTCTGTGCGAAACCTTCTAACGCCGCTGCTCCACCTTGGGTCCTTAAATATCGCAGGGCGGCAGCGGCAAGATCATCGTATGACTGCGCAAAGTGGGCTCGGCCGGCATCGGTCACCACAAAGACTTTTGCGGGGCGACCACGTCCACGGGTGATCAGCCGTGGCTCGCGAGCTTCCAAGATGCCTTGCGCCACCAAAGTGTCGAGGTGGCGGCGAATACCTGCAGGGGTGAGGCCCAACCGCTCCCCCAGTACAACTGCGGTCGAGGGCCCGTTCTCAAGTACCGAACGCGCCACCCACTCCCGGGTCGATTCATCCTCATTCTTGCTCCCCTCCACCGGGGAGGTGGGGGTGGTGATCGAGGCGGTGTTTTTCACAACACTATTGTGTCTTAATTCTTCTGGCCCCGCAAACGGATCGCCGACCTCTGAACTGAGGATTACTGTTGAGGGGTGACACTCTGGGAAACCTTCTCCACATACAAGCGACGTGCCTGGCGCACTTTTCTCGTCTTACAGGTGAAACTCAAGGCATCCTTCTCCGTATACGAGCGACGTGCTTGGCGTACCTTTCTCGTCTTCCAGGTGGGTCTCATGCTCACCGGAGGCGCAGTACGCCTGACAAAGTCCGGCCTTGGCTGCCCCGAATGGCCCGACTGCGTCCAGGGATCAATCGGTCCTCAACCGAGTCAAATAGAAGGAATTCATAGTTGGATCGAATTTGGCAACCGCTTGCTCACCATCCTTTTAGTTCTCAACCTCTCCTATGTATTCCTCGCTTCTCGAGTGAATGGACGACTTCGAAAACTAGCAATGATGCAATTAGGCGGATTGATCGCTCAAATTGTGCTCGGTGGGATCACAGTATGGACAAAACTCAATCCCTTAGCAGTTGCCGGGCATTACTTACTTTCAACCATTCTGATTGCTGGCATTGTTCGCGCCCTTCATCAACTCAATAAGGAACGCACAGCGATAAATGTCAAGCGGGAGATCTTCCTGCTGAGTCGAGTCCTCGTCGGCCTCACCGCCATTGTTCTTATCGTGGGTACTTTCGTGACGGGTAGTGGGCCGCATGCTGGTGACGACAAGGCGCCGCGTTATCCGTTTGATGCTGCCAGGCTTGCCGTCTTCCACGCTGATCTCGTTATTGCACTCGTTGTGGGAACTATTTCACTATGGCTGCTCTTGCGAGTTACCAAAAGACCAGTGCCACGTGCCTACTTCTACTTTGTAGGAGCGATAATGCTGCAAGGCCTCATAGGATACCTACAATATTTCACTGGATTGCCAGAGGTTTTGGTCGCCATTCATCTGTTGGGATCAGGGCTCGTGTGGAGTGCGGCGAACTTCCTCTTTTACAGTTTTGAAAAAGAGATCCTTACAAACGATTAAAGCAATGCGTCGATGGCAACTGCAAGAAATAGTAATGATAAATACGAGATGGATCCATGAAATAGACGCATTGGCTTGGGATCAACACCGCGCCTTACTCTGCTGGCAATCGCGTGTGACTCAAAAATAAATGCACCACCTAAGACAACCGCGCTGCCTGAGTACAACCAATTCATCTTCGCTACAGGAATAAGCATGAGGGAAACAAGGACCATGATCCAGGAGTAGATCACGATGCGCTTCGCAACATTTTGCAAGGTAGCGATCACTGGCAACATGGGAACGGAAGCCGCGGCGTATTCGTCTTTGTACTTAATGGCCAAAGGCCAATAGTGCGGAGGGGTCCAGAAGAAGATGATAAGAAAAAGTACGACTGGCACAAGGGAGAGCGAATTAGTGACTGCTGCCCAACCGATCAAGACGGGCATGCAACCAGCGGCGCCTCCCCACACGATATTCTCTGCCGTGCGACGTTTCAAAACTATGGTGTACCCCAGGACGTAAAGCAGAATCGCCACCAATGCGAGGATTCCCGTCAGCGGATTAGCCAGCACCCAGAGCAGAAGTATTGAGATAAACCCGAGTACTGATGCAAAAGCAAAAGCTGCGCGAACAGAGATCTCTCCACGAGGCATCGGACGGTGCATGGTGCGCTCCATTAGAGCGTCGATATCCCTATCAATAATAGAGTTGAAGGAGTTGGCACTGGCCGCCGCGAAGGTGCCACCCACCAAGGTAATCACCGTGATGGAAAGCGATGGCCACCCCGTCGAAGCGAGAAAGAGGGTCGGTACCGTGGTGACCAGGAGAAGTTCTATGATGCGTGGCTTAGTAAGCGCTAGATAGCGAGCAAAGACTCCACGGGGCGCGCGTGCTGCCGCAACTTTGAGAGTTTCGCTCCTCATAGGTGGCGAGTCTAGTCAGTAATTCCAAGCACCTCTCGGGATAGGGTGGTGTTGTGTCTGACACCCTTAATTACACCGAGAATGACTACCGAGCAATCGCATATGCGCGCGCACTGGCCGCCGATGCCGTGCAGAAGGTAGGCAACGGACACCCAGGCACGGCGATGGCACTTGCCCCCGTGGCTTACCTGCTCTTCCAGAAACACTTACGCCACAACCCAGCGGATCCGTCGTGGCTCGCCCGCGATCGCTTCATCTTGAGTTGCGGACACTCAAGCCTCACCCTGTACATCCAACTCTTTCTCTCCGGCTATGGGGTTGAGATGACAGATTTACAGAGTTTTCGCACGTGGGGAGCGCTCACCCCGGGCCATCCGGAATTTGGTCACACCGCCGGAGTCGAGACCACCACGGGGCCGCTAGGACAAGGCCTCGCAAATGGAGTGGGTATGGCAATGGCCGCTCGCTACACCCACGGATTGTTGGAACCCGAAACTCCCCTCTCCCAGGGACTTTTTGACCACCACGTGTACGTCCTCTGTTCTGACGGAGATCTCCAAGAGGGGGTAAGCGCTGAAGCCTCCTCGCTGGCCGGAACCCAAGAGCTCGCAAATCTTGTAGTGATCTATGACGATAACCGTATTTCCATTGAAGGAGATACTCATATTGCCTTCACCGAGGACGTCTCAGCACGTTATCGCTCGTACGGTTGGGATGTTTATGAAGTCGATCGATTAGCGGATGGCAATATTGATCTTGTAACACTAAACTCGGCAATTAAGAAAGCTAAATCGAGTTCCAAAGCGCCTTCACTGATCAGACTCAAAACTGTGATCGCGTGGCCTGCGCCCAAAGCCCGCGGATCAGCTAAATCACACGGATCGGCTCTCGGCGCCGAGGAAGTGGCCGCAACGAAGGTAGCGCTCGGTCTCAACCCGGAGGAATCATTCGCTATGCCCGCAGAGGTGCTCGCGCATGCTCGCAATGTGAAAGAGCGCGGCGCGGCAATGCACGCGTTATGGCAGCACGACTTTGATAAGTGGAGCGCCGCTCATCCAGATCGTGCAGGATTACTTGCGCGAATCCTTTCTCATCAATTGCCTCAATTGGATCCGCCCACGTTCCCAGCCGGAAAAGATCTCTCCACTCGCAAAGCTTCAGGTGATGTCATTCAATATTTGGCGTCAGTGATGCCAGAGATATGGGGCGGATCGGCTGATCTCGCCGATAGCAATAACACCACCATCGAAGGTTCACCCTCCTTCTTGCCTGCGACATCTCACATGAAGAACGCGAGTCCATTCGGACGCTTAATTCACTTCGGTATTCGCGAACATGCAATGGGCGCCATTCTCAATGGCATGGCATTGCATGGTTTAACTCGTTCATTTGCTGGAACATTTCTGGTGTTTAGCGATTACATGCGTGGGTCTGTGCGATTGAGCGCCCTCATGAATTTGCCCGTTACTTACGTGTGGAGCCATGACTCAATCGGTTTAGGGGAAGACGGACCGACGCACCAACCTGTCGAACACGCCGCCGCCCTGCGAGCTATTCCAAATCTGGCAGTCGTGAGGCCAGCAGATGCTAATGAAGTAGCCATTTGCTGGATAGAGATCCTGAAACGTCGCGGGCCCGCCGGCATGCTTCTTACACGCCAAAACGTGCCAGTTTTTGATCGCAACACGTGCGCTCCGGCCAGTAATTCAGTCCGCGGAGCCTATGTGCTTTCAGAGGGCGCCTCCCCTACACAAGGAATCATTATCGCCACCGGATCTGAAGTTCACCTCGCACTTGAAGCCCAAGAATTGCTTGCTACCGAGGGCATTGCAGTGCGCGTGGTGAGTGCCCCGTGTCTCGAGTGGTTTGAGGAGCAAGATGAGGCTTACCGAGAATCGGTGCTCCCCCGACACGTGCGAGTACGAGTCAGTGTGGAAGCTGGAGTTGCACAAAATTGGCATCGTTACGTGGGAGATCAAGGTTCATGCGTTTCGCTAGAACACTTTGGTGCTTCGGCAAGTGCGCCCGAACTCTTTGAGAAGTTCGGTTTCTCTGCTGCCAATATTGCAACGAGGGTCAAGAGCCTGCTTTGAATCCCCTGCAATCCCTCTCAGCTGAGGGCACCAGTATTTGGCTCGACGATCTCTCTCGAGAGAGGTTGACTATCGATTCACCGTCTTCATTGAAGAGCCTGATCTCCAGCCACTCGGTGGTAGGGGTCACCACGAATCCATCAATATTTCAACAGGCGATCACGCACTCTGATTTGTACACACCTGCAATCGCTCAGTGCCGAGGTAAAACCCCAGAGGAAGTGATTACGGCACTCACCTCTGAAGATGTTCAACATGCGTGTGACATCTTGCACCCAATTTTTTTGGCTTCAGGAGGCAAGGATGGACGCGTGAGTATCGAGGTAGATCCGAGGCTGGCTCACGATACGGAGAAAACCGTTATTCAGGCGCATGAATTGTGGAATTCGATTAATCGCCCGAACTTGTTGATCAAAGTGCCAGCTACCCTCGCTGGTCTTCCTGCGATCACTTCGCTGATCTCTGCCGGCATCAGCGTGAATGTCACTCTGATTTTTTCTGTGGATCGCTATACAGAAGTGCTCGAGTCTTACTTTAAAGGGCTACAAGCACGGGTAAGCGCGAAAGAACCCATCGAACACATTCACTCGGTTGCCTCGTTCTTCATATCCCGAGTTGATACTGCAATCGATCCACTCTTAGAGAAAATTGGCACTGCGGAGGCTTTAGCTTTGCGAGGGGTAGCTGCCATCGCTAACGCGAAAATCGCCTACGAAATATTCGAGAACTCTTTGAACTCACCTGCCTGGGATCGGCTCGCGGCGCACGGCGCGCATCCTCAGCGTCCGCTTTGGGCCTCCACTGGCGTTAAGAACCCTGCTTACAACAAGACGCGTTATGTTGTTGAATTAATCGCCCCACACACAGTCAACACTATGCCTGAAGCAACCTTGCTCGCGGTGGGTGAGATGGCCGAACCTCGCGGAAACACCATGTCAGAAAGTTTCGAAGAAGCGCGCGCACACCTCGCCGCGCTCTCACGACTAGGAGTAGACCTTCCTTCGATCCTGAACGAACTTGAACGAGATGGTGTTGCAAAGTTTGAGGCATCTTGGAACGATCTCATTTCCGTAGTCGCTGCCCAACTATGATAAAAATACGCACCAAGGAGATTCCCTCACACATCATCGAAGAGATGAATGTGTTCGCCCTGCTTCTTTCTGTGAAAGATAAATCTCTCTGGGGTGAAGCCGCATCAGCTGACGCAGAAGAGCGATTAGGTTGGCTCGACTTGCCTCAATCATCGCGCAATCTCCTACCAGCCATCGATTTTCTAGCCGCTTGGGCAAGGAGCAAGAAACTGGAGAACGTGATTCTCTCCGGCATGGGTGGATCTTCACTTGCACCGGAGGTGATCTGTGCCTTTGAACACAAGAGCATCGAAATTCTCGACTCGACAGATCCGCACCATGTAGCGCGAGTTCTTGACATGGACTTAAGCCACAGCGTTATTGTGCTCGCATCGAAATCGGGTACCACCATCGAAACACTTGTGCATCGCTCAGCACTTGAAGAACGCCTGCGCGATTTAGGAATGAATCCCGCAGATCACTTCGTCATCATCAGCGATCCAGACTCGCCACTCTCCGCGTATGCCACATCAGCGGGGTATCGCCTACTCAATTCTGATCCGCATGTAGGCGGTCGATTCAGCGCGCTCGGAGCCTCAGGTTTACTTCCGAGTGCACTTGCCGGGGTTGATGTTTCAGAGCTTCTTGACGATGCTCAAAGTGCGGCACTGCTCTTTCCCCAATCTGGTTCGCCAGCCGTCCTACTCGCAGCTGCCCTAGCAAGTCACGTACAAGAATCTCCTTTCGTAGAAATTGCCGCTCCGCACGGTCTAGGTGATTGGATCGAACAACTTCTTGCAGAATCGACGGGAAAAGAAGGTAAAGGTCTGCTACCTATAGTCGTTCCCGCGCTTGGAAGCAGACGAGCGAACGTGCTTGCTATTGCACTTAACGGCGAACCTGGAGACGTCGAAATTTCCGCGAGCCTCGGTGAACATTTCTTACTCTGGGAGTGGGCCACCGCCTTGCTCTGCGCATACCTGCAAGTAAACGCCTTTGATCAACCAAATGTGGCTGAAGCAAAGGAACGCGCGAATACAATTCTTGAATCTCCCGAAGTAACATCCCACGGTCATATCGACAGAAATATCGAAGTTGTCGGTGAAGCGAGTTCTGTAGAGCAAGCCATACAGATATTTCTAGATCAAAGCCATGGCTATATCGGAGTGATGGCCTTTCTCGATCGAGAAAAGGATTCACGGGCTAAAATCTTGCGAACACTTCTTGAACGTGCCAGCGGGACTCCGACCACTTTCGGGTGGGGACCTCGTTTCCTGCACAGCACCGGACAATTTCACAAGGGTGGGCCACTTATTGGATCATTCTTGCAAATCACGACAGCACGCGACCATGACGTAGCTATTCCTGGGAGTCAATTTACTTTTCACCAATTGCAACTTGCCCAAGCCGCAGGTGATGAATTAGCGCTGAGATCGCGTCATTTAAATTTCCTGCACTTGCACCTACACGAAGGTGGTTTAGATCAGCTTGTTGAGACGCTGATTAATCTTCCCCGCGTAACTTCTTAAGCGCCTCTTGCAGGATGGCAGCGCCGTCAACTTCTGACCGACGCTCTTTCACATATGCCAAGTGGGTTTTATATGGCTCATTTTTCGGTGCTGCAGGTGGATTATCTTTATCTAGTCCGGCAGGAAGACCACACCGCGGACAATCCCACTCGGTTGGTGGTGTGACCGTACCGTCATCTGCAAAAGATGGTTTTGTTTCATGACCGCGTTCGCACCAGTAGGAGAGACGAAAACGTGGAGCAGCTTCACCGCGTTCGGCTTCGCCCATGGGACCTGCGCCGACTCGGCTTCCTCTGATTGCGCTTCCACTTGCCATGATCGCTCCTTGTATTTAGTCCAGGAAATTAATCGAGGACGGAATTAAATCTGGGACTTACTTGAGCCAGAGACCGAGAGCAACCACACTGGCAAACCAGAGTGCGCCCACCACGATGGTGATGCGATCAAGGTTTCGTTCCACGACAGTCGAACCACCATATGAGGAGGAGACCCCACCGCCAAAGAGATCAGAGAGGCCGCTGCCTTTACCTTTGTGAAGAAGCACCAACATGACCATCAAGACGCTGGTGATCACCAGCAGAATCGAAAGCGCCAAAACCATCAGAAATCACTCCTCGCGTGGACTGGGTTAAGGATAACCCAGCCGGGGGCGGATTATTCCCAGAATCGACCTCTCCAGGCAGGAACGCGTGCCCTAGATGATTCTGCCCGAGCTTTTTTCGGTTACTTAATGCCCGCGTTAAAGGCCATCACAACCGGGAAACGGGCAATCTTGGCAAATCCCTCGGCCTCAAGGCTCGCCCCACCGATGAGCGCCCCATCTATATCGGCCTGCTCCATGATCTCCACAACGTTGCTCGCCTTCACGGAACCGCCATAGAGGATGCGCATGGCGTCGGCCACATCTCCCGGATAGAGCTCAGCCAAGCGATTACGAATAGCGGAGCAGACTTCCTGAGCATCTTCTGGGGTAGCGACCTTGCCAGTGCCAATAGCCCAGATGGGTTCGTATGCAATAACTACATTCTTCGGATCAACAATGCCTGAGAGCGCAGCTTCTAATTGTGCGATCACATAAGGGACGTGATTACCTGACTCTCGAATCTCCAGATTCTCACCTATGCAAAGGATGGGAGAAAGGTGCGCAGCCAGGGCTGCCCTCACTTTCCGGTTGATTAAATCATCACTCTCAGCGTGGTACTCGCGCCGCTCGCTATGCCCTACCACCGCGAAGGAACAACCTAAGCGTGAGAGCATCGCGGCAGAAATGTCTCCGGTAAAGGCGCCATTGCCCTCAGGTGAGAGATCCTGCGCGCCATATCGAATTCGTAATTTATCCCCATCGACCAGAGTTTGAATTGAGCGAATATCTGTAAAGGGTGGCAGTACCACCACATCGACTGCATCATGATCTTTATCGTCGAGCGAGAACGCCAATTTTTGCACCAGCCCAATAGCCTCGAGGTGGTTGATATTCATCTTCCAATTGCCCGCCATCAATGGCTTACGCGCTGTCGACATTACTGCTCCAATACCGTGATACCAGGGAGCGCCTTGCCCTCTAGATATTCAAGAGAGGCTCCGCCACCCGTTGAAATATAACCGAACTCTTCGTCCCTAAAACCTAGCCGACGAACCGCTGCAGCCGAGTCTCCGCCACCCACGACCGTGAAGCCATCGAGATCAGCCAGTGCCTGCCCAACAGCCTGAGTACCCGCGGCAAAGGCGGCGAATTCAAAGACTCCCATGGGGCCATTCCAGAAGACGGTCTTGCAGGTAGCGATCGCCTCCGCGAAAGCCACCGCTGAAGCTGGTCCAATATCCAATCCCATCTGTCCCTTGGGTATCTCATGAGCCGCGACCAAAGTCGCGGGTGCATCAGGAGCAAACTCTGGAGCAACCACGATATCCGTTGGCAACACAATCCTGACGCCCAAACTCTCCGCCTGACTTATCAAAGCCCGCACCTTCTCTAATTGATCGACTTCCAAGAGGGAGGTGCCCACGTCATAGCCCTGAGCGGCGAGGAAAGTAAAGACCATGCCGCCGCCGATAGCCAAGAGATCTACCTTGTCGAGCAAATGCTCAATGACGCCTAACTTGTCACTCACCTTAGAACCGCCCAGTATCACTCCATAGGGCCGGGCTGGATTAACTGTAAGTCTCTTAAGTACGTCAATCTCTGCGGAGATGAGAAAGCCTGCGTAATGGGGCAACAACTGAGCCACGTCAAAAACAGAAGCATGCTTGCGATGGACAGCTCCGAACCCGTCACTGACAAAGATGTCTCCCAGTAAAGCCAAGTCACGAGCAAAAGCTCGTCGCTCTTCGTCGATCTTGCTAGTTTCATCGGCTTCAAATCTCACGTTCTCCAAGAGCGCGACATCTCCACCCCTTAATTCAGCAAGGGTCGACAGAGCATTCCCTCCCCGGTACTCAGGGATGAAGGTCACTTCACTTCCCAGCAATTGCGCGAGGCGAACCGAAACTGGTGCGAGAGACATTTCGGGGATGCGCTCCCCTTTCGGCCTACCCAAGTGCGCCATGACTACAACAACTGCTCCAAGGGCACGTAAATGGTTGATCGTCGGTAACGAGGCGCGAATGCGTCCATCATCTGTAATGACCCCGTCCTTCATCGGAACGTTCAAGTCGCTACGTAGGAGCACCCGCTTGCCGACTAGATCGGGAATCGAGGCAAGCGTGGGAAGTGTGGCAGATGACATTTAGAGAGTGGCACCCACATGTTGAATGAGATCCACTAGGCGATTTGAATAACCCCACTCATTGTCATACCAACCCAACACCTTGACCGTGTTGCCAATGACAATCGTCAGTGATGCATCGAAGATGCAGCTTGCGGGATCCGTCACAATATCGCTAGACACTATGGGATCTTCAGTGTAAGTAAGAAATCCCTTTAGCGGGCCGTCGGCCCACTTCTTCATTGCAGCGTTGACTTCGGCCTTGGTTACCTCGCGCTCAAGTTCGACAGTGAGATCAGTAGCCGACCCGGTAGGAACCGGAACACGCATGGCGTATCCATCGAGCTTTCCTTTAAGAGATGGAATCACAAGCGAGATCGCTTTGGCGGCGCCAGTGGTGGTGGGAATGAGGTTGGTAGCCGCTCCGCGTGCACGACGAAGATCCTTATGTGGGAAGTCAAGAATTACTTGGTCGTTTGTATAGGCATGAATAGTTGTCATCAATCCCTTCACAACACCAAACTCCTCCACCAGAACCTTGGCCATCGGAGCTAGGCAATTAGTGGTGCAAGAAGCATTGGAAATGATGTGGTGCTTATCAGGGTTATAGGTCTCGTGATTCACGCCCATCACTATGGTGACATCTTCCTCACTGGCTGGCGCAGAGATAATCACTTTCTTTGCACCTGCAGCGATGTGTTTGCCCGCATCTGCAGCCTTTGTGAAATGTCCAGTCGATTCAATAACCACCTCTGCGCCGAGTGTGGCCCATGGCAGATTGGCTGGATCACGCTCAGCCGTAACAGCAAAAGTCTTACCGTCGACCGTAATGGAGTTCTCCGTGAAAGAAACGGGTAAGCCAAGTCGGCCCAAGATTGAATCGTATTTCAGGAGGTGGGCAAGAGTTGCAATATCAGTGAGGTCATTGACGCCGACAATTTCAATATCCGCTTTTTGAGTGAAGGCCGCGCGAAAGAAGTTTCGTCCGATTCGACCAAAACCGTTGATTCCCACTTTGACAGTCACTGCTATCTCCTTAGGTCAGGGCGCATAGGAAGCGGACTGATTCATGCGCGATCTATTAAAACTTTACCCCAACATGTCGGGAGTTAAACCTGCCTCAGTATCTGGAATTCCGAGATCTTGGGCACGCTTATCTGCCATCGCCAAGAGGCGTCTGATACGTCCCGCCACCGCATCTTTCGTGAGTGGTGGGTTAGCCAGGGAACCTAGCTCCTCAAGACTTGCCTGACCATGCTCGATCCGCAATTTCCCAGCCTCTTGCAGGTGGTCCGGAATTTCCGCCCCCAAGATTTCTAAGGCACGCGCAACTCGAGCAGAGGCAGCCACCGCAGCCCGTGCAGAGCGACGAAGATTCGCATCGTCGAAATTCGCTAAGCGATTCGCAGTTGCTCGCACTTCTCGGCGCATGCGTCGCTCTTCCCATGCAAGCACAGCCTCGTGTGCGCCAAGACGCGTCAACATGATTGCAATTGCATCGCCATCACGAATAACAACTCGGTCAACGCCACGCACTTCACGAGCCTTTGCAACCACCCCAAGGCGTCGAGCAGCACCCACAAGTGCCAGCGCTGCTTCAGGGCCAGGGCACGTTACCTCGAGTGCGCAGGAACGGCCAGGTTCCGTAAGCGATCCATGAGCGAGAAAAGCACCACGCCAAGCGGCCTGTGCATCGCAGAGAGAGGCTGAAACAACTTGAGGAGGTAATCCCCGGACTGGACGGCCGCGGCCATCGATGAGTCCAGTCTGACGTGCTAACGATTCTCCATCTTTGGTAGAGCGAATAAGATAGCGACTCGCTTTGCGCAATCCACCGGGAGCAATCACCGTTAAATCTGTTTCCTGAGAAAAAACATCAAAGATATCTTTGCGCACTCGTCGGGCAGTGGCTGCCGTATCCACTTCGGCCTCTACGACGATCCGGCCGCTGACCACATGAAGGCCACCGGAGAATCGCAAGATGGCCGAAACTTCGGACTTGCGGCAACACGCTTTGGAGATCTTGAGACGAGCTAACTCGTCCTTGACCGCTGCTGTCATTGCCATAGAGGTGATCTTTCCAGGAATTGAGCTACTCCGTACAACTTTAGGAAAAAATCTTGGAGAAGAGCGCAGCCAACTTCTCTGGGTCATGGTGAAGCGAACCGGCCCCACTGGCTACATCTGCGACGATGAGTTGACTACCTTCGGTCGCGAGACGAGCTGCCAGCTCGTTCGAGTGCGGCAGGGATTGCGGGTCAACAATGACAACGTCGAAGTGTAGATCAGGGGCGTGCGCGCTCAAAAGTGCGAGATGCTCACCGGCAGTGAGTCCAATGGCCTCTCCCGGCTCCCCCTCAGGAGTTCCGGAATTCTGCCCCGCATCGAGGTTCATGACAAGGACTCTGTTAGCGGGCGAAGCGCGAAGCGCACTGAGTTGCGCCGGCACTAAAAGGTGAGGCAGAACACTGGAGTACCACGATCCTGGGCCCAGAATGACCCACTCGGCATCTCTAATAGCGTCCAAAGCTGCCTGCGTGGCTGGTGGATTTTGCGGGTTCAACTGAACCGCGAGCACCCGTCCATTAGTGGTAGCAACCGCTACCTGCCCCACTACGGTGCTCACCCGTCCTTCATGACGTACTTCGGCTTGAATGGTAAGTGGTTCCGAAGACATGGGGAGCACCCGACCGATGATTTTAAGGAGTGCACCCATCCGATCCAAGCCGGTGACCACATCGCCAGTAACATCCCACAACGCAGAAAGCATCAGGTTTCCTAACGAGTGTCCACCCACTTCTCCTTCGCCCGGGAAGCGATATTGCACTGCATCAGCCCAACTTCGTCCCCACTCGTCATCAGAGCAGAGCGCTGCGAGAGCCATGCGAAGATCACCCGGAGGCATCACTCCGAGTTCGGAACGTAGTCGACCACTCGATCCACCGTCATCTGCCACTGTCACAATCGCGGTGATATTAGGTGTGATTCGACGTAGCGCGGAGAGCGTGGCGGCTAATCCATGCCCGCCACCGAGTGCCACAACTCGTGTCATTACTCCCGACCAAGATCACGATGGGTTGTAGAGGCCAGCATTCCATGTGCGGAGAGCTGCTTCGCCAATTCCTCTACTACTGCCACCGATCGGTGCTTGCCGCCCGTGCATCCGACACCGATCGTGAGATAGCGCTTGCCTTCGCGTTGGTAGGAGGGCGCAAGTCGCAACAACAAATTTGCGTAATCTTCAATGAAACCGGAGACCTCTGGGGCCGCCAATACATAAGCCCTTACACCGGCATCTTTGCCCGTGTGATCTCGCAGTTCTGGAATCCAATGTGGATTGGAAATGAAACGAACGTCAATCACAAAGTCTGCGTCATATGGAATTCCATACTTAAAACCGAAAGAGAGGACGGTAGTACGCAATTCTGGTATCGATGATCCACCCAGGGTGCTCTCGATGCGCTCCTTTAGTTGATGTACGTTGAGCGCACTTGTGTCGATGACTAGATCAGCAGCAGCCCGTAAATCGCCAAGCAATTCCCGTTCTCTTGCAATACCGTCAAGAATGCGTCCCTCTTCTTGCAACGGATGAGGGCGACGAGTGGACTCAAATCGACGGACCAACTCGTCATCGCTGGCTTCCAAGAAAAGAACTTGCACCTGCTCAGGCAATTCTTTGAGAGCCACCCGTAACTCTTTGAAGAAAGCTCGGCTTCGAACATCGATAACCGCAGCAATTCGCGGCGCACCGTGCATGCCATCCTTCTCAGGTAGTGAAGTCAGACTTGAAAGTAGCGCAGGTGGCAAATTATCGACAACGTACCAACCTAAATCTTCGAGCACGTGTGCAGCCGTACTGCGTCCAGCGCCGGACATGCCGGTGATAACGAGAATCTGCTCAGGGGCCACAGGAGAACTCTACGCGACTAAGTGAGGATCTCCCCTGTGCCCATATCGATCGCGCTCGGTTCTTCGCGCGCCGCTTCTGCGGCGAACCAGGCAACGATGCGCGCCGCTATCGCCGGCCCCACCCCGGGTACTTGCGAGATCTCCCCTTCAGATGCGAGACGCAACGACTTCATTGAAGTGAAATGTTGCAATAGAGCCGCTCGACGCCCCTCACCCAACCCTGGAATCTCATCGAGTACGGATTCAATCATTGCCCGACCACGCTTGCTTCGGTGGTAAGTAATGGCAAAACGATGCGACTCATCTCGCAACCGTTGCAATAGAAATAGGGATTCACTCTTGCGCGGCAGAATTACTGGACGCCCACCTTCAGACGGCCAAATTTCTTCGAGTCGCTTTGCCAGACCAATAAGCGAAATATCTGCAAATCCTTCACTCTGCAACACCTTACGAGCAGCTTCTACCTGCGTCCGACCTCCGTCTACGACAATGAGTTGAGGTCGGTAGGAGAACCTACGCGCTTGAAGGCCCGCAGCAATCTCTTCCGCCCGGTCCACTGATTCCTCGTCTCGCAACCGCCTGAGGCGTCGAGTGAGCACCTCCGACATCGAGGCGAGATCATCTCCGCCACCCTCACGAATTTCGAATCTACGATATTCACTCTTTCGCGGGGATCCATCTTCAAAGACCACCATCGACCCCACTGCATGCGTCCCCTGAATGTGCGAGATGTCGTAGCATTCGATTCGTAGAGGTGCGTTCGGCAACGAAAGAGCATCCTGTAACTCTGAGAGTGCTTGAGCACGTTTAGAGATATCGCTACTTCGCGTCAACTGGTGGCGCAGCAACGCCTCGGCAGCATTGCGGTTCACAATTTCTAACAGCGCCACCTTGTCACCACGTTGCGGAACCTTGAAAGACGCCCTCTCCCCACGTGACAGGTGGAACCACTCTTCCAAATCCCTCACGCCATCAGGTAGCTCGGGCAGGCAAATCTCTCGGGGAATCTCCTGAGTCAAATCCGAATAGATGTCCTGAACAAGTTGGCGATACAACTCACCCGCACTCTTATCAAAATCTCGTTCCATCACGACACTGCGCTGCCCACGAATACGCCCATTTCGAACCGAGAAGATGGATGCTCCGATCTCAATTTCCCCTTCAACAAGTGAGATAAAATCAGCATCCGTATCATCGGGAAGAACCACAGTGCTTGTTTCAAGCGCAGATTCCAGTGCGATGAGGTCGTCTCGCAACTTTGCTGCCTTCTCAAATTGCTCAGCTGCCGACGCCGACTCCATCTCTTTCTGGACTCTGCGAATGTAAGGAGCTGGGTCTCTGGAAAAGAAGGAGATGAATTCACCGACCTTCTTCTTGTGCTCCTCCACCGAAATAAGGTTGACACACGGCGCGGAGCACTTCTCAATATGGCCCAAAAGACAAGGGCGCCCACTCGCTACTGCTTGTCTGAGCACACCGGGCGCGCACGTTCGGACAGGGAAGGTGCGTAGAACTTGATCAATGACCTGGCGGAGCGCTCCGGCATTTGGAAAGGGGCCTAAATAGCGAACGCCCTTCTTCTTAGGGGCGCGAGCGACCATCACACGAGGAATACTCTCTCCGGTTGTGATGGCTAGATACGGATAAGACTTATCGTCCTTGAAACGAACGTTGTACTTTGGATTCTCCGATTTAATCCAAGTCCACTCAAGCTGCAAGGCATCAACCTCTGTGGCAACAATCGTCCAATCAACAGAGGTGGCTTCATGGACCATCCGGGTAGTGCGCTCGTGAAGGTTCTCCTGAAAATATGACGTGAGTCGGGCGCGAATATTCTTCGCCTTCCCCACGTATATCACGCGACCTTCAGCATTTCTAAAGCGATATACGCCTGGGTCTTCCGGAATTTCTGAGGTTCGCGGACGTTCTTCGGGCTTCATCAGACCAGAGCTTTCGAACTCTTCTTCTTCGGTACGACCTTTACCGCCTTTGGCATAGCTGGTCGCTTGCCGGCTAGAAGCGGTGCCAAGAACGTACCGGTATAACTCGCCTTCGCTTTGGCCACTTGCTCGGGCGTACCTTCGGCAATCACCATGCCACCACCCGATCCACCTTCTGGACCCATGTCTATCACCCAATCTGCGCACTTGATCACGTCAAGATTGTGCTCGATGACAATCACCGTGTTCCCACTATCAACAAGTCGCGAAAGGACACCTAGAAGTTTGCGAGTATCTTCGAAATGTAAACCCGTGGTTGGTTCATCAAGCACATAAATGGTTCTGCCAGTAGACCTGCGTTGTAATTCGGTAGCTAACTTAACTCTTTGCGCCTCTCCCCCGGAGAGCGTGGGCGCGGACTGTCCGAGCCTCACATATCCGAGACCCACATCGTTGAGGGTCTTCAAATGGCGCGAGATCGAAGGCACCGCCTCGAAGAATGTTGCTGCTTCCTCGATCGGCATATCGAGAACCTGGGCGATCGTTTTTCCCTTGAAGTGAACTTCGAGAGTCTCACGGTTGTAGCGCGCTCCATGGCATACCTCGCATGGAACGTACACATCGGGTAAGAAGTTCATCTCAATGGTGATGGTGCCATCACCACTACACGACTCGCATCGACCACCCTTGACGTTGAACGAGAAACGGCCCTGTAGGTAACCACGAATCTTGGCTTCAGTAGTTTCCGCGAAAAGCTTCCGTATGTTGTCAAAGACTCCCGTGTACGTTGCTGGATTGGAACGTGGAGTTCGACCAATAGGCGACTGATCGACGTGCACCACTTTGTCTAGTTGGTCTACTCCCGTGACAGTTCGGTGACGACCAGGAACTATCCGAGCACCATTGAGTTTGTTCGCCAAAGTGCTGTACAAAATATCGTTAACCAATGTGGATTTACCAGATCCGCTGACGCCCGTCACAGCCACAAAACAACCGAGCGGAAAAGTCACGTCAATATTGCGAAGATTATTCTCTCGCGCACCCTTCACCACGAGGGACCGCTTGAGATCAATAGGGCGGCGAATCTCTGGCATCTCTATCTGGCGACGTCCCGATACGTAAGCCCCCGTAATGGATTCTTCACTCGCCTCAAGATCTGCAAGCGACCCAGAGACGACCACGCGCCCGCCGTGTTCACCAGCCCCAGGGCCAATATCGACGATCCAATCAGCTGAACGTATGGTGTCTTCATCATGCTCAACGACAATTAAAGTGTTCCCCAAGTTGCGCAAACGGGTCAATGTATCGATTAGACGTCTGTTATCGCGTTGGTGAAGACCGATACTCGGTTCATCTAACACATAAAGCACACCGACAAGACCCGAGCCAATTTGAGTGGCAAGCCGAATACGTTGAGCTTCCCCGCCCGACAATGTTCCCGCTGGACGATCAAGCGAAAGATAGTCAAGGCCCACATCGAGGAGGAAGCCAAGGCGGGCATGTACCTCTTTCAATACTCGTTCAGCGATTTGTTTCTCGCGATTGTTCAGATGCAATCCTGAAAGAAATTCATCAGCCTCTCTGATGGTGAGCTCACAGACTTGGGCTATCGACTTCTTTCCGAGAGTTACTGCCAGTACCTCAGGCTTTAGCCGGGCACCCTTGCAGGTCGGACATGGAACCTCGCGCATGAATTGCTCATAGCGATCTCGACTCCACTCAGATTCGGTCTCACCGTGTTTTCGTTCCAAAAATGGTAAGACACCTTCGAAACCGGTCGTGTACTGACGGGTGCGACCGTACCGATTCTTAAACTTGACGGAGACCTCGTACTCCCAGCCATTGAGAATCGCTTCCTTGGCCTTCGCGGAGACCTTCTTCCAAGGAGTATCTAATGAAAACTTTACTTCGTCCGTGAGCGCTTCTAGCAGGCGCAAAAAATACTCACTACTCGTACCAATAGACCAAGGTGCGATTGCCCCATCGTTGATGCTTAACTCATCGTCGGGAATCACCAACTCTGGGTCTACTTCTAGCCGGTTTCCGAGACCAGTGCACTCAGGGCAAGCGCCAAAGGGCGAATTGAATGAAAAGGATCGTGGCTCAAGTTCTTCAAATGAGAGATCGCATCTGTGACAAGCAAGGTGTTCGCTAAATGTGCGTTCACGCTCGGGACCTTGGATGTCTACAAATTCCAATACCACTAGTCCCGAGCCAAGAACCAGCGCAGTTTCAATAGAGTCGGTAAGGCGTTGTTTGGCGTTGGACTTCACAGCAAGACGATCGACTACTACTTCGATGGTGTGCTTTTCTTGCTTCTTGAGTTTTGGTACGTCTTCGAGGGCGAAAACTTCACCATCGACTCTTGCCCGTGAATACCCCTTCAGCCCAAGTTCCTTGAAGAGATCAAGAAACTCTCCTTTGCGACCACGAACGACCGGAGCCAGAACTTGGAACTTCTCGCCATCTTCTAGAGCCAGGATCTGATCAACGATGTTCTGCGGCGACTGCCTCGCGACAGGGTCGCCACATTGTGGGCAATGAGGCCGGCCAGCACGTGCAAAGAGCAGCCGAAGATAGTCGTAGACCTCGGTAATGGTTCCTACCGTAGAACGCGGGTTTCGATTTGTAGACTTTTGATCTATGGAAACAGCTGGCGAAAGTCCTTCAATGAAGTCTACGTCCGGCTTATCCATCTGTCCGAGAAATTGGCGCGCATAAGAGCTGAGTGATTCGACATAACGTCGCTGCCCCTCCGCAAAGATGGTGTCGAAAGCTAGGCTTGATTTACCAGAACCCGAAAGTCCGGTAAACACAATGAGTGAGTTTCGGGGGAGATCTAATGAGATGTCTTTGAGATTGTGCTCGCGAGCACCTCTTACGATAAGTCGATCACCCTGCATGCGCTAATCCCCGGATTGACGTGTTTTTAGGACGCTGGCCACTGTAGTCACTGCCAGCACGCTGACAATTACGACGAGGCTCACCGTGGTACCAATCTCTGGTAGTTCAAATGAGCCAAACTTATTCCAATGGACTCCGTGTGCGGCTTCAAGTATCAACTTGACTCCAATGAAAGCTAAAATGACTGCGAGGCCCTTAGAGAGATAAACGAGCCTGTTCGTTAAGGCACCTAAAAGGAAATAGAGCTGACGCAGTCCCAACAAAGCAAATGCATTTGCAGTGAAAACAATGAAAGCTTCGCGCGTAAGACCAAAAATCGCAGGTATGGAGTCCACCGCGAAAAGCACATCAGTTATACCAAGAGCAATGATGGAAAGGCCAAAGGTTGAAAGTCCCTTACTTTTGAAGTATCCAAGCACTCTCCCCTCATGCCAATCGTCATCCCCGCCACCTCCTCTACCAAGATGGTATGCGGTGTAAAGAAGAAACGCTCCAAAAAGAAAAAACACCGCCACAAACCGATGGATAACAAAGGCGCCAACACCGATAAAGATTGCTCTAAAGAAGAGGGCTAACGCAATCCCAGCCATCAATGCGGCTTGCTCGCGCTCCTTTGGTAATTTGAGTGCGCCAAAGATGATGATAAAAATAAAGAGGTTATCGATAGAGAGCGAATACTCCGTAAGCCACCCTGCCAAGAATTCGTTGCTTGCCTGTGCTCCCACTTCTTGCGCCAAGAAAATCGCGAAGCCGAGCGCTAAAGCTATATAAAAGATTGTCCAAAGCGCCGCCTCAACGGGCTTTACCTCACGAGGCTTGCGTCGCGCATTAATGAAATCAAATAAAAAGAGAAAACCAATAATGCCCAGGGAGATCCCCCAGGTTTGCCCACTGATATTCATCTCGCGCCTTCCATGCCACGCAATTCCTTCTTCAACTCCGAAATTTCATCGCGAAGCCTTGCCGCTACTTCAAAGGCCAGTGAGGCCGCCGCTAGGTGCATCTGCTCAGTCAGGGAGGCTATCAGTTCAAAGAGCTCCTTGCTCGGCAGATTTGCGAGGTCGCGAGCATGCTTACCGACCTCGGCTCTAGCCCCCGCAAGGAGTTCCTCAGTGTCGAGATCCTCCCGAACAATCGAATCTGTGATGTCGGCGATCCGCTTACGCAATGGTTGAGGATCCACACCTCTTTCGGTGTTGTAGCGAACCTGCTTCTCTCTACGGCGGTTGGTCTCATCAATCGCTTTTGTCATCGAAGCGGTGATGTTATCCGCATACATGTGAACCTCACCCGACACATTTCGAGCGGCTCGACCAATAGTTTGGATGAGTGATGTGGCCGACCGCAAAAATCCTTCTTTGTCGGCATCCAAGATTGCCACGAGCGATACTTCAGGTAGATCGAGACCCTCTCGCAAGAGGTTGATACCAACAAGGACGTCGTATGTACCCATTCGCAATTCTCGAAGCAACTCAATTCGACGGAGCGTGTCAACCTCAGAGTGCAGATAGCGAACTCGCATCTTATTTTCAAGTAAGTATTCAGTCAGATCTTCTGCCATTTTCTTAGTTAGAGTTGTCACCAGTACGCGCTCGCTCTTGGCCGCACGTTCCTTAATCTCTCCCATCAAATCATCGATCTGCCCTCGAGATGGTTTGATGATGATCTTCGGGTCAATGAGTCCGGTAGGTCGAATAACTTGCTCGACGACTCCGTTCACTGCCTTTCCTAGTTCATAAGGACCGGGGGTAGCCGAGAGGTACACGGCCTGCCCCATGCGCTCTTGGAACTCAACCCACTTAAGCGGGCGATTATCGAGAGCGCTAGGCAACCTAAATCCATGCTCCACCAACGTGCGCTTTCTTGATGAATCTCCTTCATACATGGCACCGATCTGAGGTACCGTGACGTGAGATTCATCAATGACCAACAAGAAGTCTTCGGGGAAATAGTCAATGAGGCAGTTGGGCGCTGAACCCGCTTCGCGACCATCTATATGACGCGAGTAGTTTTCAATTCCAGAACAGAAACCCACCTGACGCATCATCTCGATGTCGTATGTTGTTCGCATTCGCAAGCGTTGAGCTTCAAGAAGCTTGCCTTGGCGTTCGAAGTTCTCCAACTGTTCGCCGAGTTCAATTTCGATTCCGGCAATAGCTTTTTCCATCCGTTCTGGACCCGCCACATAATGAGAGGCAGGGAAGACATAGATTTCTTGCTCATCCCTGATCACCTCTCCAGTGAGTGGGTGCAACGTCAGCAGTCGCTCGATCTGGTCGCCAAACA
Organism: Actinomycetota bacterium; assembly: GCA_026393015.1. Lineage (GTDB taxonomy): Bacteria > Actinomycetota > Actinomycetes > Nanopelagicales > Nanopelagicaceae. Next base: position 32,788 of record JAPLBA010000114.1, read on the forward strand.
TTTCAATGCGAACGGCATACTCTTCATAGACTGGAATGATTTCTACCGTGTCACCGCGCACCCGGAAAGTTCCACGGGCAAAAGCAATGTCATTTCTGGCGTACTGAATATCTACAAATTTCCGTAAGAGTGCATTCCGTTCTATCTCTTCTCCTACCCGTAAACGCACCATTCGGTCGACATATTCTTGTGGTGTTCCTAGACCATAGATACACGAGACGGACGCCACTACAATTACGTCGCGGCGGGTCAAGAGAGAATTAGTGGCCGAGTGGCGAAGTCTCTCCACCTCGGCATTTACGGATGAGTCCTTCTCGATGAAAGTATCAGTTTGCGGAACGTATGCTTCGGGTTGGTAATAGTCGTAGTAGGAAACGAAGTACTCGACCGCATTCTTTGGAAGCAATTCACGAAATTCGTTGGCTAGCTGAGCCGCAAGGGTCTTATTTGGCGCCATCACCAATGTAGGTCTTTGTAAACGTTCGATAAGCCAGGCCGTTGTGGCCGACTTTCCCGTACCCGTGGCACCTAGCAATACAACGTTCTGCTCGCCTCGCTCGATGCGACGAACCAGGTCCTCAATCGCCTCCGGTTGATCGCCCGCAGGAACAAAATCGCTAATGACCTCGAAGGGATCAACCCGTCGCTGCAAATCCGAAATCGGCCTCACTGCAACGTCCGAAGTCGTACTACTCGACCAGGATCGCAACTGGTGTATCCGCCTAACGCGTGCACAAATCCCATCCTTAAAAAGGCGTCGTCTTCATTATTGATCTCAATAATGTTTTCTGTGAAGTGAGTAGCTGGCGAGATCGCATTTACCCGTTCCAGAACCCGCTCGAACGCCGCTTCCTCGGATAGTTCATTGGGGCAATGGTGGCCGGGTTGAGCCGCAGTTTCTGCGGCGAGGTGAGCAGCGAAGGGTAGAAATCGATGCTCCATCAACTCGGTCGCAATTAATGCAATCGCCGAATCTGATCCATCATTGTTGAGCACAATGTCAGCCACTTTGCGTCGCTCTTCATCACTTGCCTGATTCTGCATGCGTGTTCTTGCCAACTCGGGAGACAACCCGCGCCTTTCCAAACGTTTGAGTCGATTCTCCATGCTCGCTTCGATCATGACAACAAGTTGATAGCGATCTTGCGCCCCCGTCTCCACCAGAAGGGGAACATCATGAACGATGACCGTCCCCGGCGTAGCCTGCTGCACGCGCTCTTGAAAGATCCGGACGATGCGAGGGTGCGTGATACGTTCAAGATCTGCTCTGGCGTTTTCATCAGTAAAGACAATGTTGGCTAGCGCGGCCCGATTGAGGGAACCATCGGCATTCAATACTTCGTGACCAAAGCGTAATTGGATCTCGGTGAGACCTGGAGTCCCCACCGCAACGACGTCACGGGCAATCACATCAGAGTCAATGATCTCAGCTCCCGCCCGGGCGAAGGCCTCGCACGCCAGCGACTTCCCGGCACCAATGCCGCCGCTAAGTCCAATAAGAAGCATGGAATGAGCCTAGACGGGAAAAGGGGCGGTCAGCGACCGCCCCTTCCCATAAGTTACCCGTAGGCTTATTCGGCAACAGCCTCTTCAGCAACAATGGGTGTCGCCTCAGCAGGTGCAGCTCCAGCGCCTTCGGCTTCAGCCGCACGAGCCTCAGCGGCTTGCTTGCGGTGAGCTTCAAAGCGCTTCTGGGCCTCGGCATATTGGCTCTCCCACTCTTCGCGAGCGGTTTCAAAGCCTGGCTTCCACTCATTGGTGTCAGAGTCGAAACCTTCTGGGTAGATGTAATTGCCACTCTCATCGTAATGAGCTGGCATTCCATACTGAGTGGGGTCAAACGCCTCAACAACGGTGTCGCCGTTCTCATTCGCTTGCTTCAGAGAGAGCGAAATACGACGACGCTCGAGATCGATATCAATGACCTTAACGAAGAGTTCATCGCCGACCTGAACAACTTGCTCAGGAATCTCTACGTGACGCTCGGCCAACTCAGAGATGTGAACGAGTCCTTCAATGCCTTCATGAACACGAACGAAAGCACCAAACGGTACGAGCTTGGTGACGTTACCCGGAACCACCTGATTGATGGTGTGCGTGCGGGCGAAGTGTTGCCAAGGATCTTCTTGGGTCGCCTTCAACGAGAGCGACACACGCTCGCGCTCGAAGTCAACATCGAGAACCTCAACGGTTACTTCAGTACCAACTTCAACAACTTCGCTTGGGTGGTCAATGTGCTTCCATGAAAGTTCAGAAACGTGGACCAGACCATCTACGCCACCAAGATCAACGAATGCGCCGAAGTTGACGATAGAGGAAACCACACCACTGCGAACTTGACCCTTTTGGAGTTGATTAAGGAAGGTTGTGCGAGTTTGTGATTGTGTTTGCTCGAGCCAAGCCCGACGAGAGAGCACCACATTGTTGCGGTTCTTATCCAGCTCGATGATCTTCGCATCGAGTTCCTTACCGATATAAGGAAGGAGATCGCGCACGCGGCGCATTTCAACAAGCGAGGCAGGAAGGAAGCCACGTAGCCCGATATCAACGATGAGACCACCCTTGACAACTTCAATGACTGTTCCAGTAACAACTTCGTCGCGTTCTTTCTTGCCTTCGATAGTTCCCCATGCGCGCTCGTACTGCGCACGCTTCTTGGAAAGAATGAGTCGACCTTCTTTATCTTCCTTCTGGAGCACAAGTGCTTCGACAACGTCGCCGGTCTTGACGACCTCACTTGGATCAACATCGTGTTTGATGGAGAGCTCACGAGATGGGATAACACCTTCGGTTTTGTAACCAATATCGAGAAGGACTTCGTCGCGATCAACCTTGACCACGATTCCGGAAACGATGTCTCCGTCGTTAAAATATTTAATAGTGCCGTCAATGGCGGCGAGGAAATCTTCTGCAGTGCCAATGTCATTTACTGCTACAACTGGGCTAGTAGACACAATTCTCCGTAGGGATAGAAAGTAGTAGTTCGCTCATCTCCGGCTCCTGATTTCACTCAGGACACCCCCTCCTCGGTCTGAGGGAGCATAGGCAGATGAACCCCAGACGATACGGTGGTGTCGTGATAAGGGTCAATTTGACGGCGCGGGAGGAGCGAGCGTGATTGAGCGTGGATCGGTGAGCCCTGCGAGCGCAGCTGCCGCCCACCGGAGATGGTGGGATGAAAATGCCCAGAGCTATCTAGCTGACCATGGGAAGACTCTTGCTGGCAGCCTGCAATGGGGTCCAGAAGGGGTGACCGAAGGCGATCTCAGGCTCATGGGGGAAGTGGCCGGGCGAACCATTCTCGAGGTCGGCAGTGGCGCTGGACAGTGCAGCCAATGGCTCCGCTCCCAAGGCGCCCATTGCATTAGCTCAGATCTCTCCCTGGAGATGCTCAAAGCCGGCGATCCGGCTCTCATCCGCGTCCAAGCAGACGGCTATCAGCTTCCTTTCGCAGACCGTAGCTTTGACATCACCTTCTCCTCTTACGGCGCGCTCCCCTTCCTGCCCGACGCCCCAGCTGTGCTTCGGGAGTGGGCACGAGTCACTCGAGATCTGGTGATCTTCTCGGTCACACATCCAATTCGCTGGGCTATGCGAGACGACCCTGCGGATCTGACCATCTCTCGAAGTTACTTCGACCGAAGCACCTACATTGAACGCGACGACCAGAACCAGGTGACCTACACAGAACACCATCGCACCATCGGCGATTGGGTGGGCGCGATCGTGACCGCGGGGATGTCTGTCGCAGAGATCGTGGAGCCTGAGTGGCCCGCATGGAATAGTGAAACATGGGGCGCATGGAGCCCGAGCCGTGGAAAGTTGATACCAGGTACCGCAATTTTCGTTGCTAAGGTGCCGTAGTGCGCCAATATCTCAGAATTCTTCGAACAAGAGAAGCACGGCGCCTACTCCTCAGCACCATGCCAGCGCGCCTTGCATACTCGATGGTGGGGCTATCACTCTTCTTCCACGTGTTACAAACCTCTGATTCGCTCACCAGAGCCGGACTCACCATTGGTGTCAACGGAATCTGCGGCGCTGTGAGTGCGGGGGTCCGCGGCTCGTTGATGGATCGCTACGGGCAGACCTGGTTGCTTTATATCCTCGTCCCCTCCTATACCGCGATGCTATTAGTAGTGAGTTTCTCCGCTAACTCTTCCCTTCTTCTCGCGGCAGCCGCCGTACTCGGTATTACTGCGCCACCGATCAATATGTCTTCTAGGCCACTCTGGAAAATCGCTGTCACTCCAGATCTGTTGCGCTCCTCCTATGCACTTGACGTAATGGCACTCCATAGCATGACTATCTTCGGACCGATTTTGTCGAGCACCATTTCGTTGGGACTTAGCGGGAGCTGGGCGCTTCGCACCTGTGCGCTACTCATTTTTATCGGCGGCATGGCTCTTGCCACTTCTCCAGTTTCGCGTCGTTGGATTCCAGAAGAGAAAGTGCCGGGTGCAGTCTCACTCTGGAAATCCCCAGGGATTCAACTCCTCATGCTCGAAGGAGCTTTCATCGGTTTTGGCTGGGGCGCCTTTGATGTGGGGCTGCCAGCTAGTGCCACTTTGGCCGATAAAGCACACCTCGCTGGACCCATCTTCGCCTGCATGGGAGTAGGCACCGTCCTCGGCGTGAGTTTTGCCGGCGTTATTTCCAAGAAAGTCTCATCTCTTCGAGCAATGATCGTGAGCTATGGAATCTGGGTGCTGTCTGTCCTCCCCTTGCTCTTTATTTTCCGCCCCTCGCCAGCGCTCTTCGTCGTCGCCTTTCTCGTCGGCCTTGCCGGCGGTCCGCTCCCTGTCTTCTATTGGGAAGTTCTTGATGCAGTAAGACCCATGGGAAGCGCCGTCGCTGCACTTGCCTGGATCTGGGCCTTTGAAGGCGCGTTTGCATCCGCCGGCGCGGCCGTTGCCGGTCATATCGCCGAAACGTGGGGGGCAAGGTACGCCTTAGCCATCACGCCACTTGCTGTCCTCTGTGGCTTCATGTTGATTCTCTTCGGTCGTCGCATACTCGGCGCCGCAGACAGAATTCCTACCGAGGAAGAAGTAGGCGACGCATTAGTCGAGAGCGAAGACGCCCGAACTAACGGCTAGTGGGCGCCTTCATCCCAGTTCTTACCAACACCCACGTTCACATCTAACGTGACATCGAGCAGATAAGCGCCCTCCATTTCGCGAGTCACAATCTCTCGAACGCGATCCACTTCCCCGGGGGCCACTTCAATAATCAGCTCATCATGCACCTGAAGCAAGAGACGCGACCGCAACTTAGCTGCCGATAATTCTCGGTCAACGGCCAGCATTGCAAGTTTCACAATGTCTGCCGCTGTTCCTTGAATGGGTGCATTGAGCGCCATACGTTCGGCCATCTCGCGGCGTTGGCGATTATCGCTGGCTAAATCTGGAAGGAAACGTTTCCGTCCTAGAAGCGTTTCGGTATATCCCTTCTTTCGGGCCTCCACCACAACTTCGCGCAAGTAATCTCGCACGCCACCAAAACGTTCAAAATAGTTCTCCATTAAATTTCGCGCATCACCGTCGGAAATTCCTAGTTGACCAGCTAAGCCGTATGCGGATAGGCCATACGCCAAGCCATAGGACATCGCCTTAATCTGGCGACGCATTTCAGGAGTCACCGCAGATGCATCCACGCTAAAGACTTGGCATGCCACAGTGGTGTGCAAATCTTCTCCTGATGCAAAAGCTGCTATGAGACCGGCGTCTTTTGAGAGGTGGGCCATGATGCGCATTTCGATCTGACTGTAGTCCGCAGTGAGTAGGGACTCGAAGCCTTCACCGGCAATAAATGCTGCTCGGATCCTCCTGCCCTCTTCAGTTCTTACCGGAATATTCTGCAGATTTGGATCAACCGAGGAGAGCCGGCCGGTGGCTGTGACAGTTTGCGCAAGAGTGGTGTGAATGCGACCGTCATCAGCAATCGCGCGCTCTAGCCCTTCAACAATCGATTTGAGTTTTGAAAAATCACGATGGGTCCGGATGATCTCCAAGAAAGGATGCTGACTCTGAGTGCGTAACCAATCAATCGCATCGGAGTCTGTGGTGAACCCAGTTTTATTCTTCTTCGTTTTGGGAAGGTTGAGTTCGTCAAAGAGCACAACTTGTAATTGTTTAGGAGAGGCAAGATTAACTTCGTGACCCACCATCGAGGCCCCTTCTTCGGATGCCCGTTGTGCGATTCCCGCAAAGTTGCTGGAAAGCTCCGCTAACAGTTGACGAGATACCGCAACGCCCACTGACTCCATTCGATAAAGGAGAGCGGTGAGAGGCATTTCAAGGGTGTTATCCAATTCGGCCAATCCCGCTCGCTCAATCTCTGGCTCGAGCACCTTCGCCAACGCAAGGACCGCTTCAGCTTCGGCGATGAGTGGACCATCCGTACCATCGAGGTCGAGCGCTAATTCGTCGCTTTCTGTCTCCACTGGATAGCCCAAATATCGTTCACAGAGTTCTGAGAGGTCTTCTACCCTCTGTCCGGGATTGACGAGGTATGCCGAAATGGCGGTATCTCGATACACGCCGCTGATGTCATACCCATGCAATGCATGCATTAATGACTTGGCATTGTGCGCAATTTTCTTCTCCGACCCATCGGCGAGCCATCCCTTGAACTCCGCCAAGGTGCCCACTTCAGTGCCCGCATTCGAGATTCGCGCCATGCGCTCTCCCCTGACGGCAATCGCGCTGCCTACAAGCTCCACGCTCGTTCTAGATGAAATAGGTCGAGAAGTTTCTAAGATCTGCTCACCCACAATCAGGAGAGGCTTCACTCGCTCTCGAAGCGCCTTGAACTCAAGCAGATCAAAAAGTTCGTGCACCGGCGTCGACTCCGCTGGCTTCTGAAGCAAATCTTGGATGCTGTACTCAAGCGGCACATCATGGCGAAGGGCTGTCAGATCTCGATTGAGTCTGACTTGTTCATATGCATCGCGAAGAGCGATGCCTACTTTCCCAGGGACCTGCTCACGCGACTCTAAAAGTTTTGAGAGTGATCCATACTCTTGAATCCACTTAGCCGCCGTCTTCTCCCCCACTCCCGGAATGCCAGGGAGGTTATCGCTGGGATCTCCTCGCAGCGCGGCATAATCCGGATATTGCAAGGGAGTGAGCCCATACTTCTCCTCAAGCGCTGCTGGTGTCATCCGCACTAAGTCACTTACACCTTTGCGCGGATAGAGCACTGTGGTGTGGTCGTCTATGAGTTGAAAAGAGTCGCGATCGCCGGTCGAGATAACGATGTCCATCTCGTGGGCATCAGCTTGAACTTTAAGGGTGGCGATGATGTCATCTGCTTCAAAACCCGGGATAGCAAGAGACTTCACATTGAGGGCGGTCAACACATCCCGAATGAGCTCCACTTGCCCCTTGAACTCTGCAGGAGTCGCCGCGCGCGTGGCCTTGTACTCCGGAAAGACTTCCGTGCGAAAGGTAACCCTCGATACGTCAAAGGCAACCGCCACATGGGTGGGCTTTTCATCCTTCATGAGATTGATGAACATTGTCGTGAAGCCGTAGACCGCATTCGTCACTTGCCCTGATGAGGTAGTGAAATTCTCAGGTGGCAACCCGTAAAAGGCGCGATACGCCAAGGAGTGGCCATCGAGGAGGAGGAGTTTTTGCCGGGTCACCTGATTGATCCTAGGCTGAAGCCATGAATAATTCAGACGATAACTCAGGGAGTCTCACTTTGGCGGAAGCTATCGCCGGAGACTTAGTGGGAAAGAAGCTCGGGATGAAACTCCTTGAAGCTTCGGCCTCTCGTATCGTGGCGACAATGCCCGTCGAGGGAAACACGCAACCTTTTGGCTTACTTCATGGCGGGGCGTCGGTGGCGTTAGCTGAATCGCTGGGGTCTTACGGTGCGGCGATTCATGCCGGCCCAGGTAAAGCCATCGTGGGGCTCGACATCAACGCCACTCACCATCGCGCCGGCAAAGCTGGATTAGTGACCGCAGTGGCAACCGCTATAGCGTTGGGGCGAACCATCGTCAGTTATGAAGTAATCATCAGTGACGAAGAAGGTAAGCGACTCTGCACGGCGCGCATCACCTGCATGATCCGCGAATTAACGAAGTAATTGCGAAAGAACTAGCCGCCGAGGTAGGCCTTCGTCACTTCATCGTTTGAAGCCAACTCACTTGCGTTGCCTGACATCTTGACGGAGCCAGATTCGAGAACATAAGCACGATCAGCCACATCAAGAGCCGCAAGCGCATTCTGCTCCACCAAAAGAATGGTGGTGCCTTGTTCGCGAATTTTTACAATCGTTTCGAAGATCAATTCCACGAGAACGGGTGCAAGACCCATCGAAGGCTCATCGAGAAGCAAGAGCTCTGGCCGACCCATCATCGCGCGTGCAACCGCGAGCATTTGTTGTTCGCCACCGCTCATCGTTCCCGCTTTTTGGGCGAGGCGTTCACGCAGGCGCGGGAAGAGTTCTAGGACGCGATCGAAATCTGCCGCGATCTCACTCTTGTCGTTGCGAAGGAACGCACCTAGGTCGAGGTTCTCTGAAACAGTCATACGTGGAAAGATGCGACGACCTTCAGGAGATTGCGTAATCCCCTTTTTGACCACATCGTGACCCTGCAGGCCACTAATCTGCTCACCCTTGAATATGATCGTGCCACTCTTTGGGGCGAGCAGACCCGAAATCGTGCGCAACGTAGTTGACTTACCGGCGCCGTTCGAGCCGATCAACGTGACGATCTCACCCTTATCAACGTTAAAAGAAATGCCCTTAACGGCGATAATTTTTCCGTAGGCAACGCTGAGATCATTTACTTCGAGGAGAGTGCTCACTTCCCTCTCCCTTCGCTCGCGGCCTTACCGAGGTAGGCCTCAATGACTCTTTGATTGCTTCGGATCTCTTCTGGAGATCCTTCTGCGATCTTCTCACCACGATCAAGAACTGTGATGCGCTCCGAGACACTCATGACAACACTCATGTCGTGTTCAATCAGCAGGATCGCTACATCGCGAGCATCGCGTACCCGGTGCACGAAATCAACGAAGACACTGGACTCTTGCGGGTTCATTCCAGCAGTGGGCTCATCGAGAAGCAAGATCTCTGGCTTTAGTGCAAGCGCACGTGCAACTTCAAGCCTGCGTTGATCTCCGTAGGAAAGATTACGCGCATACTCTGAAGCCCATTTGCCGATACCCACAAAATCAAGAATTTCGCGAGCTGAATCAAGCGCTTCTTTCTCTTCCTTGCGTTGACGAGGAGTGCGCAGGATGGTGGAGGTAATGCCCGACTTAAGGTGAGAGTGCATCGCGACCAACAAGTTCTCTTCAGCAGTCATCAACCCGAAGAGTCGAATATTCTGGAAAGTGCGAGCCAAGCCGATGGAAGCGATCTTATGTGGAGGAAGGTCGGTGATCTCTCGATCTCCGAACATCACCTTTCCTTCGGATGGCTTGTAGAGACCTGTGAGGACGTTGAAGAAAGTGGTCTTACCTGCACCATTAGGACCAATGAGAGAGACCACCGACTTCTTTGGGATGTTAAATGAAACATCATTTACGGCAAGAAGCCCACCGAATTGCACGCTGATATTGGAAGCATCTAATACCAACTCACTTGAGAGAGCCATCTACTTCTCCTCCTCGTGTGCCGGCTTCATTTCTTCGTCGGCATCACCCTCGTGGAGGACCATGCGTAAACGCGATTCTGGAATGAGACCCTCACGTTTAAAGAGAATCATCAGGATAAGAACTAGCCCGAAGAGGAGGAACGTAAAGGAAGGAAAATCGATATCTGTGCCAAATTGCGTATTAAAGGTATCGCCCAGCGCAGGCAATCCAGTGGAGTTGATCCAGGAAAGAATAAAGGCTCCCAGGATGACTCCCCACACATTACCCATTCCGCCAAGCACCACCATCGCAAGTAAGAAGATGGAGATCGAGAAGTTGAAACGCTCCGCATAAACACCGTCAACGTGCGTAGCGAAAGCCACACCCCCGATGCCACCGGCTACTGCACCGACGGCGTATGAAGCGAGTTTGGTGCGCATCAAGGGCACACCCATCATGCTGGCAGCGAGCTCGTCTTCGCGAATAGCGAGCCAAGCGCGACCGAGTCGACCTCGGCGCAGTTGAAGAGAAATGAAAACCATGAGTGCAGCCAAGAGAACAAAGATAACGAACTTTGAGCCAAAGTCGAAAGGACCCAGATCTTTCACACCAGTGGGAATCGGATCCAGCCGAGTGATTCCCTTCGTACCGTTTGAAAGGTTAAAGCCATTGATATCTTCACCATTAAAGAAAATTTGCGGAATTATTTCACCAAATCCGAGAGTAACCAGGGCTAGGTAATCGCTCTTGAGACGAAGTGTTGGAGCACCGATGACTACACCGAAGAATGCACAAACGGCCCCACCTATTACTAGTACTAACCAAAAGTTAATGTGGAGACCTGGCTCGGTGGAAGCCACCGAGGAGAGTCCGTGAAAATTCCACTGCTCGAAGAAGTTGGACATGAACCAACCAGCGCAGTAGCCCCCAATAGCCCAGAAAGCGACATAACCTAAATCGAGAAGTCCTGCGTATCCCACTACGACGTTGAGGCCAAGTGCGCAAATGACATAGACAAGCGCTTCATTAATTGAGGTTGGCGGCAACCAGAGTTGCAAGAAATCATAAATAGGAAGCGGCAAGCCCTCCCAAGGAAGAGCATATTGGTAGACCACAAAAATCACTGTGGCGACCGCGAGATAACCGAGCGCCCAAGTGCGGTGTGAGGCAGGTCTTCTGGTGGCCTTCTTTGCTTTCCGTGCTGCCCGGGTAGCCATCATTACACCTTCTCTGTCGTTGACTTGCCAAGCAAACCAGCTGGTTTAAAGACCATAATGAGAATCAAAATAGTGAAGACCACGGTCTGAGACCACTTCTGTCCAAGGGCGATTGGCAGACCATCATTGAGACCTTGAATAATTCCAATGAGCACAGCGCCAAGAACAGCCCCGTTAAGATTGCCAATTCCACCAAGTACTGCGGAAGTAAACGCGATCAATCCCAACTGAAATCCCAGATTGTAATTTGTAGTGCCGGTGGTCTGTTGATAGAGCAGCCCTGCCGCGCCAGCCAATGCGCCACCTATGGCAAAAGTGAACGAGATCGTACGATTCACATCGATGCCCATGAGGCGAGCAGCATCTTGATCTTGCGCAGTAGCACGCATAGCTTTGCCTTGACGAGTCTTGGTGACCACCCAAGTCAACAAGAGCAAGAGTGGTACTGCAACGAGCAGAAGAATGACGGTGTTCCAAGCGATATGTACTCCGCCTATGGTGAATTCTGATTGGGGCAATACTTTCGGCCAGTTACGTGGCGTCGAGCCGTTCCACTTGATACCAACGAATTGAAGAATAAATGACACTCCCACTGCAGTAATGAGCGGCGCGATCTTTGGCGCTCGACGCAACCTGCGATAGGCAAAACGTTCAATCAAAATATTGAGGCCACCACAAAAAGCCATCGCGGCGATCAAAGCCGCTAGGAAGGTGAGCCAACCTGCGAGATTTGACTTCTCTTGTCCAAACCACACAGTGATGAAATAAGACGCAAAGAGCGCACCCAACATGAAGAGATCTCCATGGGCAAAGTTGATGAGTTCAATAATGCCGTACACGAGGGTGTAGCCAAGTGCGATAAGGGCATAGAGCAACCCGTTACGAAAGCCAAGGATGAAAACCTGAGCAAATTGAGTGGGAGAGTTGATGATGTTGGTAACGATCCAGACCATGGCAAGCGAGCCAAGAACTGCTCCGGCCGTCAATTCAATACGGCGCCGTCTGACTTGACCGGGAGTTCCTTTGTACTGTCGCACCGCGACTTTCTCAACAGCTGCTTGAGTCACTTTGCCTCTTCCATTGTTACTTTCCCCTGACGAAAATCTTCTCGAAAGGGAGCGTACTTAGTGTAATGCGGGTGGTCCCAGAATATCTCTGAGACCACCCGCACCCTATTACTAATACTTACTACTTTTTACTTGACTACTTAACCGTGATGACCTTGAGGCCAACTTCGGCGCCACCTTGAACGATTTCAATGGTGATGTCCTTATTCATGGTGTCACCATTCTTGTCGAAGGAGATTGCCTTACCAACAACCGACTTAGCAGCCGAGATCTTGACAGAGCTTGCCTTCTTGTAGACATCTACGCGAGTACCATTTGAGCGAGAAATCGCATCCATGATTGACTGCATAGCTGCGGCACCGTAAACGGAGAACGCACCTGTTGGCTCGTGCTTGTACTCCTTCTTGTAATCAGCAAGGAACTTAGCTGCAGCTCCAGCCTTAGGGAAGAAGTCGATTGCAAGACCAGTGAAGGAGAGGTAAGCGCCATCGGCTTCCTTGAGAGCAAGGAAGTCTGGGTAACCGGTGAAGCCATCTGGTGCCATCAACTTAACGGCCTTGTTGTCGCCAAGGATTTTGACCTTGTCTTTCACAAGTTGTCCGCCGTTGAGGTCGAAGATTCCACCGATGTAGATCATGTCAGGCGAAAGAGCCTTGATCTTGGTGAAGAGGGCTTCGTAGTTAGGTTGCTTGTCATCCCAGCCTTCGCCAGCGGTGCCATCAGAGAGAACGGTAAGACCGATCTTCTTAGCTTCAGTGGTGAATGCTTGGGCAACGCCTTGACCATAGGTTTGACGATCGTTGAGAACGTAAACCTTCTTGACACCGACGCTCATCGCAAAGTTAGCAGCAGCTGATCCTTGGTTGTCATCAGTGGTGACAACTCGGAAGTAGTTGCGCTTGCCAGTTGGGTAGTACTTCTCTGGCTCGCCTGGGTTCCATGGCTTAGTGAGGCCTGGGTTGGTGTTGGCGTTAGAAATCATGAGCATTGGACCCTTTGGATCTTGGTTCAACACTGGAACGATGATCTTTGCGCAACCTGAGTTGTAGGTACCCATGACAGCAACTTCGCTGCGAGCAGCAACGTGTGCTTGTGCGTTCTTTGCACATTGTGCGTCATCCCATGAGCCCTTGGCCGCGGTGGAATTGTCGTAATACTTGAGTTTGATGTTGTACTTGCCGGCTTTGCCGCCAGCTTGCTTGAGAAGAAGAGCAACTGCTTCGTTAGTGGTATCACTCTGGTCCTTCGAGCCACCCTGCAGAGGTAGATCGGTAGCGACCACGAGAGTGGTTGCGCCCTGTGCTTGAGTCGTCATCACAACGCTCATGGCAACAGCAACTGCACCAACTGCAGCAAGCGCCTTGAGTTTCTTTGTCATATGTTCCCTTCCGGAAGTGGCGATGTGATTCCTAACCAGGGGCCGTGAGGTGACTTTGCACCACACGTTCACATCATTGGTAGGGAAAGTATGCCAAAGGAAGTCAAAAAGACCACCTTTGAACTTCTACGATGGTGTCGACCTTTACTTTATATAGGCCATATCGGACATATAACCTATTTATCACTTTAAAGTCGGACAATTCCCGGGAGAGTGGCCAAGCCAGCTCGTCAACTTCCGTACTCCTCGATCAGGCTCTTTGCAACCTCTCCCATGGTCGAGCGCTGGTCCATCGCCCGCCGTTGGATCGTCTTAAATGACTCTGACTCGGAGAGCTGCTGATGTTCCATGAGGATCGCCTTAGCACGATCGATATCTTTCCGAGCGGCCAATCGCTCCCCGAGATCGGCCACCTCGCCTTCCAGCGCGATGATCTCTTGATGTCTGGTCACGGCGATCTCGATCGCCGGAACTAAATCGGGCAACGAAAAAGGCTTCACCAGGTATGCCATCGCGCCGGCATCTCGCGCACGTTCCACTAATTCACTCTGACTAAATGCAGTCAACATGAGAACTGGCGCAATGCGCGCAGCCACGATCTGCTCGGCTGCCGTAATGCCATCCATCACAGGCATTTTCACGTCCAAGATGACCAGGTCGGGTCGCAATTCAAAGGCAAGTGCAAGAGCGGCCTCGCCATCTGCCGCCTGGCCGACTACGTCGTATCCGGCCTCGGTCAGCATTTCCACGAGATCTAGCCGAATCAACGCTTCATCTTCGGCCACCACAACGCGATGGCGAGATGCACGCTCAGGATTCAATTGCACGGTGCCAGCCTACGCGGGCGGAGTGGGATTTAGCGGGAGCCACGGGACAGTAAAGTAGCCTTCGAAGTTGGGTGAGAACCCAACATCACCAGCCTCGGTACTCCAACGGTAGAGAGGGCGGTCTCAAACACCGCACAGTGTCGGTTCGAATCCGACTCGGGGCACTTCAGATTTACGCACTACGCACCTACGCCTACCTATAGGCAGGGGCGACACCGCTGACCGCATCGCCCACGCAATGGACGCGCATGGCGTTGGTCGATCCAGGAATGCCCGGCGGGGAGCCAGCCACGATCACAATTAAATCGCCCACGACTGCGCGTTTGGACTCAAGCAACACTGAATCAATCTGTTTCACCATTTGATCGGTGTGCTCAACCGAAGGCACAAGAAGCGGTTCGACGCCCCACGAGAGCGCTAAACGATTGAAGGTACCCACCTCGGGAGTCAACGCGAGTAGCGGAATAGCAGAGCGCAGGCGCGACATTCGACGAGCGGAATCCCCTGATTGCGTAAACGCCACCAGAAACTTCGAGTTAGTCACAGCACCGACTTCGACTGCGGCCTTCGTAATGGCGCCACCTTTACTACGTGGATTGTGCTGAAGCGGTTTTACTGATGCAAGTGCCACTAATTCGGTTTTCGCGATAATGCGACTCATCGTTTCCACCGCTTCAACAGCGAATGCCCCTACAGCAGTTTCGCCAGAGAGCATCAGCGCATCAGCGCCGTCGAGTACCGCATTCGCACAATCCGTCGCCTCAGCACGCGTGGGTCGGGCAGAAATAATCATTGAATCGAGCATTTGTGTAGCCACGATGACTGGCTTTGCATTCTCACGCGCGATCGTGATGCACCGCTTTTGCACGAGGGGTACATCCTCAATGGGAAGTTCTACGCCAAGATCCCCACGCGCCACCATAATCGCATCAAAAGCCAAGACGATTTCTTCCAGATTCTCGACAGCTTGTGGTTTCTCAATCTTCGCAATAACTGGAATGCGGCGCCCCACCTCATCCATAATACGATGTACATCTTTGATGTCTTCAGCCGTGCGCACAAACGAGAGCGCGATCCAATCTGCCCCCGCTCCTAATGCCCAACGCAAGTCTGCTTTATCTTTCTCCGACAATGCAGGTACCGACACTGCCACTCCGGGCAGATTAATTCCTTTGTTATTACTCACCTCACCGGCGTATATAACACGCGTGACAACATTCGCGCCCTCTACCTCGGTGACCTCAAGAGAGACTTTGCCGTCGTCGATCAAAATAGGATCGCCCACTCGAACGTCTCCAGCCAGGCCTTTATATGTAGTCGAGCACCTCTCTTTGGTGCCTTCGACATCATCTGTCGTAATAGTAAATACATCGCCTTTAGCCAGCGCGTGTGGACCGTTCTCGAAGCGGCCAAGACGAATCTTTGGACCTTGCAAATCAGCAAGAATGGCAACCGCTCGTCCGGCGGCTGCTGCAGCGCGCCGCACTTCGGTGAGTCGGCGTTGGTGTTCGGCATGATCGCCGTGAGAGAGATTAAGACGGGCCACATCCATGCCAGCAGCAACTAGGCGATCTACTTGTTCGGCGCTTTCACTCGCCGGGCCGATAGTGCACACGATCTTGGCGCGTCTGACTCGGACATGTGGGGTACTCATGCAACACATCCTCTCACAGTGGTTCAAGAACCTTCGGTTCGTAAGTGATGGCGCTCCTTAGATAGTGAGCGGACGAGCGCTGGGAAGAATCGGCACCGGCAAGAGTGTGCGACCAGTGAGGAAATGATCTACTCCTGCCGCTGCTGCCCTTCCTTCAGCTATGGCCCACACAATCAGAGATTGACCTCGCCCGGCGTCACCACACACAAACACTCCGGGAACATTGGTTGAATAATCTTCGGCTCGACTGATGTTTCCACGTTCATCCAACTCAACTTCCAATTGTGGAATGAGCTCTGACTTCTCTGGACCCACAAAACCCATCGCAAGCAGTACAAAATCCGCAGGCAAGACCCGATCAGTTCCGGGAAGGGTCTCAAATTTGCCACCAGAAAGTTCAACTTCAGAAATCTTCAATCCAGTTAGCACTCCCTGATCTCCAATGAACTCGGAAGTATTCACTGCAAAGATGCGTTCACCACCTTCTTCATGAGCACTCGAAGTTCGAAAGATCATCGGATATGTCGGCCAAGGCTGCGCGCTGGGACGCTCCTCGCTGGGGCGCGGCAGGATTTCCAGTTGCGTGATGGAAGCGGCGCCTTGGCGCAATGCTGTTCCCAAACAATCAGCGCCAGTATCGCCCCCACCAATGATCACCACATTCTTACCAGCTACATTGATGGCCGGTTCGCCTTCAAGTTCTCCGAGTCCTTGTCGATTTCCCCACGGCAGATACTCCATCGCTTGATAAATTCCGCGGTACTCACGACCCGGAATCGTGAGATCGCGCGCCGAAGTGGCGCCCACCGCGAGCACTACTGCGTCATAACGAGACCGGAGTTGTTGTCCGGTGATATCGACTCCGGCTTCAACGCTGGTACGAAAGCGGGTTCCTTCGGCTGTCATTTGCGCTAATCGACGATCCAAAATGTTCTTCTCCATTTTGAATTCGGGAATTCCATAACGCAATAATCCGCCCACCTTGTCAGCCCGTTCAAAGACCGCGACCGTGTGACCAGCACGCGTAAGTTGCTGCGCAACAGCGAGACCAGCAGGCCCAGACCCAATGACGGCAACGGTTTTACCTGTGAGTCGATCTGGCGGAAGGGGAACAACTGCGCCACTCCCCCAGGCATCTTCTATGGTCCGTAGTTCAATTTGCTTTATGGTGACGGATTCACCCGAGATGGCGAGGACACATGCAGTTTCACAGGGTGCAGGACAAAGCCGTCCAGTGAACTCGGGAAAGTTATTTGTAGCGTGTAGTCGATCAATAGCTTCGGCTTTATCGCCACGCCACATTAAATCGTTCCACTCAGGAATCAAATTTCCAAGTGGACAACCCTGATGACAGAAAGGAATTCCACAATCCATGCAACGACCAGCTTGGTGCTGCAACGCCTCTAGAGGTTGGACTTCATACACTTCACGCCAATCTCTGATTCGGATATCTACCGGCCGACGCTTTGGCGTTTCGCGGTCAGTTGTCATAAAGCCTCTTGGGTCAGACACGAGATGCCTCCATTACTGCCTCTTCAACAGAACGTCCTTCAGCCTCTGCACGAGCCATGGCGGCCAGCACTCGCGCGTAATCCCTAGGCATCACCATAGTGAACCTGCCTATCTCGAAGTGATCAAGTAAACCTTGAGCAAGTGGTGAATCTGTCTCCGAAAAATGTTTGGAAATCAGGCCCTTAAGAACTTCGACTTGATCCGTCGGAACGGGAAGTAGGTCAACCATCTCTATATTCACCTTGGCTTCGTCTAGGTCAAGAATGAATGCTCGTCCCCCTGACATGCCAGCGGCAAAGTTTCTACCGGTACTTCCGAGGACCACAACTGTGCCGACGGTCATGTACTCGCATGCGTGATCACTGACGCCTTCAACTACCGCGCTGGCTCCGGAGTTTCGAACACAGAAGCGCTCTCCCACCTTCCCTCGCAGGTATATCTCTCCGCTCGTTGCTCCGTACCCAATCACATTGCCAGCAATGATGTTCTGACTGGAATCAAAGGCTGAATTCTCATCAGGACGAACCACAATCTTTCCTCCTGAAAGACCCTTGCCTACATAATCGTTGCTATCACCGAAGAGGCGAATAGTGACACCTTGTGGAAGAAAAGCGCCGAGTGATTGGCCTGCTGAACCATGCAAAGTCAGTGAAATGGTGTCGGGCGGTAGACCGCGTCCACCAAATCGTTTTGTGACCGAACTTCCTAACATCGTTCCTACCGTGCGATTGACATTGCGCACAGGCAAGGAAATCTCGACAGGTGTGCCATCTCGCAGGGCTACTTCTGCAAGGTGAATGATTTCTCTATCGAGAGCCTTGTCTAGACCGTGATCTTGCTTCTGCGTGTTGAGTCTGGCAGATCCTGCGGGCATCGTCGGCAAGTGCAGTAATGGCGTGAGATCAAGTCCGCTTGCCTTCCAATGATCAATTGCCTTAGTGGTTTCCAAAACCTCTACCTGCCCAACCGCCTCAGCTAGGGTTCGAAATCCTAAAGTTGCCAAGAGCTCGCGCACCTCTTCCGCGATGTACTCAAAGAAGGTTTCAACAAACTCTGGCTTACCTGAGAACTTGGCTCGCAGTTCGGGGTTTTGCGTAGCGACTCCGACAGGACATGTATCCAAATGACAGACTCGCATCATGATGCAACCTGATACCACCAGCGGAGCAGTAGCAAAACCAAATTCCTCTGCGCCAAGGAGTGCGGCAATTACGACATCGCGGCCTGTCTTCATCTGACCATCAGCCTGTACCACGATGCGATCACGAAGATTATTGAGCAAGAGCGTCTGCTGAGCTTCCGCCAAACCTAATTCCCAAGGCGCACCCGCGTGCTTAAGAGAAGTAAGCGGCGAAGCTCCAGTTCCGCCATCGTGCCCGGAAATAAGCACCACATCAGCGTGTGCCTTACTCACGCCGGCCGCTACCGTGCCTACGCCCACCTCGGCTACCAATTTCACGTGAATACGGGCGTCGGGATTTGAATTCTTCAAATCGTGAATGAGTTGAGCTAAATCTTCGATTGAATAAATATCGTGATGAGGCGGCGGAGAGATGAGTCCGACACCCGGAGTTGAGTGCCGAGTCTTTGCTATCGACGGATAAACCTTATTCCCCGGTAATTGCCCACCTTCACCGGGCTTTGCCCCTTGCGACATCTTTATCTGCAGATCATCAGCATTGACCAGGTACTCACTGGTAACACCAAAACGCCCTGAAGCCACTTGCTTAATGGCAGAGCGCTTTGAATCACCATTTGCCAACGGAAGAAAACGCTCGGGATCTTCGCCGCCTTCACCTGTGTTTGATTTCCCGCCAATTCGATTCATAGCAATCGCTAAGGTCTCGTGTGCCTCTTGGGAAATGGATCCATAAGACATCGCCCCGGTAGAGAAGCGCTTTACGATCTCGGAGACACTTTCGACTTCATCAATCGATACCGCCGTACGCGACTTAAACGCGAATAGTCCGCGAAGTGTCATGAGGCGTTCGGATTGCTCGTCCACACGATCTGTATAACGCTTGAAGATCTCATAGCGCCGATTGCGAGTCGCGTGCTGAAGTAAGAAGACCGTGTCCGGGTCGAAGAGGTGTGGCTCGCCATCTCGGCGCCATTGATATTCACCGCCCACTGGAAGGCGAACAGTGTTCGGAACTCCACCATCGGTGGGATAAGCGATGTGATGTCGAGCAATCGCCTCGTCGGCGATGACATCAAGGTTAACTCCGCCTAAGCGCGAAACGGTGCCAGCAAAATATTCAGAAACGAGCTCTTCATCGAGTCCGATCGCCTCAAAAACTTGCGCACCTGTATAGGAGGCCACCGTGCTAATGCCCATCTTGGACATTACCTTGAGGACTCCTTTACCAAGCGCTTTGATTAAGTTGCGCACAGCTTTTTCAGGAGTGATCCCTGGGAGTTTGCCTTGATGCACTAAGTCTTCAGCGCTCTCCATCGCTAGATAAGGATTAACCGCAGCTGCGCCAAATCCGATGAGGAGCGCAACATGATGCACCTCTCGAACATCGCCTGCTTCTACAACTAGGCCCACTTTCGTGCGAGTCTTCTCTCGAATGAGGTGATGATGGACGGCAGAAGTAAGAAGCAACGAAGGAATCGGTGCATGGTCTGCGTCCCCATCACGATCAGAGAGAACAACTATGCGGGCACCTTCAGCAATCGCGATGGATACCTCGCTTCGAATCTCTTCAATACGCTGACGCAAGGCGGTTCCACCACCTGCAATCGGAAAGAGCCCGCGAACCCGATGCGATGCAAGCCCTGGCAAATCACCATCAGCGTTCACATGGACAATCTTGGCCAACTCGTCGTTATCAATGACCGGAAATGGAAGCACGATTTGGCGACAAGATGCGGCGCTGGCGTGGAGAAGATTGTTTTCAGGGCCAATACTTCCCGAAAGTGAGGTGACCAATTCTTCACGAATCGCGTCTAACGGTGGGTTCGTCACCTGGGCAAAGAGTTGAGAGAAGTAGTCAAAGAGCAATCGAGGCCTCTTGGAGAGAACAGCTATGGGGGTATCCGTTCCCATAGATCCCAATGGTTCGCCACCCATTTTTGCCATGGGTGAGACCAAAATACGAATCTCTTCTTCCGTATAACCGAATGCACGTTGACGGCGTTGCACCGAAGCATGCGGATAGACAATGTGCTCGCGTGCAGGAAGATCTTCCAGACGTATGAGTCCAGCATGCAACCACTCCGCATATGGCGCGGAAGATGCTAATTCTGCCTTGATCTCTTCGTCAGGGATGATCCGACCAGCTGCGGTATCTACGAGGAACATCTTCCCTGGTTGCAACCGACCCTTGCTGACCACATCTGCTGGGGCGATATCGAGAACTCCCACTTCGCTAGCAAGCACAACCCGATCCTTAGTGATCCAATATCGAGCTGGACGCAATCCATTGCGGTCGAGGACGGCACCAATTTGGGTGCCATCTGTGAAGGTGACGCAGGCAGGTCCATCCCAGGGTTCCATAAGCGCCCCATTGAAGGCATAAAAGTCTCGTTGCTCTTGAGGCATCGTGAGGTTGTTCTCCCAGGCTTCTGGAATCATCATTAAAATTGAGTGCGGGAGTGATCGTCCGCCTAAGTGAAGTAACTCGAGGACCTCATCGAATGAGGCCGAGTCACTCCCCCCTTCTGCGCAAATGGGAAAGATACGCGTGATGTCGCCAGGAAGAATGTCGCTAGCTAAGAGTGCTTCACGAGCGCGCATCCAATTCCTATTTCCCTTTACCGTATTGATCTCTCCATTGTGTGCGATAAAACGGTAAGGGTGGGCCAGCGGCCATGAAGGAAACGTGTTGGTGGAGAACCGCGAGTGCACGAGAGCGAGTGGTGATTCCATGCGCTCATCCGAAAGTTCCGGAAAGAACGATTCAAGTTGCCCTGTAGTGAGCATGCCCTTGTAGACAATGGTGCGCGCGGAGAGTGACGGGAAATACACCTTCAGCTCGTGCTCAATTCTCTTACGAGCAACGAATGCGATTCGATCTAGTGCAATATCGCTTTCGCCATGTTTACCAACAACAAAGACTTGTTTGAATTCGGGCATCACCGATTTTGCGGTGGCGCCCACCCCCGTGGGGTCGATCGTGACATCGCGCCAGCCGAGAACATCCATGCCCTCTTCTTTAAGAATCGCGTCAATTTTTTCGATTGTTGAAACGCCACTCCCCTGCGGCAAGAAAGCAATCCCGGTGGCATACGCGCCCGCAATCGGCAACGACATTCTGGTGACAGCTCTGAAGTAAGCATCAGGAATAGAAATCAAAATGCCTGCACCATCACCACTATCTGGTTCGGCGCCAGAGGCGCCTCGGTGCTCAAGGTTTCGAAGCGCCGTAAGGGCATCAGCAATGATGGCGTGCGAAGCTTGGCCGTTAAGCGCGGCTACAAATGCAACTCCGCAGGCATCCTTTTCAAAATCTGAACGGTAGAGCCCTTGGGAACGTGGAAGATCGCGAAGGAATACGCCATCGTGAGATTCTGAAACATGTGTACGCACGGCGTTGTCTCCTTGAATCGACCTTAGGGAAAGGCGGGTGGGACAACGCTGGCCCAGATGAAATATATCAAATCTTCGTGGAAATTCCATTTTCTGGCCGCGGTCGACGCCGCAGGAGAAACGCCGCGGCCCCTACCCCCACGAGGACACTTACCCACACATTCAATCGAAGTCCGGCAATGTGGTGGGCTTGATCGATTCGTAGCGCTTCAATCCAGAGGCGGCCGAGACAGTACAGCGCCACATAGAGGGCAAATACTTTGCCTGGAGTGCGCACTCGGTCTGTTGAATCGAGCCAGAGGAGTAGAAAGGCGATGCCGACGCACCAGAGTGATTCATAGAGGAAAGTGGGTTGGAAGGTGAGGTACTGAGAAAAGCCCGCAGGACGGAGTTCTACAGGAACTTCGAGCGCCCACGGCAGGGTTGAGGGCTTACCGAAGAGTTCAACATTGAACCAATTCCCCCACCGACCGATGGCTTGTGCCAGCAGTAACCCCGGCGCAATCGCATCGGCAAAGTCAGCGAAGGCGAGACCTCCGGAAGATTTCCGGCGAAAGGCAATCCACGCCCCTAACGCGCCGATGGAAATTGCGCCCCAGATTCCTAACCCGCCCTCCCAGATTTTGATGATATCCAGGGGATGACCGCCAGCCCCAAAATACTTCTCGGGAGTAGTGATGACGTGATAAATGCGACCGCCAATGATGCCAACCGGAACTGCAACCACGGCAACATCGCTCACAAAACCGACTTCACCACCGCGAGCAATCCAACGACGTTCAGTAAGACGAAGCGCGACTACTATGCCCAGCAAAATGCAAAGCGCGTAGAAATGAATCTTAAGCGGCCCTAACGAAATAAATGAAACTGTAGGCGATGGGATAAACGCCGAAATCATTTCACGCCAGCGTCAGCCAGTGCCTTCTTGAAGAGTACTGCATCAATATAAGTGCCAGCATTCCGATCAATTTCTTTTCCATTGATCAAGACCGTGGGGGTTTGATTGATATTATTCTTTGCGCCATCAGCACCAATAGTGTCTACCCACTTCGCAAACTTCCCGCTCTTCACGCATGACTTGAATGAGCTCTCGTTGAGGCCAGCAGCCACCCCAGCAGCCGTTACGCGATTAAGTCCCCAGTAACCAGAATTCTCAGGTTTTTGGTTCTTGAAAAGGTAATCATGAAATTCCAAGAATTTACTTTCATCAGCCGCACATGCACCAGCGTTTGCCAAAATGACGGATTCAGCACCCAGGAAAGAGAGTGAGTGAAAGATCACGCGCGCTTTTCCAGTGGCAGCCAAGGTGTGCACAGTTGCGCCGTTGGCTTCTTCAAAATTCTTGCATGCAGGACATTGGAAGTCCTCCCACACATCAATTTGTGCCTTAGATTTATCATTAAAAACTAAGCCGTACCCATTCATTTTCGAAGCGATCAATGGTGCGGTTACCGTGCTATCAACCTTGCTCTTCACAAGAGAGATAGAGACACCAACTATCACGACGAGCAGAATCGGAGCAATCACGGCGAGTGAGACGAGGACGCGACCTCTGCGGGCTTTTTTGGCAGCAGCCTCGGCGAGCGCCTTGCGCTCTGCAGCAGCTGCTAAACGCGCCTGTGATCGGCTCTCTTTCGACTCTTCCGCCATCGTCTAGCCTTCCTTCTCGTCATATTCGGACTCATCTTCGTAAAGATCTGCCGTTATTCTGCCACTCCCCAACGAATCCAGTGACCAGCGCGTGCCAGGACGCCAGAGTAAGAATGCCCCACAGATGAAGAAGAGGACGTCCCTCGCAATTTCGCTGGCGTAAGCGGTCTTCGAAGGATCCACCGCACCGCCGCCACCAAAGCAACCGCAATCAATGCTGAGGCCTCGGGGCCACGCAGAACCCACTCCAATGATGAAGATCAACATCATGCCCGCTCCGAGTAGTGCACCTAGTCGAATATAGAGACCGAGAAGGAGGATGAGACCGACACCAATCTCTATCCAGGGAAGGGTAAAGCCCACCGGATTAGCCACCGAGACGGGAAGTAATTCGTAGGCACGCACGGCCGCGG
>JAPLBA010000065.1 GCA_026393015.1 Actinomycetota bacterium
AACATGACCTGGCCTTCTGCCCCACGACTCCCGCTCGATCGGGAACTCCTGGTCCACTTGCTGGAATCCTGCCTGCCTGGGGAAGCCATTGAGGTGGTGGAAGAGACCGGATCGACCAACGCTGACTTGGTCAATCGCGTGAAATCCGGTCGAGCCGCCCTGTTGGTGGCCGAGGAGCAGAGCGCGGGTCGGGGGCGCCTTGATCGGTCATGGAGTGCTCCCAAGGGCAGTGGATTGCTCTTCTCTCTCTACTGGCCGGCGCCGCTACTGATGGCGCCACTTCTCATGGGAGTGGCCGCGGCTCATGCACTGCGCTCCACCACCACCATTCCAGTCGTGCTGAAGTGGCCGAATGACTTGATGGTGAGCGATCGAAAATTAGGCGGCATTCTGGCGAGTACCTCCGATGGCGGGGTGGTGATCGGTGTCGGAATAAATGTCTCTCTCACCGATGGCGAGAAGCCAGATGAACGAGCGACCTCGATCGTGATGGAGCGCGATGAATCACCTGCCAGAGAGTTGCTCATCGCTGAGATCGTGAAACTTTTTGCTGAGCTGACAACGCTTGAAGATTTAGAATTTCTGGAGCGTTACAAGACGCACTCTTCGACAATTGGCTCGCGAGTACGCGCAGAAATGGTCAAGGGTGAGTCGATCGTGGGTACTGCGGTCGGAATTAATGCAACTGGCGCACTCATTATTAGCAATGATGCGGGAGATCACGTACTTACTGCTGGTGACGTTTTCCATCTCCGGTAAAAACAAATTTGCCGTAACCCCAATACCGGAAGATAGTGCCAAGCCCCACTCCAATGACATTTCCACTGATGTTGTCTGCGAGACCAGAGTCGAAATGAAAGATGTAACGAGAGACTCCCAACGTGCCAGCAGCAATCGCCACACCGATTGCATTGAGCGCTAAGAAGATGGTTATTTCTCTACTCACTGAGGAAGTCTTTCGATGGCTCCACGTAAGGAGTCGATTTCCGATAAATGCCACTGCTGTGGAAATGACTCCAGCTAGGACTAGGCCAAGAACTGGCTTCGCGGCTAGTGGCGCCCGAGATGTATGTACGAGGAGGTTGAACACAACGAAATTCACCACATAGGAAATGCTGCCGACCACGCCAAATTGGAGTAATTCCAGCGCTCGCTTTTTCAACACGAAGTGGAGCCTATCGCCCGTAGGCTGTGGGTATGACTTCTCGTCGGAATGCACCAAAGATCGTGGGCGTTATCGGTGGGGGGCAGCTCGCTCGGATGATGTCGGCGCCCGCCGGAGCCCTGGGAATCCACCTTCGACTGTTGGCGGAGTCAGCCCACGAATGCGCGAATCAAGTGATTCCCGATGTCGTCATTGGCGACTTCCGCGATTATGAAACTTTGCGCACATTTGTTGCTAGTTGCGATGTGGTCACCTTCGATCATGAGCATGTACCGAACGCACTTCTTCGCCGAGTTGCGAGTGAAGGGCTAGAAGAAAAGCTTCAGCCCGGACCGAATGCGCTTCAGTATGCTCAGGAGAAAGTGAAGATGCGCGAACTCGTAGCCGCCGAGTTCTCTCCGCGGTGGAGACAAGTTGCCCACATCGATGAAGCTCGCGATTTTGGCTTTCCTTGTATAGCGAAGTCTTTGATCGGCGGGTACGACGGTAAGGGCGTATGGCGGGTTGAGAATGAGCATGAACTTACAGAATTGCTGAAGCATGGCGGGTTACTTCTTGAAGAATTAGTTCCATTCGATGCAGAAATATCTGTGCTAGTAGCGCGCTCGCCCCATGGACAAGCAGCGGTCTGGGCGGTCACCGAGACAATTCAAGAGAACGGAATCTGCGTCCAAACGATTACGCCGGCACCACATCTATCTGAAGCGCTCGCAGGCAAGGCTCAAGCGATCGCGCTTTCGATCGCTGAACAAACTGGCGTGGTGGGTGTGATGGCAGTTGAAATGTTCCTAGTGGGCGAAGATCTTTTGGTGAACGAGCTCGCCATGCGTCCCCATAATTCTGGCCATTGGAGTATCGAAGGGGCGATCACTTCGCAATTTGAACAACACCTGCGAGCAGTCTTGGACCTTCCGCTGGGAGCAACTGGAATGCGGGCTCCGCATGCGGTGATGGGAAATATCTTGGGCGGGGAAATGTCGGATCTGCATCGCGCCTACCTCCACCTCTTTGCGCGGGATCCTGGGCTCAAAGTCCACCTCTATGGGAAAGAAGTGCGACTGGGTCGTAAAGTAGGGCACGTCACCGTGTTGGGTGAAGATGCCAATCGCCTGCGCGCGCGTGCGCTTCACGCAACAGAATTCTTTGCCGGCAGAGCAGGAGAGCACGATGAGTAAACCAAGTGTAGCAATCGTGATGGGCTCCGATTCGGATTGGCCTGTGATGGAAGCGGCAGCAAACATTCTCAAAGAATTGGGCATCGCTCATGACGTATCGGTGCTCTCTGCACATCGCATGCCAGAAGAAATGATGGCTTTTGGCAAGGGTGCAGTGAATGCCGGATATCGAGTCATCATCGCCGGAGCAGGTGGGGCGGCGCATCTTCCTGGGATGCTGGCTTCCGTCACGACTCTTCCCGTTATTGGGGTTCCAGTCCCGCTGAAAGATTTAGATGGAATGGATTCGCTGCTCAGCATCGTGCAAATGCCGGGAGGGATTCCGGTCGCGACTGTAGGAATTGGTAATGCCAAGAATGCGGGTTTGTTGGCCGCCAGAATTTTGAGTATCGCTGATCCTGCCCTGGAAGCGACTCTTTCCAAATTTGCAGGCGATCTGCACGATGAGGCAGTTGCAAAAGGCGCCTCACTTAAAGCCAGGCGTGAAAATAAAACTGGTTTCTAACGTTTCTTCGCATATTCGATTGCTGGACAGCGGTCCATTGCCGTGAGCAAGCCAGCCGACTTCGCCTTTTGTACGGCAGACTCATCAATGACCCCCAGTTGCAGCCACACACCCTTGGCTCCAATATGAAGTGATTCTGCTACCAACTCCGCCACCAGAGTTGAGTTCACAAATAAATCAACTACATCAACGGCGAATGGAATATCTGCAAGAGTCGCATAGCCCTGTTCGCCATGAACCAACGGTGCGGATGGGTGGACGGGGACGATTCTGTGTCCCTTCGACTGCAGAAGTGCAGCCACTCCGTAGGCTGCTCGATCGCTGTTATTACTTAAGCCAACAATCGCCCAAGTCTTCAGTGTGAGCATGCCGTCAATATCCGCTTGCATGCTTACTTCTTAGGCGTAAGCGTGGGTCTGCCGGGCGCGCGGTAGATAAATCCGGCATCACGCCAAGCGTTACCGTCGAGCGCGTTTCGTCCATCGATAATAACTTTGTTTGCGACCACCTTTGCAAAATCTGCAGGAGTAAGCGCTCGATACTCTTTCCACTCGGTGAGGTGCAGGATTAAGTGTGCATCTTGAGCACCAGCGAGCAGATCGTCGGTAAATTCCAAATCTGGGAATCGTTTCGCCGCCGGCGCCATGGCCTTAGGGTCGTTAACCACCACTCGAGCCCCGCGCTGCGAAATGCCGTAGGCGATATCTAAGGCAGGGGAGTCGCGCACATCGTCGCTATCAGGCTTGAAAGCTGCACCGAGCACTAATACTTTCTTGTTCTTCAGGTCACCGTATTCTGCAGCCACGTCAATGATGCGGGATCGGGCGCGTAAATTGATGGAGTCAATGTCACGAAGGAACTCAAGCGCTTGATCGGCGCCC
Source organism: Actinomycetota bacterium (assembly GCA_026393015.1). Lineage (GTDB taxonomy): Bacteria > Actinomycetota > Actinomycetes > Nanopelagicales > Nanopelagicaceae. The sequence continues at coordinate 3,727 of JAPLBA010000065.1, forward strand.
AGTTCTTCTGCCCGAGCCATGAACGCGCGAATATCTTTCGGGAGACAACCTCCGCCGAAACCAATTCCTGCCTGCAAAAAGCGATTCCCAATCCGTGGGTCATAACCGATCGCCTTGGCAAGTACCGTGACGTCGCCGCCTGCAGCATCGCAAATCTCGGCCATCGCATTGATGAAGGAGATTTTGGTTGCCAAGAATGAATTTGCGGCAACTTTCACAAGCTCTGCGGTGCGCAAGTCTGCACTGATCCACGGCACTTCATTTTTGAGAAGTGCAGCGTAAACATCGCGAAGTTGTTCCTCCGCGCGGGCAGATTGCACACCTACCACCAGGCGGTTTGGACGTAGCGTGTCTTCCACGGCAAAACCTTCACGCAAGAATTCTGGATTCCACGCCAATTCAACGTGAGGATTTATCTCTGCAAGGCGAGCAGAAAGTCCATCAGCAGTTCCCACAGGTACCGTGGATTTTCCGACGATGAGCGAACCAGGTTTTGCGTGCTCCGCACTGCCTTCGAGGGCGGCGTTTACGTAAGTCAGGTCGGCCGCATTTCCATCTTTTCGCTGGGGGGTGCCGACGCAAATGAAATGGACGTCAGCTTGCGCGAGATCGGCAAAGTTGGTCGAAAAGCGCAGCTTCCCAGAGGCCACATGCTTGCGAAGCAAATCATCAAGCCCGGGCTCATAGAAGGGGAGCTCCCCCTGGGAGAGCAGGGTGATCTTCGTCGCATCTGTGTCTATGCCGATGACGTCAAAGCCCAATTCCGCCATACATGCCCCGTGTGTAGCACCCAAGTAGCCCGTTCCAATAACTGAAAGCATGGGTTAAACCTACCGGCTCACCAGCCCCTTCAACGCGATTTGGGCTTTCGCCTGCTCGGGTTGGCGTTTAGCCTTACGTCATGACCTTTGATCTCTATAGCCTCCCAGAAGAACTCAATGAACTCCGTTCACTTGCTCGCGCCGTTGCCGACAAGCACATTGCGCCCAACGCAGCAGAAGCCGATGAGAAGAGTGAGTTTCCGCAAGCTGCCTATGACGCGTTGGTTAAGGCCGATCTGCACGCACTGCATGTACCTGAGGAATTTGGCGGAGCTGGCGCAGATGCTTTGGCTATCTGCATTGTTATCGAAGAGGTCGCCCGTGCTTGTGCATCTTCATCGCTTATTCCTGCAGTAAACAAACTCGGCTCTATGGCGATTTTGCTCAAGGGCACGCAGGAGCAGAAGCAGCGATGGCTTCCTCGCTTGGCTTCAGGCGAAGTGATGTGGTCGTATGCGCTCTCTGAATCTGAAGCGGGAAGTGATACCGCTTCAATGAAGACCCGGGCCGTACGAGACGGTGATTCTTGGGTCCTCAATGGAGCTAAACGTTGGATTACCAATGCAGGTGTCAGCGAGCTCTATACCGTTTTTGCAAATTGCGATCCAGCTCAAGGCGGTAAAGGAGTGACGGCATTCCTGGTCGAGAAATCTGATCCAGGCGTTTCATTCGGTGCCCCAGAACGCAAGCTTGGCATTAAGGGCTCTCCTACTCGTGAGGTCTATTTGGATAATGTTCGAGTGGGCGATGATCGCATGATCGGCGAGATGGGCGAAGGCCTCAAGATCGCACTTGGCACACTTGATCACACACGTATCACTATTGCAGCGCAAGCGGTCGGAATTGCTCAGGGAGCAATTGATGCCGCTAAGGAGTACATCAAGGAACGAAGGCAATTCGGCAAAGCCATCGCTGAGTTCCAAGGAATTCAATTCATGATTGCCGATATGGCGATGCAAGTGGAGGCTGCGCGCCAACTCACTTACCGCGCTGCTGCAGCGAGTGAGCGCAACGACCCGGATCTCACGTTCCTAGGTGCCGCATCAAAGTGCTTCGCTTCTGACGTCGCCATGCAGGTCACCACTGATGCAGTGCAACTTCTCGGAGGTTATGGCTACACGCGCGATTATCCATTGGAGCGCATGATGCGCGATGCCAAGATCACCCAGATCTACGAAGGAACTAACCAAATTCAGCGAATGGTCATGGCACGTAAGGTACTTAGCTAAAACTATTTGCAGGACGTGTCGGTGCCCGTTCGCACATCAAACGGTGATGTTTCAGTCGGTGTTGGTATGGGCGCACTCTTTGGAGCGGTGAACTTAGCAATTGATTTGTACTCTGGCCCCAATGTCACAATGAACTTCTTGCCTAAATTCTTCTTTTCTACTGTGAGCGCGTTGGGGAGAGCGGCTTTGAGGGTTTGCAACGAATCCGCGTAAGTTGGATCGTACGTAATGGTAGTCAACTTCACAGTTGTGAGTGCAGTAGATGGTGGCGCACCGTTGACAAAACCGGCCGCGGTGAGATCTTGTGATGCTTTTGCTGCAAGCCCATTAATCGAAGTTCCGTTCTGTACTTCAACGACAATGTTGGCAGGCGGCATAGTAAGTGCACCGCCCGTTGTTACAACTTTAGGGGCTGGGGCAACAGGGATGTCGTCCTTGATGCGTTGCCAAAGTTTTGGAGCAAGTTCCGGATCCCAAAGTACAGCGCCATAAACTCCGTCATTTGAGTAATTTTCGTTAGAAAATGGAACTGTCAACATGTTGAGGTTAGAAGATGAGAGCGATTTCATTTGGGTGGCTAAAGTGACCAAATCATCTTTTTGCAAATCGGGATCAGTGGTGACCGTTGCAAGGCCGGCGTTAATTACGGTGAGTAATTTTACTGGGTTAAGTAGGGTTTCAGTGCTGGTAGTCGCCGAAATCATGGATGCGATGAACTTCTGCTGACGTTTCATGCGTCCGAGGTCTCCCATACCATCGAAATATCGGGCGCGAACGTATTTCAGGGCGGTAATTCCATCTAGATGATGTTTCCCTGCAGTGAGATCAATATGGCTCTTTTTATCGTGGATGGCGGTGGTGGTACAGACGTCAACTCCACCCACCGCATCTACTAAATTTGCGAACCCAGCAAAGTTCACTTCGACGTAGTGATCAATGCGTATCTGTGTCATGTTTTCAATAGTCGCGATGAGTAGTGGCGCACCACCTTGTCCAAAGGTTGCATTGATTTTTGAGTGGTGAGCACTGTGAACCACGCCCTTGCCATCGGTCCATTCGGGGACGTCAGCATAGGTATCTCGTGGAATCGAAATGATGGTGGCGTGATCACGGTTCTTGCTGATGTGGATCAGAATCGCGGTATCAGAGCGCTTTCCCGCCGAGGTTGCCACGCTGCCCACTCGTAGGTCATGAAGTTGTTGTTTGGTCAACCCCTCGCGGGTATCTGAGCCGACCAACAAGTAATTTACAGAAGAACCAGCTGAGCGATCGGGGCGAACTTTGATTCCCTTGAAAACTTCCTCCCGAGTAATAGAAGAAGTGACGTGGTCGAAGGTAACCCACGAGACCAAGGAGAGCACCAAGACACCGATGGAAAGCGTGGCGGTGGCCGCCGAAAATCGCGAACGTCGGCGACGCTCTGGCATTTTCGGAGGGTTGACCACCCACTAAGCCTATAAGGGCGCTAACCTCAAAGACGCTATGAACGAAAATATATATCTTCCTCAGCGTGCCGCAGGAGCCCCCGCAGGAGTCCCCATAGGAGTTTCTGTGGTGATGCCAGTGCGTAATGAAGAGCGCCATTTAGTGGCCGCGGTTGAGGCCGCACTTGCCCAGCTGGAATCGCTCCCTGAGCTGAGTGCGCTCGAAGTTATTCTTTCTGTTGGCCCGTCAGAAGATCGCACTTTAGAAATCGCTGAGAAGTTTGCAGCCAAGGACCCACGGGTGAAAGTGGTTGTCAATCCGAGTGGCAAGACGCCGAGTGCATTAAACGCCGGAATTCGGGCTGCCTCTCACGCAGTTATTGTGCGCGTTGATGGTCACGCCGAACTTCCGCCTGGATATATCGCACGCGCCATCGCAGTGATGGAGCGCACCGGGGCGGTAAATGTCGGTGGCGTGATGGCGGCTGAGGGTGTCACTTCGTTTGAGAAAAGTGTGGCTGCAGCTATGACAAGTCCTTTAGGTGTTGGGGCATCACGTTTTCACACGGGTGGTGAAGAAGGTTCCGTTGATACGGTTTACCTTGGAGTATTTGATAAAGCGAAGCTCATCGAATCTGGTGGATATGACGAAAGATTTATTCGCGCGCAAGATTGGGAACTCAACCTTCGCCTTCGCGAACGTGGAGGTGTTATTTGGTTTACGCCAGATCTTAAAGTTGCATACCGCCCACGTTCCACGCTACGCGCATTGGCCACTCAGTATTTTGAGTATGGGCGTTGGCGTCGCGTAGTGATTCGCAAAAATCACACTACTCTCAATCTGCGCTACCTCGCCCCGCCTATCGCATTGATGGGATCCCTCCTTGGTTTGCTTTCGGGATTCTTCTACCCGTGGGCATTTGTGCTTCCTCTGGGATACCTGTCATTTCTGCTGTTGGCATCGTTTTTGATCGCCAGCAAGACAAAGGGGTTCTCGTCGCAACTCTGCCTTCCGATAGTCGTGGGAACTATGCAAATGGCCTGGGGTCTGGGATTTCTGACCTCGCCCCCCTCGTTAGTGCCACATGGCGCTCCGCCTTCGTGGGAGGATCATTCGCGTGAGTAGTGATCCATCCCGCGCGGAGGCCTTGGTTTCAAAGATTCAGGTCTTTGAACCGCACAAGGCTTCGTTGCCCCCCATGGGTCCATATCTGCGTGAATTCTGGCGACGACGAAGATTCGCCGTGGAGTTGGCTCGGTTCACGGATAAAGCAGAGCACCTTGACTCTCCCCTCGGCTCGGTCTGGCTCGTACTTAATCCACTCTTGTTGGCAATGATCTACTTTTTGCTGGTCACAATCATCGGAGGACGTGGAAGCGCCGGGTCGAGTCGCTTCGATGTGCTGGCCCATATTCTGGTAGGCCTCTTCACGTGGTACTTCGCGCAGAACTGCATGACTTTCGGCGGTGCATCAGTCACTGCCGGCGGCAAACTCATTCTCAACCAAGCATTTCCGCGGGCGCTACTTCCACTTTCTTCCCTTATCGGGGCTTTCCAAAAATTCATCCCCACGCTCCCTGTGTACTTGATTATTTATTTGATAGGCGGAGCCCTCGACTCGAAGAGTAAACTGCCAGGATTGAACTGGCATCTACTTTGGATTCCCGTGATGGTGGCGTTAGTTGCGATCAGTGGTTTTGGTTTAGCGTTGCTCTTTGCAACCATGAATGTGTATTTCCGTGACACGTCCAAGTTGATGACTTATGGAGCTCGCATGTGGCTCTATTTAAGTCCTGTGCTGTGGATGCCAGACATGATTCACGGATGGCATCGGATTCTCATTTGGGCTAATCCACTCGGACCCATTCTGTCCATCACGAATACCGTCTGGATTAAGGGCGAAAATCCTTCTTGGACGCTTTGGCTTGGGGCTACCGGTTGGGCATTTGGACTTTTACTCATTGGCGGATATTTCTTCGTCTCGAGGGAGCGTGACTTTGCAGTACGCATCTAAACCCGAGATGCCCGAGGGTCTCGCTGTTCGCATCGAAGAACTTTCGTTGCGCTACAAAATCAATGTGGAATCGAAGATGACGTTGAAGAATGCCATCATGCGTGCGGGGCGTGGCGAGAAACGGCGAGTTCGTACTATCGAGGCCGTGAAGAATCTTTCATTAGATATTCCGCATGGCACTGTGATGGGTGTTGTCGGCGCAAACGGCGCAGGAAAGTCAACCTTGATGCGAGCGATCGCTGGAATTTTGCCTCCTACCGAAGGCCGGATCATCGTAAACGGTAAAGTGAGCACTTTGCTTGCACTCGGTGTGGGCTTTAACGGAACCCTCTCTGGACGCGACAACATTATTTTGGGTGGTTTAGCCGCTGGTCTTGAGCGTGAAGAACTTGAAGCACGATTTGACGACATCGCAAGTTTCGCTGATCTTCCAAACGGTTTCATTGATATGCCTATGCGTACTTACTCTGCGGGTATGTATGGCCGATTAGCGTTTTCGGTTGCAGTCAATATGACGCCTGATATTTTGCTGATCGATGAGGCGCTGTCGACGGGTGATGCTGCATTTAAAGAGAAATCATTTGAGAAGATGCGCCAACTTTGTCTAGAGGCGCGAACCATTATCATTGTTTCTCACGCTCTCGGTACCCTTAATGAGTTGTGCAATAAGGCTCTTTGGATGCACCAGGGGAACGCGTTGGCATTTGGCAACGCCACCAAGGTCACCGATCAATACCTGGAATTCCTCAACGTTGGGAAAGTGCCTTCAGCGTTAGAAGACTTCTAATGAAGATCGATGTATCAATAATTTCTTCCGGTCACCATGTGGCTGATGCACGACTACATCGTCTCGCCGCTGCGCTCCACCGTTGCGGGATGTCTGTCGAAGTAATTGCCAGAGGTGAAACTTTTGAAGCACCCCCAGATGCTCGGTTCCGTGCGGCCTTTGGAAATACTGGAATGCTCTCGCGGATTATACGAGCGCTCACTCTTCCGTTTCTCACCCACGGAGCAGTGATCATTGCTATTGATCCCGATCTTTCGCTTTCATTACTGATTGCAGGAAACGTACGTCATAAGAAGGTGGTGTGTGATGTACATGAGGACTACGTCTCGCTGCTGCGAGATAGAGGTTGGGCCAAGGGACTAGTTGGATTAGTAGCCCGCAAGATTGCGCGTGATGCCACCAAGATTGCTGCAGAAGCTGATCTCACGATAGTTGCGGACGAACACGTCCCGCCCCTTGATGCCAAGAATCGAATCGTGGTGCGAAACCTTCCAGATTTCACGATCATTCAACCCACAGTCTCCTTTGATGAAACTCCGCGAGCGGTGTACATCGGTGATGTGCGTAAATCTCGTGGTCTACATGCGATGCTCGCCGCGCTAGAAAGTGCGCCGCATTGGCGCCTCGACGTAGTCGGGCCGATCGCAGCTGCCGATCAGCTTTTTGTCGATGGATGGCTGGCCACTAGCCCAGCAAAGGAGCGTGTGCATTTCTTTGGACGTTGTGCGCCGATCGAGAGTTGGCGTATTGCCCGTGGCGCGTGGGTCGGATTATCGATTCTTGACGCCACTCCCGCTTTCCTCGAAGCCGTTCCGAGCAAGATTTATGAATATGCCGCTGCTGGACTCGCCATTATTTCTTCTCCCCTGCCTCGCGTGAGTGCGCTCCTTGAAGGCAAGGCCGCTTTCGCTACGACTGCCGGTGAGATTGCCGCTGCCTTGGAAGGGTGGAGTGCCCGCCCGCAGGAGTGGCAGAGCACGCGGGAAGCAAGCTCAAAAATCGTGGAAAGTGGCGATCCTTACTCGCCCTTTGCGGAGCGTATCCGCGCCCTTCTCAGCCCCCGCAGGTAGGCTCACCTACGTGACTGCCGCCCGAATTCACCCATCCGCTGACGTGGATTCTGATATCACCCTTGGCGAGGGGGTGGCGATCTGGCATCTAGCCCAGGTGCGCTCCGGAGCCATCCTGGGCGATAACTGCATTGTGGGGCGCGGGGCCTATGTGGGCCCGGGCGTCGAGATTGGCGCAAATTCCAAGATTCAAAACTATGCCTTGGTTTATGAACCGGCGCGCATAGGTGCTGGTGTCTTTATAGGACCAGCCGTGGTGCTTACCAATGATCACTTTCCGCGTGCGGTAAACCCTGACGGGACGTTGAAGAGTGGCCATGAGTGGGAATTGGTCGGCGTGACCATCGAAGAGGGTGCTTCCATCGGAGCGCGCGCCGTCTGCGTTGCTCCTCTCACGATCGGCAAATGGGCGATGGTTGCGGCTGGCGCGACGGTAACTCGTGATGTTCCTGATTACGCACTCGTGGCAGGTGCGCCGGCGAAGAGAATTAAGTGGGTAGGGCGTGCAGGGGTTCCACTTGAATCTGCTGGTTCCCATCACTGGGTCTGCCCGCAGTCGGGCGAGAAGTATGAAGTACAGGGCGAACGATTGGTTCACTCTCAAGATCTGAAGCACGAGGAGAAGTAATGATTCCAGCAGCGAAACCAATCATTGGCGATGACGAGCGCGCAGCCGTAGATCGCGTACTCCGCTCAGGCATGCTGGCACAAGGCCCAGAGGTTGCCGCCTTTGAAGCTGAGTTCTCTGCCCACGTGGGTGGACGTCACTGTGTGGCGATGAATTCCGGAACCTCCGCACTTCACCTCGGATTTATCGCTGCCGGGATCGAGCGTGGCGATGAAGTCATCGTTCCTTCGTTCTCCTTTGCTGCCACTGCCAACTCAGTTGTGTTGGCCGGGGGAGTGCCGGTATTTGCAGATATCGATCCCCAGACTTTCAACATTGATCCAGATCATGCGGAATCGCTCATCAATAAGAAGACCAAGGCGATCATGCCTGTGCACCTTTACGGTCATATCGCCGCGATGGATCGCTTCGCAGAAATTTCTTCAAAGCACGGTGTTCAGATTATTGAAGATGCTGCACAAGGGCACCTGGCTTCGCTCAATGGGCGCAATGCTGGTGAATTCGGCACAGTGGCATCCTTTTCGTTCTACCCCACTAAGAATATGACTGCTGGTGAAGGTGGCATGGTGGTGACCGAAGATGCAGAAATCGCGCGTACTCTCCGTTTGTTGCGAAATCAAGGGCAAGAGATTCGTTACCAGAATGAAATCATTGGCTTTAACACGCGCATGACAGACATTCATGCGGCTATCGGACGTGTACAACTAGGCAAACTTCCCGGTTGGACAAAGACTCGGCAAGAAAATGCTGTGCACCTAGATGCCAATCTCAAAGGCGTCGTCACACCTTTCCTCGCACCTGGTACTACGCACTCATATCACCAGTACACGATTCGTATTCCTGGGGGCTCAGCCGAAAAGCGCGATGCGTTCATGGCTGGAATCACGGAACGCGGCGTGGGTTGTGGCGTTTACTACCCCACACCGATTCATCGTTTACCATCTTTTAAGATGGATCTCACGCTTCCGCAGACCGACCTTGTCGTTAAAGAATGCGTTTCACTTCCAGTTCATCCATCACTTTCTAAGGCAGACCTCGACACGATTGTTTCAGTCGTGAACGAAGTTGCTGCGAGCCTGTAAGGAATTCGCATGTGCCAACCTAAATTGCGCGCCGGCCTTGTCGGGCTTGGAATGATGGGTCGTCATCATGCCCGCGTTCTTAGTTCACTCGACGGAGTCGAACTCGTTGCGGTCGTAGACCCAGGTGGAGATGTGCACGGAGTGGCGCAAGGACGCGATGTGCTTAACACGGTCAGTGAACTCATCGAACGTGGTGTGGATTATGCGATGGTGGCGGCTCCTACGGCATTTCATGACGAGATCGGTCTCGAACTAGCTGCAGCCGGCATTCACGCCATGATCGAAAAGCCGCTCGCAGTGGACACGCCTTCGGCTAAGAAACTAGTAGAGGCTTTTAAGAACCTGGTGGGCGCGGTGGGTCACATTGAGCGTTACAACCCGGCGCTTCAGCAATTACGCACCCGACTTGAGGCTGGTGAGTTAGGCGATGTGTATCAAATCACCACGCGCCGACAAGGTCCTTTTCCAGCGCGCATTGCCGACGTGGGTGTGGTGAAAGATTTAGCAACGCACGATATTGATCTCACTGCTTGGGTAGCGCGTTCGCCATTTATCTCTGTCTCGGCTCGTGTCGGTTATAAATCTGGCCGTGAGCATGAAGACTTGGTGGCGGCTGTGGGGCAACTTGCTGATGGCACGATCACAAATCATTTAGTGAATTGGCTTTCACCTTTTAAAGAACGTCTCACCGTGGTGACAGGAGAGCGTGGCGCCTTTGTGGCCGACACTCTCACTACCGATCTCACCTTCCATGCCAACGCTTCGGTGGCAACTGAGTGGGAAGCGGTCGCTGCCTTTCGTGGGGTAAGCGAAGGAGACCTCATTCGTTATGCGTTCGCTAAACCCGAGCCCCTCCGAGTCGAACATGAAGCGTTCCGGGATGCGGTTCTCGGAATTTCGGGTGCCATTGAACGCATCGTCACCATGGAGCAGGGTTTAGCCACCGTTGCCGTTGCAGAAGCCATGATTGAAAGCGCCCGCGACGGACGAGTAATTCTCCTGTAGGAAGAAGCACGATGAACAGAAGAGAGAAACTGAGATGAAGATCGCTGTTGTTGCCCTCGGCAAGATTGGATTGCCTCTGGCTGTGCAATTTGCAGACAAGGGTCACGAAGTAATTGGGTGCGATGTCAATACTCATGCAGTAGATCTCATCAATAAAGGAATCGAACCTTTCCCTGGCGAGGCCCATCTTGCCGAGAAGCTAGCAACCTTGGTGCCGTCAGGGAAATTGCGTGCAACTACTGACACCACTTCTGCAGTTGCTGAATGTGAAGCAGTCGTAGTGGTTGTTCCACTCTTTGTCGATAACGATGGCATACCAGATTTCGGGTGGATGGATGCCGCGACCGAAGCGATCGCTAAAGGATTAAAGCCGGGCACTCTCGTCTCTTACGAAACTACATTGCCAGTCGGAACTACGCGGACCCGCTTTGGTCCCATGATCGAGAAAATCTCTGGTTTGGTTCCCGGAAAAGATTTTCCCCTCGTATTCTCACCTGAACGAGTCCTTACTGGCCGCGTTTTTGCTGATCTACGTCGCTATCCAAAATTAGTCGGTGGTATCGATGTAGAAAGCGGAACGCGCGGCGTCGAATTTTATGAAGCAGTACTTGATTTCGATATTCGCCAGGATCTACCACGTTCAAATGGTGTCTGGGATCTCGGGTCCGCTGAAGCCAGTGAGATGGCTAAACTTGCTGAGACTACATATCGCGATGTAAATATCGGATTAGCGAATCAATTTGCCCGCTTTGCAGAAACGGCTGGTATCGATATTTATCAAGTGATCGAGGCATCTAACTCACAGCCTTTTAGTCATATTCACCAGCCGGGAATTGCAGTGGGTGGCCACTGCATTCCGATTTACCCACGCTTCTACCTTTGGAATGATCCGGCGGCCACTGTGGTGCGCGCTGCACGGGAGGCAAACGTTGGAATGCCGGTGCATGCTGTTTCGCTACTTTCCACTGATCTTGGTGATCTTAAGGGCAAGAAGGTTGCCGTACTTGGTATCTCGTATCGCGGGGGAGTCAAAGAGAGTGCCTTCTCTGGAGTTTTCCCCACAGTCGCTGAATTGACCCGCCTTGGTGCCATCGTGACTGTTCATGACCCGATGTACACCGATGAAGAAATTATGAAACTCAAATTCAAGCCGCACCAATTAGGTAGTGAAGTTGATGGAGTTGTTACTCAGGCTGATCATGCTGAGTATCGATCGCTATCAGCAAGAGATTTTCCTGGAGTGAGCGCAATCGTTGATGGGCGACGGATTTTTGATCAGTCGGCATTCCCCGGAGTTGCGTATCGCGTGATTGGTAAAGCTCAATAAGTATGTGCTCCTGGCGACGGGTGGTTTCCTCTGCTGCCCTCAGCGTTGCTCTGATGATGAGTGCACTCGCTCCCCTTGCTCTTGCTGATTCGGTGCCAAAAAATTTCTCCTTTACTGGCTCTGGTTTTGGCCATGGCGTTGGTATGAGCCAAGTGGGTGCCCGGGGAATGGCTCTTGAAGGAAAGAGTGCGGCGGAAATCATTCAACATTTCTACACAGGCGTAGACATTGCCCCCTTCCCCGATGCGTCTTCGCTTCGAGTGAATATCGGCCATTCGCTCACGAAGTTTTCTTTTCGAGTTGAAACGATTGTGGGTGAGACTGGCACTGCCTTTTCGCAATTGTGGGGGAGCGATCTCTCTGCTATTCCATCTATTGTTGAAACCCCTACTGCCCAAGTTGCTGCTGGCACACAAATCACGGCAACTCCTACGGAGAGCGGTACGGTGCTCACCTATGTGTTACCTGGCATTGCTGCCACCCCGCTTGCCCCTGCTTTAACATTTACTTTACGCTGGAGCGGCACACGATTCCTTGATGGTCCGGCAGGGTTGGTGAATACCAACAGCAATAAGTATCGCTACGGTCAGATTCACCTTACGACTATCAAGACAAAGGATGGCCCCCGTCTTGAAGTGACCAACGATGTTCGCTTACATGATGAGTATCTCAAGGGAATTGGCGAGATGTCCTCTTCCTGGCCAGCGGCTGCTTTACAAGCGCAAGTAATCGCCATTCGCTCTTATGCGCTTAGCAAAAAAGGTGTGTTCCGCAGCGAATGCGATTGCGATATTTATGGCTCCACAAAGGATCTCGCTTTCGTTGGATATAGCAAAGAGATCGAAGCTGGGTGGGGGAGCAAGTGGGTAGATGCAGTCACCGCCACCTCGACTGATGCCTTCTCTGGATTAACCGTGACGCTCAAGGGACGACCGGTAGCAACTTTCTTCTTTACTTCCTCGGGAGGACATACACAAGATGTCATTGACGTCTGGGGAAGCAACCTCACCTGGTTGCAGGCAGTACCTGATCCTTGGAGCCTGGATCTTTCGTTGAATCCGGGGTATGCCACGTGGACCAAGGTGAAGAGCCAAGTCGAAATGGCGAAAGCCTTTTTGCTTTCAGATGTGGCTTCGTACTCTTTTGATTCCAGGACGCGTGGCGGTGGAGTGAAGAGCGTGACTGCTACTTCGAGTATTGGGAAGCGGGCCACCCTCGCAGGTGAGATATTTCGATCACGCTTAGATTTACCCTCGACTTTTATAAGGCGTCCAGTGGTGTCGCTTAGTGCAGCGGATGACACATTACTTTCAATTATTGCAGGAAAGATAAGTTTTCCAACAGCAAAGAGCGCAGTATTGACCACTATTGACACCGAAACAGTTGAGGCAATGACCGCAGCGCCGTTTGCTTACCAGGTCAAAGCACCCATCTTTATCTCCTCTGGTTCTGAGTTAGATACCAGGATTACCACGGAATTAATTCGTCGCAAAATTAGTAAGGTATATGTGGTGGGTAGTGATTCACAATTCAGTATCAAGTATTTTCAAGACCTAAAGAAGCGCAAGATTACAGTCGTCCGTTTAGGCGGCGTGAATCGCTATGCGGTGGCCGAGTCGGTAGCCACAGTGATGAATGGCGCTCCGATAGTGGTGAGCAATCAAGATGCTTCAATTCTGATGCCGCTGGCGGGTGCGCTAGCCAGCGCGGGTAGGCCGCTGCTATGGACGGCCCCAGGAGTGTTGCCGCGGCAAACGGCTCGTGCACTCGCACGCTCCAAGGAGACGCCCTCACTCATCGGGATTGCCGACCACTACGACGATGCTCTTTTAGCGCAGTTCACCCGTGAATTTGAAGATCTCCGTGCTCTTGATGAAGATGGTTTAGCTGCCACCGTAGAAGAACTTGCTAAATCTAACGGAAGGGTCGCGGCGATGACCGATGCAAACGCGGGAGCATTCGGTCTCTTCGCGCCTCAGATATCCCTCGGAGTACTTCGCGATTATCTTGATGCCCACCCGGCGACGGTGATTATTTATGGTATTCGCCTTAGCTCTGCGGATGTGACGCAAGTGCACGCACTTTCGTAGTGCTATTGAAGCGTGACAGTAAGAGTGGCAACTTTCGCGGCATTTCTATTGCTGATGCCGTATCTATCCCACTCCGTCTGATTCCATCTGAGTTGGGTGACTCCTAACTCAGATGCGTGCGTCATAAACCAGAGCGCCACCCGGGTGCGCTGCCATGAGGTGATGGTAATGAAACGGCCAGAATGCTTTGCAGAGATTTTGCCCCATTCTTTGCTCGCGCGCCCAATGACGTCGGCGGCGGGAGTGTGAATCTGGGTTCCGAATTTATGGAAACGACACGTGATGAGTGATGGATCGTTAAGGGCTTGGGTGAGTGCGAGTGCTCGCCCTTCCCATTTTTCGTAGGCACTTCCAGCAGCTGATCGCTGAACTTCTTGTGCAGCCTGCGAAAGGGAAAGTTTCTCCCAGCCAGGGATAGTTATTAGCGCACTGTAAAATCGACTAGTGGCTCTGGTCGGATCCAAAATGGATTCACGATCGCCCCATCCTTGGGAGGGGCGCTGCTGGAAGATTCCTAGTGAATCTCGATCGCCATAATTGAGGTTGCGTAATTTTGATTCTTGTTGTGCAGCGGTGAAAGCAACCGAGATAGCGCGTTCAGGGATACCGCGTCTATAGGCAACAGCTGCAATCGTGGCCGCATTCGCGCTCTGCTCAACATCAAGGGTGAACTCCTCGGCTTCGGTGGTGATGGTGCAGCCAGGGAGTACGAGCGCATCGTGTACGCGGGCATACCCCCACTTCCCAAGCAGGATAAGGAGCACCCCGGAAAGTACCAGGGCAATGAGTTTGCGCACTTTCAATCGTTGCTGTGCAGCACAGAGTTAAGACCGCTCCAATTTCCACTTCGTGGCATGGCCTCAAGCGAGCCATCTGTGGAGTTTCGACGGAAGAGCATTCCATGAGCTCCCGAGAGCTCACGAGCTTTCACTATGTTGCCATCCGGCAAACGAATCTTCGAAGCGGCGGTGATGTACGCACCAGCTTCGACAATGCATTCATCGCCCAAGGAAATTCCGATTCCGGCGTTGGCACCGATAAGTGAACCCTTGCCGACAGAGATAACTTCTTTCCCGCCGCCGCTCAGAGTTCCCATAATTGAAGCGCCACCACCGATATCGCTGCCATCGCCGACCACTACGCCGGCAGAAATTCGGCCTTCCACCATGGATGCGCCGAGAGTGCCGGCATTGAAATTCACAAAACCTTCATGCATTACCGTGGTACCGCTGGCCAGGTGTGCGCCGAGGCGAACCCGATCAGCATCTGCAATGCGGACTCCGCTTGGAATCACGTAATCAACCATGCGTGGGAATTTATCTACGCCATAAACGTGTACAGAACCCCGCGCCTTAAGCGTGATGCGCACTTCGTCGAAATCTTCTACGGCGCAGGGTCCGGCCGATGTCCACACAACGTTAGGTAGCAATCCGAAGAGTCCTTCGAGATTAATGGAGTGCGGCGTGACGAGGCGATGAGAGAGGAGGTGTAATCGTAAATAGACATCGGCAACATCACTCGGTGGCGCCTGTAGTTCGATATCACAGGTGACGATCTCGGTGCTGACGCGCCGGCCCTCATCGCGAGTGACCAATGGGGCTAAGTCGACTGGGAGGAGATCGCCCAGTGATGGTGCTGGGAAGAAGGCGTCGAGGATC
Source organism: Actinomycetota bacterium (assembly GCA_026393015.1). Lineage (GTDB taxonomy): Bacteria > Actinomycetota > Actinomycetes > Nanopelagicales > Nanopelagicaceae. The sequence continues at coordinate 18,863 of JAPLBA010000065.1, forward strand.
TTCCCGCTGACGTGTCGGGTGATCAGGCCGGTGGCTCGCGCCCGCGAGGGGGTGCTAGATGTGCTGCTCATGTCCGATACCGTACCCGTGTGCTCGATCTTCATGCTGATTTAGCCGACCTCACGTCGGCGTTAATTGATATTCCTAGCGTTTCCGGGGAGGAGGCGGAGCTGGCTGACGCCATCGAAGAGGCTCTGCGCCATCAAGCCCCCCACCTCACCATCATCCGAGATGGCAATTCCATCATTGCCCGTACTGAACTCGGTCGCCCATCTCGTGTCGTGCTGGCTGGTCACATCGATACCGTTCCGATCGCAGACAACGTGCCTAGCACTGTAGATGGGGAGCGGCTTTACGGATGTGGCTCCACCGACATGAAGAGCGGTGTGGCGATCCAACTCCATCTTGCAGTCACACTCACAGATCCACGCGCTGATCTCACTTTCTTCTTTTATGAGTGTGAAGAAGTAGAGGCGGCCAGAAATGGTCTTGCGCGAATTGCGAAGAAATCACCAGAGCAGCTCACAGCCGACTTCGCGATTTTATTAGAACCCACCAACGGCCTAGTGGAAGGTGGTTGCCAGGGAACCATGCGAGTAGAAGTCACGGTGCGCGGAGTCCGCGCGCATTCAGCGCGCGCATGGCTGGGTGAAAATGCTATCCACGAAGCACACGAAATTCTCACTGCACTTGCCGGATATGAAGCTGAGCGCGTGATGGTTGATGGACTTGAATACCGTGAAGGATTGCAAGCGGTGGCTATCAAGGGTGGGGTTGCCGGCAACGTGATTCCTGACGAACTTATCTTGACAGTGAATTATCGATTTGCCCCGTCGAAGAGCGAATCCGATGCCGAAAGATTTCTCCGCCGTTTCTTTGATGGGTATGCATTGACCATTGTTGACCGCGCGCCAGGGGCTTTGCCAGGTCTCAATGTTCCTATAGCGCAGGATTTTATCGCCGCTGTTGGCGAACCTCCAGCGCCTAAATTTGGTTGGACAGATGTTGCTCGCTTTTCCGCACTTGGCATCCCGGCAGTGAATTTTGGTCCAGGAAACCCGGCACTTGCACATACGGAAGATGAGAACGTAGATATCGCGCTCATCTATGAAGGCGCTTCGACGCTCTTGAAGTGGCTTTCATGACCGAGTACAACGTCTGTGTCTATTGTTCTTCATCACTCGACATAGATCAGAAATATATTGATTTAGCTAGAGAAGTAGGGCTGGAGATTGCCAATCGTGGCTGGGGGTTGGTCTCTGGAGGTGGGAATGTCTCAATGATGGGAGCGGTCGCGCAAGGCGCACGTGCCGGCGGTGGGCATACTCTTGGCATTATTCCGAAAGCGCTCATAGAGCGTGAAGTGGGCGATCAAGACTCTGATGAATTGATCATTGTGGATGACATGCGCATTCGCAAAGGGTTAATGGAAACTCATTCACAGGCATTCCTCGCGCTACCTGGCGGTATCGGAACGCTTGAAGAACTCTTTGAAATTTGGGTTGGAAGATATCTTTCCTTCCACTCGCAACCCGTCGTAGTACTTGATCCGTTTGACGATTTTGCATTCTTGCACCAACAAATTGATCATCTAGCAAAAAAAGGTTTTATCAAGTCAGGCCAACGAGAGATCATCAAATGGACGAAGTCAGTGGATGAGGCACTTGATGCATGCGAAAGGAAGACCGACTGATGTGGGGATTAACAAGTGGCGAGTGGATTGTGGGCGCACTGCTGGTATTCGTTGCACTGCTCTGGGTATGCACTGCACCGCGCGCGCTGGGCTTTAAGGCGGCGCCGCAAATAACTCGTGAAATTGAGATCGTGATCGACATTGATGCTCCACCTGCAAGAGTGTGGGATGCAATTGTCGATTGGGAGAGTCAGAGTGCATGGATGGCAATGACGCAAGTCTGGGTCGAACCGGGTGCACCTCGCGCAGGTGTGGGCGCCCGCATCGAAGCATTCACCGGTCTGCGGGCTCGAAAGGCTTCCGCAAGTGGGCTCCCACTCATCGGTTTTCTCGACACCATGACAGTGACTCGATGGGAGGCTCCCACCCGATGCGATGTATTGCATACTGGCAAAGTTGTGAAAGGAACCGGAACCTTCATCGTGGAACCGCGAGCTGGCGGCGCGCGCTTTCGTTGGAGTGAAGTAGTTGAAGTGCCGGGGGGTTACTTGGGGGCCGCTCTCTGGCCGATTGCCCGCGTGGGCTTGCACGGCAGCGTGAAATTCTCATTAAAGGCTTTGGCTCGATCCCTTCACAGTTGACCCATTCACGCTCTCAAGCCCGGTACCGTCAGAGGCGTGAATGAGCAAAATTCCCTGGGCCCGCTCCTTGGTGCCCCCGAATTGCTCGCTCGCCTGCCCCAGGAGGAGCAGATCTTGATCACCCTCCACTACATCAAAGGCCAGAGTGCGCAGGAGATCGCCACACTTCTCGGCGTCCCAGCTCGCTCTGTGGAGGTTATTTTGCGCCAGGGCAGGAGTAGGTTGCTCGGCTTTCTGGGGATCTCAGAGGGTTCCTGAAGCGCGGTGAACGCCTCGGACCTGCACCTATAAGCGTGGAAAAGAGCAGTTTTTGGTCTCCGGGCGCCTTCTCTGGGATACTTAATGCACGGAAAACCCCAACCCTAACTGGAACCCCAATTCGAACCCCAATTCGAACCCCAATTCGAACCCTAATTCGAACCCTAATTCGAACCCCAAGGAGTGACATATGGCCGCCATGAAGCCGCGGACTGGAAACGGTCCGATGGAAGTCACTAAAGAGGGTCGCGGTTTGGTGATGCGAGTTCCACTCGAAGGTGGCGGTCGTCTGGTCGTAGAGCTGAATGGCGCAGAAGCCCAAGAATTAGGCGACGCTTTACTCGCAGCAGTTCTCCTCGTTAAGAAGTAGACCATGCCGCCACGGCTGGTCATTGGTGCATCGCGCACCACCGAAATACGAATCCTTACCTTTCTTGCTGGCGACTCTCTCGATTCTCACTTCTCTTCCTACACTCTCGACCGTGACATCTCAGTTGACGTGCCTGATTTCACTGGTGGGGCTGGTGAAGTTGGTGAAGTTTCCGCCACTTCAGCACAAGGTGTGCGCTCTCGATTAATTCTGGTGGGACTCGGATCGGCACAAGCTGCTGAGGTGCGCAAAGCCGGCGCAGCCGCAGGCCGTCGCGTGCGCGGCAAAGCGAGTGTTGTTTCTGTTCATATCGCGCTGACTCACGCAGGTGCGTTCCTTACCTCGCTTTCGTTAGCTACTTACGCATTTAATGATCTGAAGTCTCTCTCGGATGGCACTAAGCAATTAGAAACGATTGAAATCGATACAAAGGCAAAGTGGAGCAAGTTAGCTCATACTCAATCAATCATCGACGGTATTTTTCTGGCTAGAGATTTGGTGCATACTCCAGCCAATATTAAGAGTCCGGCGTGGATGGCTGCGCAATCAGTGTTAGTTGCCACCGCGAATGGTTTAAAGAGTCGCGTTCGTGAAGAACGAGAACTTGAAAAGGAAGGCTTCGGAGGAATTCTCGCGGTCGGACAATCTTCACGCGATCGCGGTCCCCGATTCATTGAATTAAGTTATGCGCCCCGTGGGAGCGCTAAGTGGCCGCATGTTGTATTAATTGGTAAAGGAATTGTCTTCGATACCGGCGGAATATCACTGAAGCGTCCATACGACATCATGATTGCAATGAAGAGTGATATGGCTGGGGTGGCTGGCATCATCGGCACGATGTCGACTCTCGGAATCACCAAACCCAGAGTGCGAGTTACTGCGCTCCTCGCATGTGCCGAGAACACCATCTCGGGCACCGCTCAACGTCCTTCCGACGTCATCACGCACTTCGGTGGCACCACGGTCGAAGTCAAAGACACGGACGCCGAGGGAAGATTGGTCTTGGCAGATGCGCTCGCCTATGCCGCGGAGGTATTAAAACCAGATGTGGTCATCGATATGGCAACACTGACCGCCGCCGCTACCTTGGGATTGGGTCGACAATATGCCGCGCTCTATTCCAATGATGATGAGCTCGCCCTTGAGCTAGAAACCGCAGGATTAGCTTCGGGGGATCGCGCCTGGCGGATGCCTCTTATCGAGGATTATCGTGAATCTTTGCGGAGTGATATCGCAGATCTCAGCAATATTTCATCAGGTGGAGTGGGGGCTGGTTCGATTACGGCTGCGCTCTTCCTCCAGCACTTTGTGGGTGACTATCGCTGGGCTCATCTAGATATTGCAGGCAGTGGCCGGTCTGAAGTCGATGCCGGCGAAAACATCAAGGGCGGTACTGGCTACGGGGTTCGCCTCCTCACGGAATGGTTGGTTCGCCAATGAATAGTGTTGATGCGTTCATCGAAAATTTCCGAAGTGAAGATGATGCTTTACCTGCTGCTCGAGCTCGCGCAGTAGAGGTGGGAAGTAATGAGCCCACAGCTGCCGTGGGTGCACTATCGGCCTTCTTCGCGGAATTAATTGATGCTAGAAACGTGGTGGAAGCGCGCACTGGCGTAGGCCTTACAGCATTGTGGTTGCTACGCGGATTAGATAAAGATGCAGTGCTTACGAGCATCGATGCGGAAGCTGAGCACATTCGCCTGGCGCGTGAATCTCTTGCGGAGTACCCCACTTCGCAAATCCGGTTGATCTCTGGTGATCCACTTGAACTCCTAGGTAGGTTGACTGATGGCGCTTACGACATGGTTTGCCTGCGCCTTGATGCACGTGATCTTGCGGCTGCTATTGAGGAGTCTCATCGCCTGCTTCGGGCTGGTGGCATTCTCTTTATTTCTAATGCGTTGGGAGAAGGGAAAGTTCCTGATCCCGCACAGCGTGACGAAGTGACCATCGCAATACGTGAAGCCGGGCGCCACCTAAGAAGCGATGATCAGCGCTGGCGCACCACCCTTATCCCTGTAGGCGACGGTGTGCTGGTGGCCTTCCGTCTCTAATCTCTCCCTGATCCCCTCTAATCGTCCCTAATCCCGCCCAATACTCAGAGAGTTTTCACATTTGATTCAGCAAGATCCAAGGTGAGTAAGTCATAATCAAGTCTGTTTGATAATCGAAAGAGGGAGTGATGAACCAAATGCCAGGTGAGGAGGTTCCGTGGTGGAGCCAACCTGCGCCCACGTCAATAACTCCGGCGACCATTACTCCGGCGACAACTCCGCTCTCTCCCGCAAGACCTCAACTTCCTATTATCCTCTTACTTAGCTTGACTCTGGTTGCTGGCGTACTCGGTGGAGGCATCGGATATTTTGTGGCTCACTACTCCGACGGTCGTTCCACGCCTGACGCGCGCGCGCAATTTGCAAACGCCGCTGATGGTCAAGCGTTAACAACTTCTACCGCGACGATTGAACGCGCTCCGGGATCAATTGCTGGGATTGCAGCGGGAGTGTTGCCGTCGGTAGTTTCTATTTCGACCACCTCGAGCGCTGGTTCCGGGACTGGTTCTGGATTTGTCATTCGCTCGGATGGATACATTCTCACGAATAATCACGTGGTTGCCGACGCCGCAGATGGTGCTGGAAAGATTGCTGTGCAATTTAATGGCGGGAAGAGTGTTGCGGCTGAAATCGTCGGGCGCGATGCCACATACGATTTGGCAGTTATTAAAGTAAATATGAAAAATCTCAAGGCACTGGTGCTCGGCGATAGCGATAAAGTCGTAGTAGGCGATTCGGTGATTGCAATCGGTTCACCACTCGGCCTCACCGGTACTGTAACCACAGGTGTGGTGAGTGCGAAGGATCGTCCAGTAAGTGCAGGAGGAGGCTCGGACGCGCAGAATTCATTTATCAATGCCATTCAAACCGACGCTGCCATCAATCCTGGAAATTCTGGTGGACCACTTGTAGACGTTACCGGTGCTGTTATTGGTATCAACTCGGCTATTGCGTCGATGAGTTCTTCGAGAGGGCAATCTGGTTCTATTGGCTTGGGTTTTGCAATTCCAATGAATCAGGCAAAGCGAACTGCGGAACAATTGATCGCTACCGGGAAATCATCGCATCCGATTTTGGGTGTCTCACTTGATCTGCAATTTGCTGGACCTGGCGCGCGTATTTCCACCGTGCCCGGCGCGGTGGTGACCAGTGGCCCAGCAGCTGAGGCGGGTCTACTCTCTGGTGATCTCATCTTGTCGATCGACGGACGCAATGTGGCAAATGCCGAGGAACTCATTGTGGCAATTCGCTCGCACGCTCCGGGAGATAAAGTAAAGATTTCGTACATCCGCGTGAAGAAAACCATCGATGTCACAGTTACACTGGTGGCTGCTCCAGCCAATTAACGCGCCTTACACCTCGATGGTGCGCCCGAACTTACTGCCCTCTGCTCGTTGCATAAGTAGGCCAGCAAGTGCGGCATCCTGTATGCCAATTCCTACACTGTTGTAGATCCATAAGTCATCGCTTGAAGTACGACGAAAACCAGCATTTAACTTCTCCCCAAAACTAATCAGGGTTGTGGGGTCGAGTGTGCCTGCGGCGATCGCCTCCACCAGCGGACCAGCCTGTCGAATTGAAGTTTCTACATCATCTACTGCGATGGCGGCAGCGGCGTGCACCACATCTTGACCGTATTCGCATCGCCCAGGACCAAATGATCCAATGCTCACAAGTAGCTGAGTCTGAGCGAGCCAAGTTGCCTCTAAAAGTGGGGTGGTGGAATTGGTCGCTGTAATCACGACGTCGGCGCCTTCGACCGCCTCGCGTGCGCTTTTGGCGAGCGTGAATTCCAAGTGATGTGACTTCGCAAATTCAGCGAGGATGTGCGCACGTTCTGGATTTCTTGCAAAAGTACGAAATGTCGCCGATGGAAAGAGCTCGTGGAGAAACTCCATGTGCGAGATAATTTGTGGACCGCTTCCTATGAAAGCAATCGTTTTTGGCGCGGCTGCGGTGAAAGTCTCTACCGCGATGGCGCTGGCGGCTGCGGTTCGCATGAGAGTGACTGATTCACCGTCGATGATGGTGTGCAATTCACCGGTCTTCTCGTCTGAAACCAAAATAGTCGCATGGATAGCGGGTTTGCCGATCTCGGCGTTGGTCGGGTTGATACTCCCCATTTTGACTACCGCAGGTTGCCCTATGCCGGCGCGTGCGAGGTAGGCAAAGGCCACGCTTTCGTGATCTCCCGGAAGCAGGGCGCGGGGCGCGAGGAGCGCCTCACCGCGGTACATGGCAGCAAAGACCTCTCGTTGGGTCTGCAACACGTCCTCAAGGCTCACGAGCGCGTGTACGTCGGCGGCTGAGAGGAAGTGCAGAGCCACGAGATCTCCTTCTTGAGTCGGGCGCAGCCAGTGGGGCAGGCAACGCTCAGATGCCCTAACCTTACCGATCGGGATTAGGCTGGTCACATGTTCGATATCGGCGGGGGAGAGCTCTTTGGGCTTGGAGTACTTGCCGTGTTGCTCTTTGGTCCAGATCGACTCCCTAATATGGCGCGTGAGGCGGCATCCTTCTTGCGTAAGGTGCGTGAATTCACCTCGCAGACAACGGCCCAAATCAAAGATGAAACCGGCTCAGATTTGATTCGCGACATTGGTGAAGTAACCCGACAGATTCGTTCTCCACGGCGAGCAATCGTAGATTCGCTTCTTAACCCTGGTGATTCATCGAGTTCGACTGTGCCAGTAACTAAGCCGCACTTTGATCCTGAAACTCCTTGACGATTAACCGAATGATTTTTAACAAAGAGAAAAGGCGATAATGACAAACGAGTTATACGCAGATATCACGCGCGCTCTAAGCGGCGTCAGCGATCCGGAACTTCGCCGGCCTCTTACTGAGTTAGACATGGTCGAAAGCGTGGTGGTTGACGAAGCTGGGGTGGCAACCATTGGTATTCGTCTCACGATTGCCGGATGTCCCATGAAGGATCGACTTACGGCCGATGTGACTGCAGCGGTGGCGCCTCTTGCTGGAATCTCTAAAGTCAATCTCACGTTCACTGTGATGAATGAAGAGCAACGGGGCAAAGTGAAATCTCTCTTGCGAGGCGGTGCTGCAGAGCGGTTCATTCCATTCGCAGCGCCGGGTTCGCTCACCAAAGTGATTGGTATTGCCTCAGGTAAAGGTGGAGTTGGTAAGTCATCGCTCACGGCAAATCTCGCAGTGGCGATGGCGGAGCAGGGACAGCGCGTGGGCATCCTCGATGCTGACGTCTACGGTCACTCCATTCCGCGCATTCTTGGGCTGATGGGCCAACGCCCCACGGCGATCGATCAAACCTTTATCCCACTTGAAGCATTCGGTGTGAAATGTGTGTCGATGGAAATGTTCAAGCCAGATCGTAAAGACCCGGTGGCCTATCGTGGGCCGCTCCTTCACCGAGTGCTCGAACAATTGCTGGCCGATGCATATTGGGGAGATTTGGATGTGCTCTTACTTGATTTACCCCCTGGAACGGGTGATCTGGCAATTTCCTTGGGTCAAATGATTCCAAATTCTGAGCTGATTGTGGTGACTACTCCGCAAATTGCGGCTGCCGAGGTTGCTGAGCGCGCAGGGCGTATTGGCCATCAACTTAAGCAACGCATTAGCGGGGTCATTGAGAATATGTCATCATTCCCCTGCCCTCACTGCGGAGATCCGATTGATCTTTTCGGTACCGGAGGTGGCGAGGCGACCGCGACTGCACTCGCTCAGCTCACTGGTACTGATGTTCCTTTGATGGCAAAGATTCCTTTTGATGTGAAACTTCGCGAGGGCGGGGATAAGAGTCTGCCGTTGGTGCTCAGTGATCCTGATCGCCCCGCATCGCAGGCAATAGTGAAAGCGGCACGCGACATCGCCGGTAAGCCCAGAGGTTTGGTGGGGATGAGTTTAGGAATTTCCAGCAGTCGGTGATTCCCTCTTCTTCATTTCATCTACCAGCTCTTCAAGTAGGTCACGAAGTTCACTTCGCACGAAGTCACGAGTGGCGACTTCACCCAGCGCATTGCGAAGCGCAGCTACTTCTCGGGTGAGGTAATCGGTATCAGCCAAGTTACGCTCATCACGGCTACGATCCTCCGCTCCCTGAATACGATCGCGATCTGCTTGGCGATTTTGTGCAAGCAAGATCAAAGGCGCAGCGTACGACGCCTGTAAGGAAAGAATGAGTGTGAGGAAGATGAAGGGGAACTCATCGAAACGCAGGTTGTGTGGGGCAAGTGAATTCCACAGCACCCAGAATGCCACGACTGTTGTCATGTACACCAAGAAGCGGGCGGTTCCCATGAAGCGTGCAAAGCGTTCTGAGATCTGACCAAAAATTTCGGGATCGTAGGCCGGTCGAAGGGAACGACGTACTTCTACTGGTTGATCGAGCCGTTGTGAGCGAACCATTATTCGCCTCCGTTCGTGGTGCGTGGTTTGTTGCGCCAATCTTCTGGAAGTAAGTGATCGAGCACGTCGTCGACGCTGACGGCGCCCAGGAGACGATCGTGCTCATCCACGATAGGCACGGCAACCATGTTGTAGGCCGCCAGGTAGGAAGTCACCTCATTGAGAGAAGCTTCGGGGGAGAGCGGTTCAATGTCGGTATCGACGACTGAACCCACGAGGGTCGCCGGTGGTTCGCGGAGTAGTCGTTGGAAATGGGCAATTCCAATGAATCGGCCTGTGGGGGTTTCAACGGGTGGGCGACAGACAAACACTTGCGATGCGAGTGCTGGAGAAATTTCTGCGCGTCGCAAAGTTGCTAAGGCTTCGGCCACAGTTGAATCTGCGGTGAGCACGATGGGCTCGGTGGTCATCATGCCGCCTGCAGAGTAATCCTCGTAGCGCATGAGTCGACGAACGTCCTCCGCATCTTCTGGCTCCATGAGGTCAAGGAGGAGTTCAGCCTTCTCGGTTCCCACTTCGCGAAGTAAATCGGCGGCGTCATCGGGATCCATCTCTCCGAGGACGTCGGCCGCGCGCTCCCCTTCGAGTTCAGCCAAGATGGCAACGCGATCCTCCTCGCCCATTTCTTCCAATACATCGGCAAGACGCTCATCTTCTAATCCGCGCGCAATTTCAACTCTGCGCTTTAGTGAGATGTCTTGCAAGAAAGTTGCTAAGTCTGCAGCGCGCATTGATGAAATGGTAGCGAGCAAATTCTCGACGCCCTGATCTTGCTCAGCGAGTGTGAGTCCAGATACTTCGTTCCAATCAACGGTGAGAGTTGCGCCTCGCCGACGAAGGCCGTTTGGCTTTCGCATCACGTGTACGCGACTGACGAGCCAATCGCGAGTGAGTCCTTGCTCCATCGCTACGTCTTCAACGATGACGGCAGATGAATCTTCTAGCAACGTAACCGTACGATCGAGTAGCTCGCTAGTGACGAGTACTTCGCTTTGACGTTGCTCAAAGCGGCGCATGTTAAGCAAGCCAGTGATGACAACTGCACCTGGATCTATCGAGGTAACTCGGGTGATTGGAATAAAGATTCGGCGACGTGGGGGTACTTCGGCGACTAATCCAAGTACCCGCGGTGCCTGATTTTCGGTGCGAAGGGTGGCCACGACATCTCGAACCTTGCCGACCTGGTCGCCATTGGGGTCATAGATCGCGGTGCCGGTGAGCCTGGCAATGTAGACGCGCGAACCGAGCGTGCTCATGGCGGACCCCCTCGCGGTCAATCGATCAGGCGAACGAAATAGTGGCTACTTTCATCAAGTGTGATGGGGTAATCGTAACCGCTCGTCGGGGGTGCGGTCTTCGCATATAGCAGGCTTGGGTTTACCGCCGCCTCAGTGGCCGCCTCAGTGGCCGATTCAGTGGCCGCCTCAGATAGGCCCAAGTGTTGAGTAATCAGTCGCTTCCTAGCCCCCGTGAGCGCTGAAGCCACACAGCTAAGCCGTCATCTGGCAATGCTCTTCGCTTGGCAGTGGGTCGCCCCAAAGGCGCTCTTATCCCTGGAATTTTGGTCCTGCTTGTAGGTAGCGCGTTTGCGGTAACTCGCGATTAATCGTTAATGCGAGCCCACGGCTTGAGAGCGGATTGGATATCTCTATTGGGAGTCCAGGAAGCTCCGCGGTGCGTCTTCCAGTAATTCTCTATCTCCGTCATCTTCTTTTTTATGAGGGGATCAGGGGTAAAAGCGCTCGTGGTGGGCGCGCGCAAAATCCAGACCTTCCCGCGCTGATCCACGATGGTGGCGGTAGTTGCTAACCGTGAGATCGAATAATCAACCCCCTGAATTTCAGACCATGCAAGCTTTTTGTGTCCCACCGAATCGATAATGAATGACTCAGGTGTGCAGGTACATCCCCAGGCAGCTGACCAAAAGTAGAGGACGCCACCAACGACCACTCCAACAAGGACGCCAAGCATGCCGACCATAAGGAAGCCGATCACTGCAATCACTAGGCCGGCAAGTGCGAACACAAGACGCGCTCGCGGAACTATGCGGTATGTACGAATTTCTGATGCCATGAGGGCATCTTGCCAGCAAGCGGGCAGGGAAGTGAGAGTATTGCCGAAGAGTTTGTAAGAAAGAGAGGGGGTTTAGGTGCGGATTGACTTGCACACACATAGCAATTCAAGTGATGGCACCGCCTCGCCTTCTGAATTGGTACATGCTGCCGTGGCGGCTCACCTAGATGTGATTGCCCTTACCGACCATGACACCTACGCCGGGTGGGAAGAGGCGGCTGGCGCACTCTCAGGGATTTCTGCTCCGTTAGCGTTGGTTCGAGGAGTCGAAATGTCTTGCCGCAGCCTCGAAGGCATTTCGCTACACATGCTGGGTCTGCTTGTTGACCCTGGCCATAAGGCTTTATCTGAGGCGCTTGAACAATCTCGCGATGATCGTATTCCGCGGATGAAAGCCATCATCAAAAAGATGCAAGATGAAGGTTTTGACATTTCATTTTCAGATGTCGAGGCCCAACTTTCAGATGGCGCAACATTGGGACGCCCGCATTTGGCCGATGCTCTCGTAGCCAAGGGGATCGTGCCTGATCGTGATGTAGCATTTCGAGATTTTCTTCATAATGATTCGCGTTTTTATGTGGGCCACTTCGCAAGTGATGCTCTCGATGGCGTCCGATTGATCAAATCAGCTGGTGGTGTGGCGATCTTTGCGCATCCCGGTGCAGCAAAACGCGGGAGCGTTGTGAGCCCAGAGTTCATCGCAGAACTCGCAGATGCCGGACTTGATGCTCTAGAGGTCGATCATCGGGATCACGATGAAAAGACGCGAAAGGATTTGCGCGCACTCGCTGCAGAGCTTGGTCTATTGACGACTGGATCAAGTGACTTTCACGGTACTGGGAAAATGAATGAACTTGGAGAAAACCTCACGTCGCCTCACGTATGGGATCAACTACACTCGAGAGCAAGTGGCACTCCTGTTATTGGTAATCACTCGTGACGAGTGCGGGGGAGAATGTGCAGCCAGAATTAGATGGGATGCCTGCACGGCTCTTTAGCGCTACCCCCACTCGGTTAGATATGTGGCTTTCATGTCCGAGAAAGTATCGAATGAATTATTTGGATTCACCAAAGTTGCCTAAAGGTCCGCCGCGGGCAGCTGCCACCATGGGCAATGCGGTGCACAATGCCTTAAAAGATTGGTGGAAGTTGGAATCGGCCGCCCGTACGCCGGATTCAGGTGGCGCACTCGTCCGGGCAAATTGGCGCGATGATGGATTTAGAGATGATGAACAATCTCAAGGTGCGTTGGCGCGAGCTGTCGCGTGGGTGCAGGGATATCTCTCAAGGGTCAATCCAGAGTTTGAGCCTCGGGGGGTTGAACGCACGGTTTCCTTCACCACTGATCATCTCTCGCTGCAAGGCAGGGTTGATCGGATTGATGAGCGCGGAGACGAATTGGTCATTGTGGATTACAAGACGGGACGTCACCCTTTAAACGAGGCTGAAGCAGCTTCGTCTCTTGCGCTGGCAATTTATGCCAGTGGCGCGGAGCGCACGCTTCGCAAAACCTGCGTACAAGTGGAACTTCATCATCTGCCGACAGGTGAAGTACAAGTTCATCGACACACTCCAGAGAGCCGAGCTCGTCACATTGCCAGAGCCGACCAGATCGGCATGGAAGCCGCCGCTGCGGAGCGGGAATTTAAGAAAAACCCAGAAGAATTAGATGTGATCTTTCCCCCGACCCCCTCTTCGCTCTGCGGATACTGCGACTTTGCGCAACACTGTGATGCTTTCACTGGAACGTCTGCACTGCCGTGGGCGGGAATTGATCTCACCGAATAAAGGAGGGGCGCATGGATACCGATTTTGGTCTCTTTGGTCCCAATTCCATCACTTGGCGAGTACATGCAGATCCTTCGATGGCTGTGGCGGGCGTGCGTGCACTGCTTCAACAGGCGCTCCATCCGATTGCCATGGCCGGGGTCGCAGGTCACTCGAATTTTCGCGAGGATGCGTGGGGAAGGCTCAGTCGCACGGCTGAATATGTCGGCATCGTTACTTATGGGACCACTGCCGATGCGAAAGTTGCCTCCAAGCGCGTGCGTGCGGTGCATAAGAAATTGAAGTTGGACGATCCCCATCTACTTCGTTGGGTTCATGTCAGCATGGTGGATTCATTCCTCGATGTAGCAAAAAGATCGGGCATGGCTCTGAGTGATGCAGATGCCGATCGTTATCTCGCAGAGATGCAGGAGTTCGCTAGGCAAGTGGGAATCACATCGGACATCCCAGCGAATCGAGTTGAGATCGCGCAATATTTGCAAGATATTTGTCCAGAACTTATCGCCAGCGATGATGCGCGTGAGGGCGCACGGTTCATCGCGATTCCACCAATGCCTGATTGGGTGAGGTTCGGTACGCCTGCGCAGGGCGCCTGGGCTGGGATGTCGCTCCTTGCGGCACAATCCATGCCTGCATGGGCAAATAAGCTTTATGGATTTCCAGTGCTCCCTACAGTCATAACAGATACTGCGTTGCGCGCATTCCGATTAGCACTGATGGCTATTCCTGGAAGTGTGCGCGAAGGTCCACATGTGCGAGCTGCCAGGGAAAGAGTGAGCGGGGCCAGTTAGAAGTTACTCTCCGGCAGAGCTACGAGTGCGCTTGCGCTCGCGATCCTTGCGCGGAGCTGGTGCACTTGGTGCAGATACCTTCACGTGCTCTGGCTTCTTAGGCGAATTCTTACGATCGTTTCCGCGACCATCTGGCGCCTTGGGCGCACGCTTGGGTTTGAGATCGATATCTTCAATCTCTTCTGCCGCAAGCCCAGCTTTCGCACGTTGCGCGCGAGGGAGTACGCCAGTGATTGCCGGATCAATATTGAGATCTAGAAAGAGCCACTCAGAGGAGGAGTAAGTCTCTTTAGGATCTGCCATATCGAGTTTGAGAGCAGTGTTGATCATGTTCCAACGCGCTAGTTCATCCCAGTCGACAAAGGTGATAGCGATTCCACCAGCACCAGCACGACCGGTCCGACCGATGCGATGCAAGTAAACCTTCTCGTCATCGGGGCATTGGTAATTAATGACGTGAGTAACGCCTTCGACGTCGATACCTCGCGCAGCGACATCGGTGGCTACCAAAATATCTATCTTTCCATTTCGGAAGGCTCGAAGCGCTTGTTCGCGAGCGCCTTGACCAAGATCGCCATGCACCGCACCGGAGGCAAAGCCACGATCGGCTAACTCGTCTGAGACTTTGGCAGCAGTGCGCTTGGTGCGACAGAAGACCACGGTTGCTCCGCGACCTTCTGCCTGCAGAATGCGCGCAAGCATTTCGATCTTGTCCATCGCGTGTGCGCGATATGCAAATTGTTCTACACCTTCAACTGTGGAGCCGCCTTCTTCAGCTACTCGAATGTGTGTGGGTTGATCCATAAATTTGCGGGCAAGAGTGATGATCTCGCCGGGCATGGTTGCGGAGAAGAGCATCGTTTGGCGCGCTTCTGGAATGAGGCGAAGGATTGCTTCAATATCTGGCAAGAAGCCAAGATCAAGCATTTCGTCAGCTTCGTCGAGAACCAGAATCCGCACTTCATTTAATTTGAGATGTCCCTGGCGGGCAAGATCGAGAAGGCGACCAGGAGTTCCGACGACTACATCGATGCCTTTGTTGAGAGCATCGAGTTGTGGTTCAAAGGCCCGACCACCGTAGAGCGCAAGGACGCGGATGTCTCTGATGCGGCCGGCAACCAGGAGGTCTTCAGCGACCTGGACGCAGAGTTCGCGCGTGGGCACCACCACTAGGGCCTGTGCTTTGCCAGAGGATCCTTCGCGCTTGGAGAGCACTCGATCAATGATGGGAATACCAAATCCGAGGGTCTTACCGGTACCTGTCTTCGCCTGGCCGATGAGGTCATTGCCGCTTAATGCCAGCGGGAGGACCATCTCTTGGATAGCAAACGGGGCGGTGATGCCGATGGGCGCAAGCGCCTCAATGGTCTCAGGGCGCACGCCTAGTTCAATAAACGACGCCACCAGACTCCTTTCAAGGTTTGGCTCATCGTAGCCTTCTTTGGCAGAGTTCCTTCCGTGAGTACTTCTCTTGAGGCTAATGCCCCGACTCTTGACCGCCGGATCGTGGAATTGAGCGCGGCTGTTGCTTATGGCGAATTAGCCGGATTCTTTCGAATGAGCAGTGATGCTCAACTTGCTCCCTCGATTAGTGACTCAGCCAGTTTGGCCCGTTTGGCCAATATTGAGTTCAACCATTACTTCGTGCTGGCTGATTTCTTGGCGCGGCACGGTGTTGATGTAGAGCACGAGATGGGCAAATTCGTGCCCGCTTTTGAAGCCTTCCACGAACGGACTATGCCCGCTGACTGGTTTGAATGTTTAGTAAAGGCATATGTGGGAGATTCTATTGCGGTGGATTTCTACCGTGAGATCGCCGGTTCACTAGATCCGGAATTGCAGCAGATCATTTTGCAAGTTGCTAACTCTGATGAACATATGGACTTTCTTATCACCACATTGGGCGCAGCGATTTTTGATGATCCTAAATTAGCCGGACGACTTGCACTCTGGGCTCGTCGCTTGGTGGGGGAGGCGATAGCACAAGCACAGGCGCTCGCGGTAGAGCATCAAGGACTCTTTGAATTATTTGCCACCATGGATATCACGCGAGTCTTTAAGAAACTTACTGAGCATCACACGCATCGCATGCAACGCCTCGGTCTTGCCCCTTAACTGGCAGCAAAGCCCACTTTTCTTTCATTAGGAATACCTAGTTCAACATATGCGAGCTTTTCAATGGGGACCATCACAATGCGCCCTTTATCGTCAGCAAGTTTTAAGGTGCCGCCGTCTTTCAAAGCAGCGGCCACAATCTTTTCGATTTCTGCTCCCGATTGACTGCTCTCAAGCAGGATTTCTCGATTGGTCTGTGAGACACCGATCTTTACTTCCATGGCACTTCTCCTTTGTCGCTTCCGCAGTCAGCCGACTCTCAGCCTAGTGCGCCCGGTTCTATGGGGAAACTCGAAATTCCTCGCCACTGCAACTGGGCAACAAACTCTGCAGCCTTTTCTAGTGGAAGGCGGCCATCGCGATTGAGCCAATAGCGAGCAGTCACTTGCGCCGTTCCGATCAGGCCCACGCCGAGCATCATTGCAGATTCTTCCGGAAGACCAGTATCAACGGCGATCACCGCGCTTACCGCACGCGCGCATTCATAGGTCATGCGATTGAGACGTTCTTGCACTTGTGGTTCGGCAAGTGCGTCGCTTTCAAAGAGCAATCGGAAAGCTTCGCTCTCGCTATCAATAAAGCGGAAGTAAGCCTCGGTGGTGGCGTGCACGCGATCCACGTTCTCTTTTTTCGACGCGATAGCTTTCTGCACTTCGTAAACTAATGAATCGATATGTAAGTCGAGCACGGCCAGGTAGAGATCTAATTTGCTGGGGAAGTGCTGGTAGAGGACGGGCTTGGTTACACCTGCGCGCTCAGCAATGTCATCCATGCCCGCCGTGTGATAACCGGAGGTACTGAAGATTTCCAGGGCGGCGGTGAGGAGTTGGGCACGCCGCTCATCGCGGGGCAGGCGAGTCATGGATTGATCGTACTGGGAGTTCGCGCCCCTGGCCGAGGCCACCTCTGAGGCTCAGCCATGACAGGATCGCGCTTGGATTGGCGGGAATAGATCAACCTTTGGCAGGGTTAGACATAGAGCGTTTCGCTTTTAGGTCGATCAAGGAGCAGATGTGACGAGCACCCTTCCACCACTGGTGGTCCCAGCCGAGGTGCTGACGGTTGATGAGGTCCGCCGCTATAGCCGCCACTTGATCATTCCTGATGTCGGTATGACCGGCCAGAAGCGCCTCAAGAATGCCAAAGTTCTCTGTGTGGGAGCCGGCGGTCTGGGCTCTCCTGCCCTCATGTATCTCGCGGCTGCTGGAGTGGGCACATTAGGAATCGTAGAATTCGATACGGTTGATGAATCAAACTTGCAGCGACAAATTATCCACGGGCAGAGCGATATCGGAAAGAGCAAGGCCGAGAGCGCTCGCAACAGTGTGAAAGAAATTAACCCTTACGTAAATGTCATCATTCATGAAACGCGAATTGATAATTCCAACGTAATGGAGATTTTTTCGCAGTACGACTTGATTGTTGATGGTACAGACAATTTCGCTACACGTTATCTGGTTAACGATGCATGCGTGCTTCTTAACAAGCCATACGTGTGGGGCTCTATCTATCGCTTCGATGGACAAGCGAGCGTTTTCTGGAGTGAGTACGGCCCCTGCTATCGCTGCCTCTATCCAGAGCCACCACCACCCGGCATGGTGCCTAGCTGTGCTGAAGGCGGCGTGCTTGGTGTGCTCTGCGCCAGCATCGGTTCTATTCAAGTGACTGAGGCCATCAAAGTGATCACTGGTATCGGTGAGCCGCTAGTGGGTCGACTGATGGTTTATGACGCACTCGAGATGAGTTACCGCGCAATTAAGGTTCGTAAAGATCCAGATTGCCCGATCTGCAGCAAGAATCCTCAGCAGACTGATTTACTCGAAGATTATGAAGCATTTTGTGGTGCGCTCTCGGAAGGAGCGAGTGCTGCTGTCGTAGATTCCACCATTTCGGTGAACGACTTGAAGGGCCGAATGGATCGCGGCGAGGACTTCATGCTCATCGATGTGCGGGAGATTAACGAGTGGGAGATCGTCAAGATCCCTGGTGCGACTCTCATTCCCAAGCAGGAGTTCCTCGATGGCTCCATCTTGGAGAAGTTGCCGCACGATAAGCAGATCATCTTGCATTGCAAGAGCGGTGCCCGAAGCGCTGAGTGCTTGGCAATCATCAAGAACGCTGGCTTCAAAGATGCAGTGCATGTGGGTGGCGGTGTGCTCGCCTGGGTGCACTCCATTGATCCATCCCTGCCTATTTACTAGGTGTCGAGCGTTTAACTTCTGCATTAGCCGGCTTTCTCTGGCACCATATTGGCATGTCTGAAACTACAGAAGGACCCACAAAAGTAACTCTGATTCCTGATGGTCCCTTAATGGTGACCGGGGAAGTGGAAATCTGCGATAACGACGGAAACGTCCTGCGCACCGCATCCAAGATTTCGCTCTGCCGTTGCGGTCACTCCGAGATCAAGCCATATTGCGACGGGTCACATAAGCGAAATAACTTTAAGTCTTAAGCGCGAGCTCTTCCGTACACAGTCACGGCAGCAGGTAGCGAACGAAGCTTCAGTTCTTTGCTACGTCCGAGTGGTTCTCCATCGAGTTGAATCGGTAAAGCGCGATCGGCGCGCAAGGTGATGTGTGACAAGTCGTGACGCTGTACGGAAGCGCGTGGAGTGAGCCCCATTGATAACGCGATGGTTGCGGGGATAAGACGGGCAAGTCGAATATCTCGCAGACCCATGAGATCAAGACCCGTAGCAAAACTTGCACGGGGAGTGGGATGGATGGCTTGATTTCCCTTGTAGGTGTAAGGATCTGTATTGGCTACGAGTGCCAACCCAAGTCGGAGTGACTCTTCCACGTAAAGAAGTGGCGCATGTTCTTCAACGATTAATGTACGAGATACCTCTCGACTAGTAGCTCGCCAATAAAGTGAAGCTGACGATCGATTTCCGCGTTGGCGCTCACGGTCCACGCGTTCCACAACGGCACCATCGAAACCAATGCCTGCACAAAATGTAAAGATGCGTTCTTCAAGGCCGAGAGGACTCTCCCAGGAGGCTAACCCCAACGATATTTCAGTGCGGTTACTCCGTTTGATTGACTCTAGTAATTGATGTGTTGCTTCCACAGGATCGTTGCGAAACCCAAGTGCTCTGGCGAAAACGTTTGTGCTACCGGTGGGGATGATCCCCAGCGCAGCTCCGCGCGATTTGCCGGTACTGAAATCGATCAGGCCGTTGCAGACTTCATTAACAGTGCCATCTCCGCCGCACGCGATCACTAAATCGGCATCGAGCGAGGCGGCTAATGCCACACCGTGTCCACGCGCATCGGTCTCCACCACTTCGAGGTCGAGTTCGGAGCGCAGGGCTCGTTCCACCACGCGTTGGGTAGCGCTGCTGGCTCCCGTAGATTGGGGGTTGATCACTAGTAGCGCGCGCATAAATACAGGCTAGCCTTTTCCTGTGACCCCCAGCGAATCATCGAGCGAATCAACCAGCGAATCATCGAGTGAATCAACCAGCGAATCATCGAGTGAATCAACCAGCGAATCGGCCAGAATGCGCCCGCCGGCCTCGATTCTGCCCCGGTGGACGGCTGCGCTCCTCGGCGTCGAAATACTTGCTCTGCTCGTGTTGGCTCTCTCCTTCACCTACTTCTTGCTTACGGGGTCACCCCGTCATCTTGCGGCAGCGATTTTTGAGATCGCGCTCTTCCTAGCCGGTGCTGTGGGACTGCTATTTGCGACCAAGGGAATGCGAGAAGGTCGTCACTTTGGAAGGTCACCCTCGATCGTGGCAAATATCATCGCGCTGCCAGTCGCATATTCACAGGGACAAGCGGGCAATTATTGGATCGCGATTCCGCTCGCATTAATTGCACTTGCAGTTATCTATGGAGTCTCCAGGACTCTTCGTGGGGAAAGTAAGTAAGAGTCATGAGTGAGTGGAGTGATGGGCTCACTGGTTTAGATACGGCCCCATTTTTTCGAGAACACGTCACTTCCTTGCTCTCTAGAAGGTCAGCGCAATTTCAACCCATTCTCTATGGCGTGAGCGAAGTGGTGGGTTTTCAGAAGCTGGTGGACGAGCGCTCGCTCTCATTTGGAGACGCATTACTCGTAAGTATTTCCCATCAGGCACAATTACTTGTGCGTTCCGGAGATCGAGTGGGCAGGCTCGGGAGAGACCACTTCGGATATGCGTTGTTAGCCGCTAGCCAAGTGGAAGCTTCGGCGTGTGAGGAGCGGTTACGCGCTTCTTTGACTCACCACGTCTTTGATTCTGAAGAGTTTGAATTACTGCTTGCATTTACCTGGATTGGCGATAGCACAAGAAAGCTTGCTGAAATCGAATACGACGTAGATGTAGCGCTCTCACTGCAGCACATCACGTCTGACTAAGGCTTACTGAGAAAAACTCTCTAATTCCTCGCCATCGAGGCGAAATACTGTCCAATCTGACATTGGCCTAGCACCGACGCTCTTGTAGAACTCGATGGCTGGTGCGTTCCAATCGAGTACCCACCATTCAAGGCGGGCATATCCGCGTGCGACACAACGGGCAGCTAACGTCTTGAGGAGCGCCTTGCCCACGCCTTGCCCACGACGTTCGGGCTTGACGTAAAGATCCTCCAGATAGATGCCGTGTTGACCCCGCCATGTTGAGTAATTGATGTACCAGACCGCAAAGCCGATTACCTCAGTACCGTCGACGGCCACATCTCCGAAGAGGTAAGGCGTCTCGGCGAAGAGTGCGACTTCCAAGTCCGCATGAGTGGAGAGGACGCTCTCCGGGCTCTTCTCATAAATGGCCAGATCAATGATGAGCTGATGGATGGCTGGCACGTCTAAAGGTTCCGCAGGGCGAATATGCATTCACTGAGTGTATTCATTCAACCGGTTTTTTTGGTGGGCGGTGGATGGCTGGCGGTGAGCGGGGTCGCTCGCATCCACCATCTGGGGATGGAAAACGCTGAGTTGTTGGGCGAGCTCGCTCCGTTGATGGCTGATGCCACGATTGAGGAGATCTGGATCAATTCCCCTACCCGCATTTATGTGGCACGCGCCGGGCGAGCAGAACTTACTCCGCTGGTGATGTCTACCCAACGGGTAACCGAATTGGTGGAGCGGCTCTTACTTCACTCGCATAGACGAGTCGATCTCACACATCCTTTTGTTGATGCCACCTTGCCCGACGGAAGCCGTCTCCACGTAGCCATACCAACCGTGACTGCCAAGCATTGGGCGATAAATATTCGTAAACATCTCGTGAAGGCGCACTCACTGGCTGATTTAGAAAAGCGTGGCGTAATTTCACCTGATCAAACAGCGCAATTATTGAGTTTGATTATAGAAGGGAAATCAATCTTGGTCAGTGGGGGAACTCATACCGGTAAAACTACGATGCTCAACGCTTTACTCTCTGAAAGCCCACCTGACAATCGTGTGATCACTATTGAAGAGGTATTCGAATTAGATCCTGACGTGCGTGACTTGGTCGCACTTCAAACGCGAGAGGCGACACATGGAGGAGAAGGCGCTATTGATCTCCGTCGATTGGTCAAAGAAGCGCTGCGTATGCGTCCCTCTCGAATTGTGGTGGGCGAAGTTCGAGGTGCTGAAGCACTCGATCTCTTAATCGCATTAAACGCCGGAATACCGGGAGCTGCAAGTATTCATGCGAACTCAGCCGAAGAGGCAATTGAGAAGTTGAGATTACTCCCGTTGCTCGCTGGTGAGAACCTCCCACTTAATTTTATCAACTCACTTATTGGGAGAGTGATTGATGCAGTTGTTCATTTAGAGATTGATGCGGAGAGTGGCGACCGATTTGTATCAGAAATTATGAGTATCGACTGGCGTGATGGCTCAATGCAGTATTCGCATCGCCGCCGTAGGCCGCAGGTGTCATGATGAAGAGTTCCATGATTCACGAGAGTGCGAAAGTAATTCCAGAACGTGAATGGCCAGCAACTTTTGAGTACCTCGCGTCCAACTTACGAAGTGGCATGCCCATTCCACAAGCGCTCTCGGCGCTGGCTGAACGCGGGAGTGATGAGATGAAGGCCATCTTTCGAAACGTGCGGCGTGATCTTGCGCTGGGTATGCCCCTCGAGGCGGCAATCTACTTACTGAAGACGAGTCACCATGGTGATCGGCTTCGGCATATCTTGCTCCTCGGCCGCGAAGTGGGGGTAGATCATCTCCCCGAGCTTCTCCTCATTTCGGCGCGCTTTATTCGCCGCGACATTGAGGTGAAGGAGGAAGTGAAGGTTCGACAAGGCTGGGTACGAAATGGTGCTCGACTGGGGCTGGTTGCGCCGTGGGCGATCTTGCTCTTACTCATGACGAGAGCAAGCACTCGAGCGGCGATGTTTACCACCGCTGGTGGGGCGGTGATCGCTTCTGGGGCAGGGGCATGCGTCGTTGCGGCGTGGTGGATGAAGCGTGCCTCGCAGATTCCTGGGATCAACTGATGTCTCTTCTCCTGGCCGTTGTCCTACTGGTGACTGGACTTACGATGAACGCAACTAATCGCCACGATACAGAGAAGTGGATGATGCAGTCGCTTGCCCCTTTTATCCGTGAAGTGGATCCTTTCCTATTAGATTCCACACCAGTTGATCAGGCACATTTACGATCTGCTGGGATCATCACTCTTGAAGAGCAGCGCACACATTTCAAGACTCGAAGGCAGACAATAGGAATCGGTGCGGTTATAGGCGCGTTAATTTCGCTAGCAGCCAATAGCGCACTACTGACGATCATCTTTTCAACCCTCATGGCTGCAGGATTTGCACTTATCGCAGACAAATGGCGATTACGCCGACGAGAAAAACGTTTCCAAATGGAGCTTCGGCAGGACTTTCCAGATGTAGTCGAGCAGATAGCGCTCTCGGCGGTGGCTGGCGAAAGCATTTTCTTTGCCCTTCGTCGAGTGGCGCTCGATTCTTCAACCCTCTCGCGTTCTCTCTCGGATGTGGTGCACAAAGTAGAGCGTGGGGAGGCGCTCATGGAGGTGCTTACTCATTGGGCGCATTGGTATCGGATTCCTGGTGGAGATCGCCTGGTGGACGCGCTCTTGATCTCGCAGGTACAGGGTTCACCGCTAGCGCCGCTCTTGCTTAATCACGCGCATGAGGTTCGCGAGGAGAGTCGGCGCGCGCTACTAGAAGCTTGTGGGAAGAGTGAAATTGCGATGGCGATTCCGGTGGTCTTCTTGATCTTGCCGGTGACAGTGCTCTTCGCGCTCTACCCAAGTTTGGCGCAACTCAACTTGATGGCCTTCGGATGAACCACCCCCCTACAAATATAGGAGATAGCCATGGAAACGATCTATCAGAATGTCTTTGGATGCATGTTTTGGATCCGCCGGAGAGTGGTGGAGCCGATGAAGAATTCTCGAGGTGATGTGCCCGGTTGGGTACTCGTGGTTTTGATGACCGCTGGATTAGTGACGGTGCTCTGGGCAGTGGCAGGACCACGACTCTCGGCAATGCTCTCTAGGTCACTTGATGCGGTCTCCTCTCAATAAGTCGGTACCGCATAAGTCGGCACCGCACAAGTCGGTACCACGCAGAATTCGGCACATGCTCGTTGAAGAACGAGGAAATGTCGAGTCCTTCTTAGTACTTGTGCCGCTCACCTTGCTCTTTCTTGGCGTACTGACGTTGCTTCTCTTCCTGCAAATTCGCATCAGCGCTCTGGGGGTGGCCATGACGTTGGCGCGCGAAGTTTCCCTCTCAACTCACTATGAAGAGAACGAACGTGCCGCGCGTTCCAAATTGCAGCAAGTGGGTGTGATGGAACCAATCAACATTAGTTTTGAAAAAGGAGTTTCAGTCGGATTGCAGACGGTCGTGGTGATTATCAAGGGCCGTACGGCTGTGGGGATTCCAATCTCTCTCGAAGTGAGCGTGGCGGTGGAGCATTAGGCCTAAACGCACTCCCGGCATGTTCCGATAATTTCCAATCGATGTTCCATTTCGCTAAAGCCTTCGCTTGCACCCAGTCGTTCGGCGAGCGCTTCAGCTTCCGGTGCTTGGAATTCCACGCTCTTGCCACACTTGCGGCAGAGCAAGTGGTGATGGTGGTGTGATCCGCAGAGCCGAAAGCGTGATTCGCCATCGTTATCAATGAATACATCAAGATCACCATCGTTTACTAAGTCGCTTAAGGCGCGGTAGATCGTGGAGAGACCGACTTTGGAGTCCTCCATCTCTGAATAGAGCTCTTTTGCGCTGATGAATTCTTTTCGAGTTTTCAGAAAATCAATAATTGCTCTGCGCTGTCGGGTGTTTCTCTTGGTGGGTGCGCTCATGATTAGGCCGAAGATCCAAGCGAAACAATTCCAAACATGATCGCTACGCCGATCAACGTTGCTAACAGAGTCCAGCGCGAGGGGTGATTGCTATGCGCTTCTGGAAGTACGTGTGAGGTACTGAGATAGACCAAGAATCCAGCAAAGAGCGCCAGATAAATACCTAAGAGCGGTTCGCTCAAAGTGAGGTATGTACCAATGGTGGCACCAAGCAAACGAGCGACACCGTCAAGTGCTAAGAGTGCGATGGCTTTCGTACGCCACCGTCCGCTTCGGATCAACAACATGACAGTGTTGAGTCCATCGGTGAACGCGTGCGAAATGACCGCGATAGCCACTGCAAAGCCAACAGGGTTACTTACTTGGAAAGCCAGGCCCACGCCGACGCCATCGAGGAATACGTGGATCACCATCGCGCCTGCGCCCACGAGACCCGTGCTCAGATGAGTATGTGAGTGATCGTCGCCGTAATCAGAGTCGGCCGGCTCATGGCTTCCGAAAAAACGTTCCATCATGTGGAGCGCGAGAAATCCGACCACAAAGGCGACCATAGGGGTTGGAATGCCGGCTAGGTGATGAGTATTGAGCTGGAGAACTTCGGGGATCAGGTCGAATGCGACGAGCCCCAAGAGAAGCCCGGCGGAGAGTCCGAGGAGTAGGTGCATGCGATCTCGGGAACGGAGTGCGAGAAAGCCACCCAGAGCCGTTGCGAGTACTGTGATCAGCGTTATCAAGATGGCCATGAGAGCGAGGCTATTGATAACGGGAATCATTGTCAATAA
Organism: Actinomycetota bacterium; assembly: GCA_026393015.1. Lineage (GTDB taxonomy): Bacteria > Actinomycetota > Actinomycetes > Nanopelagicales > Nanopelagicaceae. The sequence continues at coordinate 44,020 of JAPLBA010000065.1, forward strand.
GCCGTGAAAGAAAAATAAAGCCGAGAAAAAGAGGGAGGAGCAGGGACGATGTTCGCCATTGCTCGTTTTACTACCACTTCGATTTCGCCGTGGGGCGAGAGCGAGCTCTTTGAGCACGCCCGTCGAGCCGTGGAGTTACTCGCTGGCCGTCCTGGTTATCTGAGCGGACGTTTCGGGGTGGCCACCGATCAGGATTTCGATCGAGCCAGCGGAAGCACCCCCAATTCGGTCTACGCCCTGGTGACCGAGTGGGAGAACGTGGGCTCATATCGACGTGCGCTCTCCGGGTTTGAGATCAAAATGGAGGTTGTGCCACTCCTCTCTCGCGCGCTCGATGAGCCAGGGGGCTTTGAGGAAATCGCTCTCACTGCAGATTCCGAGTAAAATCTTCCAGAAGCGCCTTGCGAAATCTCGTGCGCCGCCGACAACCAGCCGGATGGAGATCACGCTCATGGCAGATCGTCTAGAAACTATCGTCAGCCTTTCGAAGCGACGTGGATTTGTTTACCCCTCGTCAGAGATCTACGGAGGCCTTCGCGCCTCCTGGGATTACGGCCCCTTGGGTATCGAATTAAAGAACAACGTGAAGCGTCAGTGGTGGAAGTCGATGATCACCCAACGCGAAGATGTTGTGGGATTGGATTCCTGCGTCATCCTTGCGAGGGAAGTCTGGGAAGCCTCCGGTCACGTCGCTACGTTCTCTGATCCACTCACCGAGTGTATTTCGTGCCATAAGCGTTATCGCGCCGATCACTTGGAAGAAGCGTACGAAGCTAAACATAAGAAGCCAGCTGCATCGCTCGCCGAAATCAATTGCCCCAACTGTGGCACTAAAGGTCAATTCACTGATCCACGCCAATTCTCTGGTCTCTTAAAAACCTATTTGGGGCCGGTAGAAGATGAGAGCGGTCTTGCTTACTTGCGTCCAGAAACTGCCCAAGGAATCTTTATTAACTTCGGAAATGTATCGACCACCTCGCGCAAGAAGCCACCGTTTGGTATTGGTCAGATCGGAAAGTCATTTCGTAATGAAATCACTCCTGGAAACTTCATCTTCCGCACCCGTGAATTTGAACAAATGGAGATGGAATTCTTTGTGGTGCCCGGCACTGATGAAGAGTGGCATCAAATTTGGATCGATACTCGCCTTGCTTGGTACAAGGACCTCGGAGTCAATCCGGATCGATTGCGCATCTTCGATCATCCAAAAGAGAAGCTCTCGCACTACTCCAAGCGCACAGCTGACATTGAATACAAGTTTGAATTCGCCGGCACCGACTGGGGCGAGCTTGAAGGTATTGCTAACCGTACAGATTTCGATTTGAAGGCACACTCTGCGGCATCCGGCCAAGATCTCTCTTGGTTTGATCAGGAATCTGGTGAGCGTTGGGTGCCTTATGTCATCGAACCTGCAGCGGGTGTGGATCGTTGCGCACTTACCTTCTTGCTCGATGCTTATGCTGAAGATGAAGCGCCAAACTCAAAGGGTGGGGTCGACAAGCGTGTTGTCCTACGCCTTGATCATCGTCTCGCTCCAGTAAAGGTCGCAGTACTTCCACTCAGTCGTAATGCAGATCTTTCTCCCAAGGCGCGAGATCTTGCTGCTGCGCTTCGCAAGAATTGGAATGTGGAATTTGATGATGCTGGTGCCATCGGACGTCGCTATCGTCGACAAGACGAGATCGGTACTCCGTTTTGTATCACGATCGACTTTGAGACGCTGGACGATCAAGCGGTCACCATTCGCGAACGCGACACCATGGCGCAAGAACGTATCTCCCTCGATCAGGTGGAGCAATGGTTAGCCCCCAAACTTCTCGGTTGCTAATCGGGCAGACCGAGATTTCGCCGCCAGTAGTTTTGGCGCCGATGGCGGGCATCACCAACGCTGCATTTCGCACGCTCTGTCGCGAGCAAGGTGCTGGCCTTTTTGTCTCCGAAATGGTGACGGCTCGAGCGCTTGTAGAGCGTCATCCAGAGACGCTGCGCATGATTAAACCAGCACCGGGGGAGACTCCTCGAAGTGTGCAGCTTTATGCAGTCGCTCCAGAGCCGTTGCGCGATGCCGTTCTCATGCTCTGCAGTGAAGGGTTAGTTGACCATATCGACCTGAATTTTGGTTGCCCAGTGCCTAAGGTGACTCGCAAAGGTGGTGGATCAGCTCTTCCTTATAAGCGTCGACTCTTCAGTGCGATTGTGAGCGCAGCCGTTGATGCAGCTCAACCATTTGATATTCCTGTCACCGTCAAAATGCGCAAGGGCATAGACGATGATCACCTCACCTTCTTGGAAGCTGGACGTATCGCGGCCGATGCGGGCGTGCATTGGGTATCGCTACACGGTCGTACTGCGGCGCAAATGTATGGCGGTAAAGCGGATTGGAACGCCATCGCAGCGCTCGTGGCTGAATTGCAGCCGTACGGGACGCCCGTGCTAGGTAACGGTGATATTTGGAGCGCTCAGGATGCGCTGCGCATGATGGAGGAGACCGGATGTGCTGGAGTTGTTGTCGGTCGTGGATGCTTAGGTAGGCCATGGCTCTTCGCCGAACTCGCGGCTGCATTTGCCGGGCGCCCCATTCCGGAAGCGCCGAAATTAGCAGAGGTCGGTGGAGTCATGTTGCGCCATGCCCACCTCCTGGCTTCTTACTTTGAAGATGAATTACGTGGATGCCGTGATTTTCGCAAGCATGTGGCCTGGTACCTCAAAGGTTTCTCGGTGAAGAATCATTTGCGCGTGGGTCTGGCAGAAGTCTCGACCTTGGCGGAAATGGCCACCATGATCGATGAATTGGAAGGTGATCAAGATTTCCCCACTGCAATAGCGACGGGTCCACGTGGGCGTACCACCACCACGCGCGCTGTAAGCCTTCCGGAGAATTGGTTACTCGATCGCGATGCCATGCCGTTTATCTCGGCAGATGAGGCGATCTCCGGTGGCTAGCACTAATTATTTTGGTAAATACCTTAGCGCTGATACCGAACGTTATCTAGCAGAACCCGCAAAACGTCCAGGCCGTAGTGAATTCGCCCGTGATCGTGCGCGCATTTTGCACTCAGCTGCGCTTCGCCGATTAGCTGCGAAGACGCAAGTAGAAGTTCCTTGGGAGAGCGACTTTGCGCGTACTCGACTCTCACATTCACTCGAATGCGGACAGGTAGGGCGTGAATTAGGTGCCGCACTCGGTGCCGACCCAGATCTGGTGGAGAGCGCCTGCCTAGCGCACGATCTTGGACACCCACCCTTTGGTCATAACGGTGAAGTGGCTCTTGAAGAGGCTGCTGCTGATTGCGGGGGGTTTGAAGGCAACGCGCAGAGTTTTCGCATTCTCACGCGTCTTGAAGCCAAGAGTGTAGATAAAAGTGGAGCGTCCATCGGACTTAATCTTTCGAGGGCCACACTCGATGGTGCATCGAAGTACCCATGGACACGTGAGACAAACTCTCAGAAGTTTGGCGTCTATGAGGACGATCGCCCTATTTTCGATTGGATGCGTGCTGGAAGAAGTGGTGCGGAGAGTTCGATCGAAGCGCAAATTATGGATTGGTCGGATGATGTTGCATATTCCATCCACGATTTAGAAGATGCGCTCGTAGCCGAACGCTTTCCACTAGCTGCACTTTCCGATAAAAGTGAGCAACAAGCGGTTGCGAAGGTCGCACTTGAGTCCTACGCCACTGATTCAAACGAAAATGAGTTGCAAGCTGCTTTTGGTCGCCTAGTTTCGTTGCCTTATTGGCTATCAACTTTCTCGGGTACACACCGCGATCACGCTGCGCTCAAAGATCTCACTAGTCAACTCATTGGACGCTTTGCGTTAGCTGCTGAACGTGAGACGCGCGCCAAGTGGGGGAGTGGATCACTTATTCGCTTCGGTGCATCGCTAGAAGTACCACGCGAAGAGCGAATTGAAGTTGCTGTCCTGAAAGCCATCGCGGCGCACTACGTGATGCGCAGCAATGTGGCTCAGGCTCGCTATTCCGAGCAGCGAATTTTGATTCATGAACTCGTTGAGGCGCTATGGCGCGGCGGTCCCGGCGCATTAGAGCCCACCTTTCATGTGAGCTGGGATGGCGCGACGAGCGATGCAGAGCGTCGCCGCGTGGTCATCGATCAAGTTGCTTCGCTCACCGATGTCGGAGCGCGCCTCCTTCATGGCAGACTCACCGGCAGGGGTGAGTAGAGATGGCCGGACGTATCCGTGATGAAGATGTCGCTTACGTACGCGAGCATGCTCCCATTGATGAAATTGTGGGCGACTATGTGCAGCTCAAGAATGCCGGTGGCGGGCAGAAGAAAGGGCTTTGCCCTTTTCACGATGAAAAGTCACCGTCATTTCATGTAACCCCATCTCGTGGTTTCTTTCACTGCTTCGGGTGCCAGACTGGCGGTGACGTCATCTCGTTCGTCATGAAGATTGAACACCTCGCATTCTCTGAAACGGTTGAGAGGTTAGCGCAGCGCATTGGATTTGAACTGCGCTATGAAGAGGGTGATCGTCCGAGTGGAACAACCGGCGGGCAACGTACTCGGCTGATTGAGGCGCATAGACATGCGGCTGCGTTTTACCAAGAAGCGCTCAACGCAGCAGGTCCTGCTCAAGTCGGTCGAGCTTTCTTATCGGAGCGCGGGTTCGATCAACAAACGTCATTAACTTTCATGGTGGGTTATTCTCCCGATGAATGGGATGCGCTCACTAAGTTCCTCAAAGGTAAAGGGTTTACCAATGAAGAACTCATCAATGGTGGATTAGCGAAGGAAGGTCAGCGCGGACTCATCGATCGTTTTCGCAATCGCCTGATGTGGCCGATTAAAGATATCTCCGGAGACATTGTGGGATTCGGTGCTCGCAAACTATCTTCAGATGAAAGTGATACGGGGCCTAAATACCTCAACAGCCCCGAGACTCCTATTTATAAAAAGAATCAAGTTCTCTATGGTCTTGATATGGCGAAGAAAGAGATCGCCAAAACTCGCCAGGCGGTTGTCGTAGAGGGGTATACCGACGTGATGGCGGCCCATGTCGCTGGAGTCACTACTGCGGTGGCTACTTGTGGTACTGCCTTTGGTGAAGAACATATTCGCACCCTTCGGCGCCTCTTAATGGACGACGATGCCTTCCGTGGTGAAGTGATCTTTACCTTTGACGGTGACGCTGCAGGTCAAAAGGCGGCCCTACGCGCATTCACTGAAGATCAGAAGTTCGTCACGCAAACTTTTGTGGCTATCGAGAAGGAAGGGTTAGACCCTTGCGAATTGCGCCAGAAGCGCGGAGATGCCGCGGTACGCGAACTTATCGCGAATCGGATTCCGCTCTTTGAATTCGCTATTCGATCAACGCTTTCTAACTACAATCTCACTGCTGCTGAGGGTCGAGTGGAGGCGCTGAAAGTCGCCGCGCCACTAGTAGCGCAGATCCGAGATCGCTCGCTCCGCCCTGAGTACACACGTTCACTTGCTGGGTGGCTTGGTATGGAAATCGAGAGTGTGCGTGCTGCAGTTGCTACCAGCGTTCCTAAAGTGGGCCGGAAGTATGCCAGCGACCCGGCCCCAAGTGATGCTTCCCTGGAGAATCCAGCACCAAAGCGCTTGCAACGCCCAGATCCAGGCGATCCGGTGGCATCCCTCGAGCGCGAAGTTGTAAAGACGATCTTGCAAACCCCGCAGAACTCTCCGAGCTGGCGCGATCTTGAAGCCAGTGACTTCTTCCACGAAATTTATCGAGCACTTTTTATACGTTTGCATCAGGTTGAAGGCGCGGAAGATCTCACTGCAACAGTCGAAGCAATCAGAGGGGCCGGTGATGACGATTCTATTGAGATCGCTTCGCTGGCGACCGAGTTGGCCGTAGAGCCGATGCGCACTTCAGATACCTCGGGTACGCGATACGGTGAGAGTTTAAGTTATCGACTGAGAGAAGTTGGCGTCTCTCGTCGAATCGAAGAGCAGAAGTCAGAACTACAACGAGTAAATCCGTTAGAAGAAGCAGGTCGCTACCAACAACTCTTTACTGATCTCGTCCAAATGGAAGCGGTACGTCGGCAACTTCGCGACATAGCATTAGGTGAGGTCAACCGTGGCTAAGAAAGTAGAGCAAAGTCGGTTACTTGCCGAAGTCTTCGGAATTAAAGTTAAAATGGATTCCCTGCTACTTGAAGAGCGTGAAATTCCTTGGAGTGAGATTGATGATCTCACTGTTGATGAGGAGGGAATTGCCGCACTGCTTTCAACCGGTGAACGTTGCCAATACTCCTTCGGCACGGCGACGATACGGGACCGAAGAAGAGTTGCCCAAGCGCTACGCGAGCGAGTGATGGCCTCCATACTTATTTCGGTCACTGGCCCCGAGGAAACTCTGGTCGCCCTCAGGCGAGATGCCAGGGGTGAGGTATTTACCCGAATATCAGTGGCTGGAGAGATCTCCGAGGCTGGTCGACGCGGTGCCGAGGCGCTTGCTCTTCGACTGGCTGAGAGCGCGGGCGTGATCGATGCGCCGCTTCGATGGTCTGCCGCTCCGGGGTCTGCCACTCCGGGGTCTGCCACTCCGGGGTCTGCCTCTCCGGAGAGTTTCAGTGCAACCCCCACGCTGGGGTAGGCTTCTAAGGACCTTCCCGTGTAGCTCAATTGGCAGAGCAGCCGGCTGTTAACCGGCAGGTTCTTGGTTCGAGTCCAAGCGCGGGAGCCAATTTTTCAGGCGTCAGCCCAGATTCTTCAGGCGTAGGGCTCAACTTGTGAGTTTTCGCAGAGCCTGGGGTGAGATCCCTGGCGAAAGCCCCACCCCCACCTCGGGAGCCCTTACGGTGTACTCAGTACTGAGTACCCGAGACTAAGTACCCGAGACTAAGTACCCGAGATTAAGTACTCGAGAAACTATCGGGGGAGCAGAAGGAGGATGACATGGCTGCAGTGAGTGCGACCGCACCGCTCATACTCGTGGTCGATGATGAAGATGGGGTGGCAGATCTGCTGGTCGATGCCCTCACTCTCGGCGGCTACCGCGCACGTCGCGCACGCGATGGGCAAGAGGCGCTCCGCCTGCTACGCGAAATTGCTCCCGATGTCATCTTGCTAGATGTCAATATGCCCGGGCTTAATGGATTTGAAGTCTTGGAACGCATTCGTGCCAAGGGAGATGACACTCCGGTGCTCTTCCTCACTGCTCGACACGAGCGCGAAGATACCACTCGTGGATTTGTGCTTGGCGCCGATGATTACATCACCAAGCCATTTGGTCTTGAAGAATTGCTCTTGCGAGTGAAGGCCATCTTGCGTCGCACACGCAAAGAAGAGCCAGAACCAGAGGTATTGCGAAGTGGCAATCTGGAACTCCACTCAGAGAGCCACGAAGTACGGCAAGCAGGCGAGATCGTTACCCTCTCGCCGACTGAATTTCGCCTCCTTGAGTATTTGATGCTCAATCAGAAGCGCGTGCTCACTAAAGCCCAACTCTTACGAGCTGTCTGGGATATCGATTTCGAAGCTGAAACTAGCGTGGTTGACACTTATATCTCTTATCTCCGTAAGAAGCTAGATCCGCAAGGTTTGGGACTTATCCGAACTGTTCGCGGAGTTGGCTTCCAGTTGCGAGAGGTAGAAGCTGCCGCTGAAAAAGGCGCCCAGTGACCACCAGTGACCACCAGTGAAATTACGAACTCGATTAACTTTGATCTCATCGATATTCATCGCGCTAGCATCAATTTTTATTGGCGCATTTAGCGTGACAGCAACAAGGCAGAGTTCGCTCACTCAGATCGATAACACCCTCACACAAGTTCTCAATGCCAGCGATGGTGGCGCTCGCAGCGCTCAGGGATCAGTTGTAGCGCGAGCAGATGATCTCAATGTAGCGATCGCGCTCGGCTTGGTTTTGCCTGATCAATCGATCACGGTGGTTCGCCGAGCAGGAGACATTTCTAACCCATATGAATTCCCCGCCTTGAGCAAGGGCGAAATTCTAGATGCGGGCAGGAAATTCACTAATGTGGATGGAAAAGTGTCCTATCGAATTCGGTCGCGATCCTTAGGAGACGGTGTTGCCCTCATGGCAGCAGCGCCATTGATCTCCCTCAACAGCGATCTTCGTCAATTAGTTATTAAGACAATCTTGGGCGCACTCTTCGTGATTTTACTTTCGGCTTCACTTGTCTGGTTTAGTACCCGCCGAGCTCTACGCACGGTTGATGCCATGATCGATAGCGCATCGGCTATTGCCGATGGCGAACTCGATCGTAAAGTGCCTGAAGCGCAGTCAGGAACTGAACTTGGTCGTCTCGCGTCGGCGCTCAATGTCATGATCGCTTCCTTGAGGTCCTCCCTTCGCGCTAAAGATGAATCTGAGCAAGGAATGCGTCGATTCCTGGGTGATGCCTCGCATGAGTTACGCACCCCTCTTACTGTCATTAAAGGGTATGGCGAGATACTGAAAGACGCGGAAAACCTCGATCCCCTTCAACGCTCACGCGCTATCGATCGACTCAACGCCGAGAGCGCCCGGATGGATACTTTAATCTCAGATTTACTCCGCCTCTCAAGGCTCGATCAGCATCCTGTCATCTCTGCTGAATTGGTAGATCTCTCTTCGGTCACTTCTGATTTCGCGCGAGACTTACAAGACCAAGAAGGAAGCAGAAATGTGGAACTTCAGATTGAAGAAGATGTCATCGTCCGTGGTGATGAATCCTTGCTCCGCCAAGTCCTGGCAAACATCATGGGAAATATCCGTCGCCACACTCCTGCAGATTCACCGGTTCGGGTTCGCCTTTCATTAGATGGCGAGAATGGCTCCTCGATGGCTCACTTGGTTGTCGATGACGCTGGTCCCGGAATTTCTCCAGAGCAGCGCGAAATAGCCCTAGCTCGATTTGGACGCTTAGATGAGTCGCGCTCTCGCCAAGGTGGAGGCTTCGGTTTGGGCTTGAGTATCGTGGCTCAGGTGGTCTCGTTACATAAGGGCGAATTGAAACTTGGAGCCTCCCCACTTGGTGGATTGAGATTAGAGATTTTGATCACAGGGGTCACCTCATGATGATTAAACGCGCACGAGCGAGTGCACTACTGGTAATTCCGCTACTCATATTACTCGCCGTACCAACCGATGCTTTGGCTTTCGATACCGCTTCACCGAACCCCAAAGTTACTTGGAGTTCTATCAACACCTCGCCACAGAGTTGGATTCGTGGAGTGCCTAATTTCCTCTTTGAATGTGTGGCTAACGGATCGAGTGCGGTGCTCACCATGAAAGATGGCGCGCAATGGCGTGAGGTCACGCGGGCATCTGCGCTGCTAGATAAGAAGCTTTGTACTGACTCTGCAAACCCCTATGTTCTCAAGTATCAATTTGCGATTCAGTCGCCATCGCGTGGGGCGGGCAATTTCCCTGGTACTCGAGCAGGCCTAGTGATTTTCCGGATACAAAGCGGTGGGGCTACTCGGATGTCTTCAGCAGCCCTTTACTCAAGCCGCGAAGAAGCTGATTCAGATGAAATGGATGGCCATGCGCTAGAGAGCGACGATTCCTCGCCTGCTAAACCTGCTGCGATGAATCCGATGCCGAATGCGCAGCCAAGCCAGCCAAGCCAGGCAAGTAGCGCCTTGACCTCAACGACTGCGAGTTCTTCCACTACCCAGCCGCAGAGCAAGAACATCTTGAAGTCATTTCCGTCTTGCAAATTCAACGGAGTAGCTCTCTCTGGTCGAGCCAAAGTTGTCTCTGCTGGCGGACAAATTAAAGTTCGTGTGGTCCCTGGAGTTTCCGACTTCGGAGTGCGCACTGCTGATCGTGCTACCGGTAAGTGTGGCGATTGGCGCTTCGTGAGCACGCAACCTGATTTCACCGTCGAAATTGTTGATTCTGGAGAAGATTTCACTATCTCTTTCAGTATGCGCCCCGGTCCTAGATAGTTGCCCATTACGCTACGAAGGTGGTTCCACTTCCGATAGCGCTGATGGTGGCACGTGCCATCTCGTTGCTGAGTCGCATCTTGCGCCAAGGAGAGGGAGCTACTCTCTCTGGCAAGGTGTTGCTCGCACTACGTCCTCGCGCGATTAGCGAATTAACACGAGGTCGCCGGGTTGTTTTAGTCAGCGGAACGAATGGTAAGACCTCAACATCGTCGATGCTCGCAGCCATGCTCGGCGAGAAGTTTTTAGTCGGCGGTAATCGAACCGGGGCAAACCTCAACACTGGAATTGCCGCATCGCTTGCAAGCACAAAAAAATGTACTCTCCTGATCTTCGAGGTCGATGAGCTCTATCTCCCATCGATGATGGAAGCGACAGCCCCGGAGTTGGTACTACTTCTTAATTTGAGTCGAGATCAATTACATCGCACACAAGAAGTACGCATTGTCGCTCGAAAATGGCTTGAAGCTTTCGCTGCGTTCCCCGATACGCCGGTGGTTATCGACGCTAGTGACCCATTCTTAGTCTCGGTAGTTCGAGATCACGGTCCCGTCACGCGAATGGGATTTGGAAAGAGGCCACATCTTGATGCAGCAAGTTGCCCCACTTGTGGTGCCATGCTCGATTGGAGTGGGGCGCAATTTGCTTGCCAGAAATGTGGTTTGGGCAACTTTGCTGCAGAAGTAGAGCTCGGAGAGATGTCTGCAGTGGAACGCAATCATGCACTTGCCGGTTATGTGGCTCAGTATTTTGGGGTGCAGGATCTCGCCAAATTTTCACCACGTGATCGCATTTCGACTCTGCTTTTGGGCGGCATCGAAATCGCCCTCCGGTTGGTCAAGAATCCATCAAGTTGGCAAGAGGGGCTGAGCTCACTCACAGATGAACCCATTATTTTGGTGGTGAACGCTCGCGGCGTTGATGGTCTCGATACTTCCTGGCTCTGGGATGTAGATTTCACGCCTTTGAAGGGACGTTATGTCGTGATTACCGGGGATCGGAAGCTTGACGCGGCATATCGAGTTCATGTTGATGGCATCGGATACTCACTTGTTGATTCGCTGCAGGGTGCGGCAATGCAGATTCAGCGAGATGGGTTCACTCGTGCACAAGCGCTCACCTCATATACCGCATTTATTGATGCCACTACCCGCGTAAAGGGTAAGCGATGATGAGTGCGTTGCAGATTGTGGTCATTCACCCCGAGCTACTTGGGACCTATGGAGACATTGGGAATGCGCGCATTTTGGCGCACCGGGCACGAATGCGCGGAATACCTGCGGAGATTATTTTCACCCCACATAATCAACCCTTACCTACCATGGGTGATATTTACTTATTAGGTGGCGGCGAGGATCGTGCGCAAATCGCTAGCGTTGAGGCGCTGCGATCTTCGCTGGGCGTGTTGGGCGGTGCACTCGATCGCGGCGCGCAACTCTTTGCAGTCTGTGCTGGCTTACAAATTCTTGGCGAATCTTTCCCAGGAGTGAATGGAGAAATTATCGCTGGTCTTGGAATGGTCCCGATTGTTTCGCTACCTGGAAGTGATCGCATCGTGGGCGAGGTACTTGTGAAATCTGATCTCTTTACCGAGCCGCTGACGGGTTTTGAAAACCATCGTGGGCGTACGGACCTGGGTGGCCTGAGGCCACTCGGCCGAGTTCTCGTAGGAGGGGGAAATGGTGGGGCGGCGATTGCGATCAATGAACGAGTCGATGGCTTCATAGCAGGCACCATCTTGGCGACCTATCTCCATGGCCCCGCCCTCGCGCGAAACCCCGTTCTCGCCGACCACTTGCTCTCCGAGGTAGTGGGCGCCCTAACGAAAGTGCCACAAGGTGAAGAGATTGCCGAACTCCTCGCGTTCGAACGGCGAAGGGCGCTGAGCGCTGCTAATTTTGGCAAATAATCCAGATCTCTCGCAGAATTCTCACAGGCAGCTTTTGCATAATAATTTTAATATTTGAGTGAACTAGCAGATGTAGTGAAGGAGCAATCAGTGAGCGCAGAAAAGCTAGTGGAGTCGGACTCTTTGATGAGTCCACCGAGCGGCTTTCGCCGAATATTTAGCAGAGGCGCAGGTAACGGCGCCAAGGTCGGCGCGGGATTTCTGGTGGGGGCTCTGCTCGTGGGCGGGGGCGCATTTGCCGCCAACACGATTTCTTCTTCGGATTCCATTAATGCCTGTGTGAATAACACCACTCGAGTCATCACTATTGCGCCGACGAGTGGCAAGTGCCCCACGGGTACTCGCGCGCTCACGTGGAATATTGCTGGACCGCAAGGCCCAGTAGGCCCAGTGGGCCCTGCAGGTGCTGCGGGCGCAAACGGCGCACCGGGTCCAGCTGGTTCAGCTGGTCTAGCTGGAGCAACAGGTGCGCAAGGTTCGGCAGGAGTGGCAGGGAATTCGGGAAGTGCAGGGAGTGCGGGAAGTGCAGGGAGTGCGGGAAGTACGGGAAGTACCAGCAACTCGAACACTTCATTCAGCGTGACCTCGATTGCAAATGCTCTCCTGCCTTCGGTGGTCAGTATTGCAATCACTACTCGGACGGGTAGTGTGGCCGGATCTGGTTCCATCATTAAGTCGAGTGCAACTTCCACATTTATTTTGACGAATAACCACGTTATTTCAGGCGCTACAAAGGTCACCGTCGAGTTAGAAGATGGCACCGAACTTGAGGGCCAAATTGTTGGCTTTGATGTTGCCTACGATCTTGCGGTTGTGATGGTCAATCAAGGGAATCTGCCCGTGGCAAACTTCGGGGATTCTTCAAAGGTTGTTATTGGTGAGCCGGTAGTAGCAATCGGATCTCCACTTGGTTTATCCGGAACAGTCACGAGCGGCATCATCTCCTCACTCGATCGTCCGGTCACTACCGGAGGTACGGGATCGGAGACGTACATCAACGCCTTACAAACTGATGCCGCGGTGAATCCAGGAAATTCAGGTGGTCCGTTGGTTAACGCCCAGAGCCTGATCATTGGCGTAAATAGCGCAATCGCTTCATTGGGTAGCGCTACTTCCTCCACCGGAAGTATTGGGTTGGGTTTTGCAATTCCGATCAATCAAGCCAAACGGATTTCAAACGAAATAATTGCAACTGCAAAGATCGTGGGAACAAAGGTCACTTTGGCGGGAGTATCAACCCGGCCCCTTCTTGGGGTCTCCTTCGATACAAGTTACGCGGGGTCTGGCGCGAAGATCTACGCGTTGACGGCTGGCGGTGGGGCGGAGGTGGCCGGCATTCCAGCCAACAGTGTGATTAAGGCGATCGATGGGAAGAGCACGAAAGATAACATCGAGGCGATCGTGCGCATTCGCTCGTATGACCCAGGTGCCAGCATCAAAGTCACCGTTGACCTGCCAAACTCTGGTGGCAGCCGGACCTTTACTGTCACGCTCGGATCGGCTCCGTCTAATAGCGCCTAGGTCGCCTAGGTCGTCTAGGTCGTCTAGGTTATTTGGGTTATTGGGTTATTGGGTGATTGGGTTATTGGGTTATTGGGTTATTGGGTTATTGGGTAGCGCGCAGTAGTAGCGCCAACTGACGTTCCAGGCCGATAGTTCCGACCACTTCGATTTCTAGTGGCAGGCCAATTGCCTCCGCTCCTTGAATCGCAAGTGCGCGAAGTTCGTCAGTGGGCTGTTGGGCGAGCCAAAGCACGCGGCGGTAGTGGGCAAAGTAATCCGGGCGCAGTTCAGGGTAGCGGTCTAAGCCAAGTTCTACGATCACTGATCGGTAAAACGAACGTACGAGATAATCGGTGAGGTAGTAGGTGCCGGGTTCTTCTTCCATGATTTCGGAAATGCGCTCTGGAGATGCAAAGACGTCGTAGCAATGAGCGCCAGCGAGCCGAGGAATATTGAACTCCTCAACGACTCCGTCAAGCGCACCGTAAGTACCACAATCTGCGTACGCGATTGCCACACGCTTATGTGCGGAAATAACATCGGGGAGTAATCCGCGTACTGTGCCGGCAATCTTCTCTGGGTGATTATGTAGGAGCGGGGGGAGCGGGTAGATCTTCAGTGACCATCCGCGCCGTTCACTTATTTCCGATATTTCCGTAGCGAGCGCACCGCAGGCCACCACTGCCCACTCCTTCACGCTGCTCTCCATACGAGCGCTGCTCTCCATACGAGCGCTGCTCTCCATACGAGCGCTGCTCTCCATACGAGCGCTGCTCTCCATACGCGCGTCGCGCTCTTACTTCGCTGGGAAAGCGAGGCGATCCACGAACTTGTCGTTGAAATCGCTTCGATCGGAGAGTTCAACATAATCGATTTCTTCGAGCAGGGCTAGTGCTCCCTTGCG
>JAPLBA010000084.1 GCA_026393015.1 Actinomycetota bacterium
GAAGCTGTACGTAAATTGATGTCACGTGAAAAGAGAGCTGAGTAGTTAGAGCGAGTTGAGCGCTCTCTCGATATCGCTCCAGAGGTCTTCTACGTTCTCTATTCCCACACTGAGTCGAATGAGCGATTCGTCGACCTCGGCGGATTCTGATTTCCAACGACGTCGGCGCTCCAGAAGCGATTCGACACCACCGATGCTTGTTCCGTGCATCCAAATCTTGGTGGAATCGCAGAGTGTGACCGCTGCATCTTTTCCGCCGTGCAATTCGATAGCAATGATGGAGCCGAAGCGCCCACTCATCTGCACTTTGGCTAATTCATGTTGCGGGTGACTTGTGAGCCCGGGGTATGAAACTCGCGAGATGGCAGGATGCCCAGCGAGGCGAGTGGCCAAGAGTTCTGCGCTGGTGCAAGCCTCTTTCACGCGAATGGCCAATGTGCGCATCCCGCGAAGGGCGAGCCAGGCTTCAAAGGGTGCGATGACGGCGCCATTGAGCACCCGAGCAACTTGGAGTTTGTCGTAGAGCGCTTGCTCTTTTACGACAGTTGCTCCCATAAGCAAATCTGAGTGGCCAGCAATCCACTTCGTGACGGAATGGATCACGATGTCAGCACCAAGTGCGAGTGGGTTCGTGAGCATAGGTGTTGCAAAAGTGGAATCAACCACCACCATTGCGCCAGCAGCGTGTGCAATCTCAGCGGCTCGCTTGATATCAGTGATGGTAAGTGTTGGGTTGGTCGGAGTTTCAATCCAGAGCATGTGCGCGCCTCGGACGGCTGCCTCAATCTCCGCAAGATTGCTGATATCAATGGGGCGGCGGATGATTTCACCGCGTTCTTCTTTGGTGCGCGCGAGATTGAGTGCGCCGGTGTAGGCGATGCGGGGCACCACGATGGCGCCACCGATGGGCACTAACCCCATGACGGTGGTGGTGGCTGCCATGCCAGAGCCGTAGGCGAGGGCAAGTCCACCTTCGAGCTCGCCTAACGCGTCTTCAAAGGCGCGACCGGTCTCATGGTGCTCACGGGCATATGCATAGAGAGCGGGATTATCTTCCGGACCTGCGATATAGGTGGAAGAGAGCGAGATGGTGGGGTTCACTGGCGCGCCAGCCGTTCGCGGTGGCCGGCCGGCATGCACCACGGTTGTCTCGATATGTACTGAATCACTCATGAGGTAAGTATCCACTATCGGGCGCTTGTTGAGGTGGTTCAGGTACTGTCATCTCATGCCTCGTGTACGTGTAGCCCTCATTTGTGGAGGACAAAGTAGCGAGCACGGTATTTCCTGCATCTCTACCGGGAGTGTGCTCGCCGCAATCGATCAAGATCGATTCGAAGTGACCGTGCTTGGGATTACTCGTGATGGTGGCTGGCGCGTCATGGAGAATCCCGATTTTGTGCTTCGTGGAGATGTGCTCCCTGAAGTCACAGATGCCACGCATAATGCGCTTGCAGGTCCAGGGCTCCTCGAAGGATTTGACGTAGTTTTTCCCGTTCTTCATGGTGCTTATGGTGAAGATGGTGCCATTCAAGGATTATTGGAGAGCGCGAAGATGCGCTACGTCGGCTCAGGTGTCTTAGCGTCGGCGGCATCTATGGAGAAGTCGGCCATGAAGCAATTACTTACTTCTGCCGAACTTCCCACCCCCGACCATGTCTCTTTTCGATTTGCAGATTGGGTGCTAGATCCCGCTGGAATCGAAAGTGAAATCACAGAGCACCTACCATTACCAGTTTTTGTAAAGCCGTCACGCGCCGGTTCGAGCCAAGGAATCACGAAGGTGAAGAGCGCTGCAGATCTTGGCGATGCCATTGCCGTGGCTGGCAAACATGACGCTCGCATCATTGTTGAGGAGGGCGTGATTGGTCGTGAAGTTGAATGCGCGGTCCTTCAAAATGCCACGGGTGAAATAATGGTTTCGGTTCCCGGTGAAATCGTGGTTGATAGCAAGCACGAGTTCTATGACTTTGCGGCGAAGTATTTAGACGACGCAACCACGTTGACGATCCCTGCAGATATTGATCCTGAGATGAGTCGAGAGATTCAAGCCATGGCCCAGGAAGCTTTCATTGCCCTCGGTTGTGAGGGTGTAGCGCGCGTTGACTTCTTCTTGACAGCTGAAGGCTTGCTCATCAACGAAGTGAATACCATGCCTGGCTTTACGCCCACTTCAATGTATCCGCGTTTATGGGATGCAAGCGGTGTTCCCTATAACGAACTTATTTCCATCTTGATTGATGAAGCGCTCGCGCGCCCGACCACGATTTTGCGTTAGCAGTTAGAAATGCACTACCGGGCAAGTCAACGTGCGAGTAATCCCCGGCACTGCTTGTATCTTCGCAACCACTTGACGGCCAAGTTCGTTCATATCGGTGGCTTCCGAGCGCACGATCACGTCATAAGGTCCTGTGACATCTTCAGCGAGAGTGATTCCAGGGAGTTGTCGAATGGCATTAGCGACATCAGCGGACTTGCCGACCTCAGTCTGAATCAAGATGTAAGCGTGCACGGTGGCCATGATCACTCCTCTCACTCGGAGGGCGGCGCGGAAGAGTGCGCCCTCTGTCAGGAGCGTAACGGGTGGCGAGGGCTATGAGTACCCTCGGCGAGGTAGGCGAATTTGGGCTCATCGCCGCAATTGCATTGGCAACGCGCGCTGGAACCGGTGTGGAGATTGGCATTGGTGATGACGCGGCGCTGATCGCGCTCCCGTCAGGCAAGGCGCTCGTCACTACGGATATGGCCATTGAAGGCGTGCACTTTCGCACTGATTGGTCGAGCGCTTACGAGATTGGTCGCAAGTGTGCGGCCGCAAATTTAGCTGACATCGCCGCCATGGGTGGCCAAACTCGAGCTCTGGTGGTCGCCTTTGCTGCCCCTGCTTCGCTCTCGACCGAATGGGCGCTTCAACTCACGCAAGGAATTAATGATGAATGTGAAGGAGAGGGTGCAAGTGTGGTGGGCGGCGATACCGTGCGTGGAGATGCCATCACTATTTCGATCACGGCTATTGGTGAGGTGACTGATTCTGTTGAGAAGCCCATTACGCGTGCAGGCGCACAGGTCGGTGACATCGTTTATCTTCTGGGGCAGACCGGAGCCTCAGCTGCTGGCTTGGAGATTCTTACCCGAGGGATGTCGAGTGCGCCAGCTTTAGTGGGACTACACAAAGTTCCACAGCCCCCGTATGAATTAGCTCGCGAGTTTGCCACTCGTGGCGCCACCTCAATGTGTGATGTGAGCGATGGGCTGGCTGCAGATCTTGCACACATTGCGGACGCCAGTGGAGTCACGATAGATATCAATCTTGACGCATTTGATATTTCGGACTTGCTGGCGGCTGGTGAAGAATTAGAGATGGATCCCATCGAGTGGGTTCTGAGTGGGGGAGAAGACCACGCATTTGTGGGCACACTCCCTGCTGAGCAGAGTCCGCCGCCGGCGGCGCGCGCGATTGGCGTGGTCTGTGCGCGAGGTGACTCGGCGGTAATAAGTGCAGGGGTTTCGCTGCGCAGTCATGGCCACGATCACTTTTCCGCTTAACTTATGAATTAGAGTGTGCATATGAAGCGGGTGCTCACGATTGCTGGCTCTGATAGTGGTGGCGGTGCCGGTATCCAAGCAGATCTCAAAACCATGCTCGCGTGTGGGGTTCACGGCATGAGCGTTCTTACTGCGATCACGGCACAGAATTCGTTGGGAGTGCAAGGCGTTTGGGAAATGCCTGCAGAAGCGGTTGAGACACAATTTCATTCTGTAGTCGATGACATCGGTGTTGACGCTGTGAAGACTGGAATGCTTGCAAGCGCGCCACTTGTTGCTGTGGTGGCCGAATTGTTGGAGCGCCTCCCAGCAAATGTTCCTATCGTGGTTGATCCGGTAGGTGTGAGTAAGCATGGTGATTCGCTGCTAGCGGTCGATGCACTCACGAATTTGCGGGAACGGCTCATTCCTATTGCAACTGTGATTACTCCAAATCTCTTTGAAGTATCGCAATTGACTGGGATCACTGTTTCTGATGAGAAGGGAATGAGTCATGCGGCCGATGCGCTCTTGGCTTTCGGCCCCGAGTGGGTGTTGATCAAAGGTGGCCACCTGGCAGGACCAGCGGTTGATCTACTCACCAATGGAAAAGAGAGCCACCGATTTGAGTCAGAGCGTTTTGAGAATCGACATACTCACGGAACGGGTTGCACTCTTGCATCCGCGATCGCAAGTTACTTAGCGCTTGGCAATTCGATTCCAGAAGCAGTGGGGTTAGCAAAGAAGTACATCACTGGCGCCATCAAGTCGGGGTTTCCGTTAGGGTCTGGGATTGGTCCGGTAGATCACGGTTGGCAGAGTCGAAAGAGTTGATGAGATGACAAAC
Source organism: Actinomycetota bacterium (assembly GCA_026393015.1). Classification (GTDB taxonomy): domain Bacteria; phylum Actinomycetota; class Actinomycetes; order Nanopelagicales; family Nanopelagicaceae. The sequence goes on from JAPLBA010000084.1 coordinate 4,373, forward strand.
GATTTTTGGAAGTTCTACATGGAAACACATGTGCGCATCACCGACGATCACAACCGCACGTATCTCTTGCAGGCCTCTGATTCTCTTAGCGGGCAGTGGAGCTTTCCAGCCGAAGAGATCTTCGTCATGACAGCTGCCAATCCTTGGAGCAGTGATCAGTTCACCCCGCAGATGAACTCGGCGCTCAATGCCGGTTTGCGCCAAGGCCTCGAACGCGCGGGCGCGAACGCGGTCTACCGAATGAGCCCAGGGGCATTTACGTGTGTGGGCGTGCTCTTAGAGAATCGCGAAACAAGGGCGCTACAGATTAGCTAGCAGATGCGTTCAGCAAAACGACTAGCGAGTTACTTTGCCGGCCTTCAGGCAAGAGACGCAGACGTTGACGCGCTTTGGGGTGCCCTTGACGATCGCGCGGACACGTTGAATGTTGGGGTTCCAGCGGCGTGAAGTACGCACGTGGGAATGGGAAATGCTGTTGCCCCACGATGGGCCCTTGCCACAGATCTCGCATACCGATGCCACGTCATACTCCTTGATAGGGGTTTTCATCAGGCGCAGAGACGCCTTGCTTACGGGTGAAGAGTAGCCGAGA
>JAPLBA010000138.1 GCA_026393015.1 Actinomycetota bacterium
CGCATCAACGGGAAAACGTAAAAGCATTGTCTCACCTGCTCTTATGTGACATATTACTTGTGAAGTCGTTGATAAATACCCTAACGGACTACCAAAAACAGGAGACCTAAATGATTGGTGTACGTACTTCAGAAATGAATACTACCAAGCGAATCACAGTCGGCATCATTGCCGCTGCCGCACTCTTCCTTGCTGCATGTTCAAGTTCAACTTCGTCTGATAGCGCTAGCGAAGATTCTGCTGATGCTCCGGCCAAAACTTACCGCGTAGCTTTCCTCGCCTCTTCCAGCCAAAACGGATACAACCAATCTGTATGGGCAGGAATTCAAGAGCAAGCAGCTGCACTTGGAAACGTTGAAGTTTCCATTCTCGATGGCCAGTTTGCCGCTGATGTGCAGCTCAATCAGCTTGAGGATGCCACTACCTCAGGAAAATATGACGGCATTATTATCGTTCCTAACGACACTGTAGGAATTGCAGCAGGCCTTACATCTGCAGTCGATAAGAAGATTCCAGTGGTCACTGTACTTTTCCCCATCGGACCTGACCTCACTAAATTAGAGCCACAAGTTCCAGGAATCATCGCAACTGTGGCTAGCCCACCTGCTGATGGAGCGACTAAGCAAGCTGAACTCGTGGTCGAATATTGCAAGGCAATCAACCCATGCCGTGTGGTAATTTTGATTGGGCAACTCCAGTACCCATTCGACAAGGTTCGTTACGATGCCTATCGCAAGGTGCTCGATGCCAACAAGAACATCAAGGTTGTAGCAACCGGTTCCGGTAACTATGACCGAGATACTTCACTCAAGGCCATGACCGACATTCTGCAAGCAAATAAGACGATCGACGTGTTGCTTTCAAATGCGGATCAACAAACGCAAGGTGCCGCAATTGCACTCAAGAACGCAGGCTACGATCTGTCGAAGATCTATGTCACCGGTGGCGGTGGAACTAAGGAAGCTGTTGCAGCAACTCGCGCTGGCGAGTGGAAACATGCCTACCTGAACTTCCCAGCAACCATGGGTTCAAAGGCACTTGAGCAAGTTATTAATAGCCTTACAGGTAAGCCTGTAACCACCGTTATCGATGCTGACACTATTGGACCGCTACCAGCATTCGCTGACAAAGCAATGCTTGATGAGCATCCTGAATACACTGGCGAGTGGAGTGGCTGAGTTTTAGCCCTTGGCTCCAAGTTTGTTTGAAACAAGTTAGTCAGTACTGTGTTGAATGAGTGGAGGTGGGGTTTACCGTGACAACGGCTAACTCCTCCTCCACTCTTCTTCGTGTTGAGCACGTGAGTAAGCGCTTTGGTGCGACGCAGGCGCTTCATCAAGTGAGTCTTGAATTGCACGAAGGAGAAATCCACGGCTTCGCTGGCGAAAACGGCGCAGGAAAGTCGACGCTTGCCAAGATCATTTCAGGTCTGTATCAACAAGATTCAGGTGAGATATATGTCGATGGCGAGCGTGTAATCAAGTGGGATACAGCGCGCGCTCAGCGCCGTGGCGTTGTGCTCATTGCGCAGGAGTTATCGCTCGTTCCGGAAATGTCAGTGGTACAAAACGTTTTTCTTGGTATCGAAAATAACAGATTCGGAATATTGAAAAACGACCTGCAAGAGCGTTACCGGCAGCTCGAGGAATCTTTTGGCTTTGGTCTTGAACCGCAAACTCGACTCGGATCGCTCTCCATCGCAGAACGCCAAAAAGTTGAAATTATGCGAGCCCTAGCAAGAGATGCACGTATCATCATTATGGATGAGCCAACTTCCTCGCTGACGGCAGATGAAGTCGATAAACTGCATGCAGTTATCAAGAAATTAAAGTCTCAAGGACGAACGATTATTTATGTAACGCACTTCTTGGAGTCGCTCTTAGAGATATGTGATCGCGTCACCGTTATGAGGGATGGTCAAATCGTGAAGACCTCCGACGCCAGTGACGAGACCAAGGTTTCCATTGTGGAATCTATGTTGGGTCGTTCGCTTTCACACACATTCCCTCAGCGTTCGGCTGGAGTGGAAGTCACTGTGACACCGAAATTAGAATTGAGAAATGTTTCTACCCAAACCGGAGTGCGCAATGTCTCGCTCACTGTCCGACCGGGAGAGATCGTCGGTCTTGCGGGCTTAGTAGGAAGTGGTCGCACTGAAATTGCGCGTGCCATCTTTGGAGTTGATCCCATTGTCGCTGGAGAAATCCTGATAGACGGAAAGCCGTATGACCATCGCTCCCCTCGCCAATCTGTCGAGCAGGGTATTGCGTTGATACCAGAGGATCGACGTGCCCAGGGACTAGTCATGGTGAGATCTGTTAAGGAGAATATATCGCTTCCACACTTGCGAAGCATTTCCGTAGGAACAGTACTTCGAAAGCGAAATGAAACAGCGCGTGCTAAGGAATTGGTCACCGATGTCTCTGTGAACCCTCCACGCATTGCTGCCACAGTCTCCGACTTCTCCGGGGGAAATCAGCAGAAAGTTTTATTTGCTAAGTGGCTTATGGGGGACCCATCTCTTATCATCCTTGACGAACCAACACGTGGAGTCGATATCGGCGCTAAGGTCACGATCTATGAAATCATTGCCGAACTCGCTCGTCGCGGTGCTGCTATTCTCCTTATATCCTCCGAACATTCGGAAGTCTTGGAGTTGAGTAATCGAGTGCACCTAGTTCGCAACGGCACAATCGTAGGAGAGCTGGATCCAACGGTCAGCAACGTTGACGATTTACTTTTTAGACTCTTTGGTCTCGAGAATGAAATAGCGGAAGGAAGATAATGGCGGATATGAATCAGAATGAAAGCGTTGGCGCTTATTCGAATGAGAGAGATCTCACGCGGGGAGATAAGGTCATCACCCTCCTTCGCGAGTATGCGGTCTTGATTCTCCTTGTTGCTCTCTTCATAGCGCTCTCGTTCGCTTCAGATTCATTCTTTTCCTTAGCGAACATTCTGAACATTCTTAACCAGCAAACTCCACTAGCTATTATCGCCGTTGCTGGCACGATGGTAATCATTGCTGGTGGCTTCGATCTTTCGACAGGTGCCATATTTGCAGTCGCAAACGTTTTGGCAGCTTGGATGGCTGTGCACTTTGGATCGGTCACTCTCGGGTTGGCCCTGACTCCGCTGATTGGCCTCATCCTCGGATCGATTAATGGCCTCATTGTCACCCGTTTGAAGATTCATTCTTTTCTTGCCACGCTGGCATCTAGCTTGGCATATCGTGCCATTGCAGTTTTGATTACTGGTGGCGCGCTCATCTCAGTATCGGATCCGCACTTTGCGACCCTCGGGCGTGAAAAATTTCTTGGAGTATTTTGGGCGATCTACGTCTTGGCCGGCTTCGTATTGGTGGCGGGTTTCTTGCTCAACCGAACAACCTATGGAAGGCATGTGTTTGCCATTGGAGGCAATCCTGAAGCTGCCGAGCTCTCTGGTATCGCGGTTGACCGTGTTCGTGTCATGGTCTTTGGGTTTAGTGGGCTCGCTGCAGGGCTAGCCTCCGCCATCGCGGTTTCTCGTGTAGCCAGCGGTCAACCTCTCGCAGGTACAGGCATTGAACTTCAGGCGATTGCCGCGATTATTCTTGGAGGAACGAGTATTTATGGTGGAATGGGAGCAATTTGGCGCTCCCTTGGAGGCGTCTATCTCATTGCGCTGATTGGCAATGGCTTTAACCTGATGAATGTGAACCCGCTTTTCAAGGACTTAGTCACAGGTGTGATCATTTTGCTTGCGGTAGCGATTAGTGCGTCGGAGCGAAAACGACGTTGATATATGGCGGCGATGGCCGCTTGAGATTGGGCCCTAGTCAAAGATCGCAGAGTCAGTAATATATGCAATATTACCCACCGAGAGATGTGAGAAGCCATGTCGCACAACCTACTCATTAAGAACGCATTGATCTTTGATGGCCATAGCCCCGATCTACGCGAAGGCTCCATCCTCATTCGCAATGGAGAGATCGAGGCTCTCGATGAAAAGAGTGCAAGTGGTGTTGAGGTATTTGATGCGGGTGGGCGAGTAGTCACTCCTGGATTTATTGATTGTCACTTCCATGCCTATGGCATTGATCTCGACATGATGCGGTTGGAGTCGACACCGCGCAGTTATGTGGCGTTGAAGGGCCACCTTCGATTGGAAGCAGCTTTGCGACGTGGATTTACTACGGTGCGCGATGTGGCTGGTGGCGATAGTGGACTCGCGCTTGCAGTTCGCGAAGGCTTAATTGCATCTCCAAACTATTACTACACGGGACCTGCGCTGAGCCAAACAGGTGGACATGGGGATGCACGTCATCCGGTTTATGACATGTGTTGCGCTGGTGGCAGTGGTGGTATTGGTGTGGAAGTTGTAGATGGCGTTGATCCGTTGCGTATTGCGGTGCGCGACCGCTTGCGTAAAGGCGTGCACGCGATCAAGATCATGGCATCTGGTGGCGTGGTGTCACTCACTGATCCGATTCGTATTCCGCAATACTCGGCAGAAGAAATTCGCGCCGTAACGGAAGAGGCTGGGCGCCGCGGAAGTTATGTAGCTGCCCACGCTTACTCACCAGAGGCGATTGTGCATGCAGTAACTAATGGTGTGCGCAGCATTGAGCACGCGAATTTACTTGACGATGAAGCCGCTGCCGTGATGGCCGCACACTCTGCAGTAATGATCCCTACTCTCGTTACTTACCAGATGATGGCGGAGAAGGGCGCCGAGATCGGCATGGTCGAAATTGCTTTGAAAAAGAATCACGAAGTCTTAGCATCCGGTAAAACCGCGATTGAAATCGCCACGCGTCACGGCATCTTGGTGGGCTTCGGTACTGACCTTATGGGCGACTTGGAGTATGCCCAACTTCGTGGTCTCGAGATCCAACACGAAGTGCAAGGCACTCTTGAATTGCTCCGCAGTGTCACCTCGCGCAATGCGCAGGTGATTGGAAATCCTAAGCATGGTTCGGTAGCGGTGGGTTCCTTCGGAGATCTTGTAATCCTCGACGGCAACCCCTTTGAGAAGCCTTCGGTGCTCTGGACTATGAGTGAGGGCCGCACTGTAATTAAGTCAGGTCGCGTAGTTAAGTAACGTTCATGAATCCCAAGCGTCTGAGTGGCGACTCGCTGCAGAAGCCGAGCAGCCTGCGTGAACAGATCTCCACTGCTTTGCGCGCCGCGCTGATTACCGGCGAGATGCTGCCGGGGGAGACGTACTCGGTGCCGGCGATCGCAGAGAAGTTCGGCATCTCGGCCACCCCGGTGCGCGAGGCGATGCTTGACCTCACCAAAGATGGCATTTTAGTCGCCCTCCCGAACAAGGGGTTCCAGGTGGTGGCCACCTCGGCTGAGACGCTGCGCCAGTTGACCGAGATTCGCTTGCTCATAGAGATCCGGGTGACGGTGGAAATCGCTAAGGCGATCACGCCTAAGCAGGTGACGCGTCTGCGGGAGATCGCCATGGAGATCCAAGGCTTCGCCAAAGAAAACGACCTGATGAACTTCATTGAAATGGACCGGGTCTTCCACAGCGGCATCTTGGAGCTCTCCGGAAACCCCATGTTGGTGGAGGTAGCCGACCAATTCCGCTCCCGCGCCCGCACCCACGCCCTGCCCTATATTTTGGAGAGTGGCCAGCTCGAGGCCTCGGCCTTTGAGCACATCCAGCTGCTGGATGCCATGGAGCAGCGTGACCTGGAGACGGTTGCCAAGGTGATGGATCACCACATTAATTACACGATCGACGCGGTGCTGGCGATGTCCCTGGTCAAGAAGGCCGCGAAGTAGTCCGGCCACAGTGGTGGAAAATCTTTGCTCACCCCCTAGTCACGGGCGCAAGCGCCTCAGTAATATGTCACACGCCAGTCCTCCTGCTCTAGGCTGGGCTGGCATCTTTTTGAGAAAGGTGAAAGTTCATGGCGAAAAACGCCCGAGTAGCAATTGACGTCGGAGGTACGTTTACCGACGTAGTCACACTTGATGGTGGCAGTGGCAGCGTGAAGTTTGACAAGGTGCCCACCACACCAAGTGATCCCCAACAAGGCGTGATGAATGGTTTTGCTGCATCGGGCGTGAGCCTTGAGGAAGTTTCGCACTTTATTCACGGAACGACGCTCGGCTTGAATGCGCTCTTAACTCGTCGCGGAGCGAAGACTGGCATTGTCACCACGGAAGGTTTCCGCGATGTGTACTTGCTTGGGCGCACTGATCGCATCCCGATGTATGACTGGAAGTACCGCAAGCCTAAAAGCTTGGTAGAGCGCCAACACATTCTTGAAGTTCCCGAGCGGCTCGATTATGAAGGCAGTGTGGTCAAAGCCTTTGATGAGAAAACCGCGCGCGCAGTTGCGCAGCAATTCATCGAACTCGGTGTGCAATCGGTTGCGATTCTTTTTCTTCACTCGTATGTGAACCCCGCGCACGAGCAAAAAATGGCCGCGATCATGCGCGAAGTCGCCCCCGATATTGAGGTCACGGTTTCTTCAAGCCTCTCACGTGAAATTCGTGAGTACGAACGAAGCAGCACTGCAGTGCTCGATGCTTACATCAAGCCCCTCGTGCGCAGATATATTGGCAAGATTCAGGAGTCTCTTGCGGCTAAGAAGTTTAGCGGTCTCTTCCTCATGACCCGTTCTGGTGGCGGCGCGATGACGGCCGAGTCATCCAAAGAGACTCCAGTCAATCTCATCCTTTCAGGACCGGCAGGTGGTGTGCTTGGTGCTGCATGGTTCTCGAAGGCAACCGGCTGCGGAGATCTCATCACCATCGATATGGGTGGCACTTCACTTGATGCTTCGCTTGTAGTCAACGGTGAGCCGCTCACGTACTTCGATGCATCCTTCGAGGGCCTACCTATTAACTTGTCTTCGCTCTACATCCACACCATCGGTGCGGGTGGAGGTTCGCTCGTCTGGATCGATGAGGGTAACCACCTTCAAGTCGGCCCAGCGAGTGCGGGCGCCGATCCTGGTCCCGCCTCATATGGCAACGGTGGCAAGGAAGCTACGTTCACTGATGCGGCACTTCATGTGGGCTACCTCGGAAACGAGAACGCGCTCGCAGGAACCCTCGTGCTAAATAAGGAACTTGCTGCCACCTCACTCAAGGTCAATGCCGACAAGCTTGGTATGGCTGTTGATGAAGTAGCTCGTGGAGTGATTCGCATCTCCACCATCAAGATCGTCGGCGCAGTCCGCGCCATCACGGTGGAACTTGGACACACTCCCGCCGACTTCGCGCTGCTCTCCTTTGGCGGTGGCGGGGGTCTCGTTGGGGTTGATGTGGCTCGCGAGCTCAACATCCCCACAGTCATCATGCCACCAGGGCCAGGCGCTTTCTCGGCCTTTGGAATGCTCATGGCGAGTGTGCAACACGACTTCTCGCGCACCCGCATCACAGTGCTGGACTCTGCTGACCTTTCAATCATCAATGCAGACTTTGCAGAGATGCGCGGTGAAGCAAAGACGGCTTTAGATAAGGAAGGGTTCTCCGCCAAGGAGCAACACTTCACGCAATTCATGGACCTTCGTTACTCCGGGCAAGAACACAGCGTGACGCTTCCGGTCTCGGAGAAGATTGACGCTGCTGAGATTGCTCACATGCGCGAAATCTTCGGTGAGGCGCACGAGAAGGCTTACGGTCACACGATGCCAGATCCGATCGAGATGGTGTCGCTTCGCTTCTCGGCTCGTGGTGAAGTGGATGCACCAGAGCTTCCGGTGCTCTCTAAGCAAGCGAACCGCGTTGCTACACCCACCGGCACTCGACAAGTGTATGTAGGCGACGGTAAGCGAGCGGCATATAGCCTCTATGAACGTGATGGTCTCACATTTGGTGACACCATAGAGGGACCAGCGATTATCAGCGAACACACAGCGACCACCGTATTCCATGCAGGCGATCGCGCTGAGTTAGGCAAGTACGGCGAAATCATCATTCACGTAGCAAAGGCGAACTAACATGATTGATTCAATTACCGTTGAAGTTATCCGGCACAGCATGTTGTCTGCGTGCAACGAAATGGCACGCAACCTCTGTCGTACCGCTTACAACACCATCGTCTATGAAATCCATGACTACGGATTAAGTTTGCACGACTTGGATGGGAACTTGGTTGCAGAGGCCCCGGGTATTGCAATCTTCTCTGGTGCCAACGATTTCGGTGTGCAAAAGGGAATAGAGTTCATTGGCCTGGAGAATTTCAAGAGTGGCGACGTCTACTTGCTTAACTATCCATATTGGTCGGCAGCCCACACGCTTGACACGTTGGTCTTCGCTCCCATCTTGGTAAATAACAAGGTAGTTGGCTTCTCTTCCTGTCGTGTTCACTTGCTTGACCTCAAGCAGAAGGATGCCGGCTACGTGCTCGACTCCACGGATATGTCACAAGAGGGAATCTTCTTCCCTTGTTCAAAGATCTACGACCAAGGCGTTATCTGCGAAGATATTTTCAACATTATTCGTTTCAACAGTCGCATGCCAGAACGCACTATTGGTGATCTTCAAGCCCAGGTATCGGCGGTTCACACCGGCGATGTCCGTTTGAAGGAGATAGTGGCGAAATTTGGTCTCGAGGTAGTGCTGGAAGCTATGGAAGAGATCAACCAACATGGTGAGCGCCTCTCGCGCGCGGCGGTTGCTCGACTTCCTAAGGGCACGTGGACTGCATCCGATTTCCTGGACTCGGACGGTGTTATTACTGACGAGCGGGTGGAAATGAAGGTAACCGTCACGATCGAAGATGATCGGATGATCATCGACTGGACCGAAACCAATAAGGGTGCCGTCGGGCCGATCAATCTCCCGATCGGTGGCACGTTCGCCGCCACGCGTCTGGCTTTTAAATCCATCACTACACCAGATGGCAATATGTGCGCAGGTAACTTCCGCAACCTGGAGATTCGCACTACTCCAGGTACGTTGATGCATGCCACACCTCCGATGCCTACGTTCACTTTGTGGACCGGATTGCTCGCACCTGAAGTTGTTACTAAAGCGCTTGCACAGGGACTTCCTGATATCGTTCCAGCCTGCAGCGGTGGCGATGTGTGCGACATTATGGCTTTAGGTATCAATCCACGCAACGGTGCCTGGTGGCTTGAAGCTACTAACGATGCTGTGGGTATGGGTGCACACGCGGGTGCAGATGGCGAAGATGGCATCATGCATGTCACTGAACCAGGTTGCCGTAACAACCCAGTAGAAATTCTGGAGAGCAAGGCACCGATGATGATCGAGCGTTATGGCTATCGCCAAGATACCGGCGGTGCAGGTAAGCATCGCGGCGGTGTCGGTGTTGAGCGGGCATACAAGTTCCTCGCGACTTCCACCGCCATCGTTATTAACTACAAAACACTCACGAGGCCTTGGGCAGTTGCAGGTGGCAATGAAGGTGTGAAGAACACCGTCATCGTTCATCCTGGAACTCCGCTCGAGAAGGAAGTGAGCGTCAGTAATAATTCGTTCAATGCCGATGAGCGAATTGTGAACCTCACGGGCGGCGGAGGTGGCTGGGGCAATCCTTTGGAGCGCACAGTCTCTGCTGTGGTGGAAGACGTACGGCAAGGCTTTGTCAGCGCGACTAAAGCTAAAGATGATTATGGAGTAGTAATCGACCCGAAGACACTCGTTGTTGACGAGGCTGCAACAGCCAAATTGCGCAGTAAGGCAGGAGTCAATTAATGATCATGTCTCTCTTGGAGTTCAAACTCAAGCCCGGGAAAGAAGCTGCTCTTAAGGAAGTCTTTCTCAAACACCAAATCCTTGAGACGGCGATCCAAGTGAAGGGTTGTTTGAAGTTGGCTATGTCTGCGCCGCAAACCCCCGATGATACGGTAAAGATTATTGGCTTCTGGGAAGACAATGTCTCCTACCAGGGGTGGCTAGACCATCCCGAGCGCGGAACGGCTCAGGCTGATTTTATCGATCTGGTAGCGGGACCTTGGGAGTCTGCAGCGCCAGCTCAATTGTACGATGTAAAGCATGCGGTTCCGGAATCGCATGAGTGGTAAATCCGAAATAGCGACGCTAGAGAAAAGGATAGAAAAGATGACAAAGAGCAAGAAGTTATTTGTAGCTCTCGCTGCAGTAGCTGCTATGTCACTTGCGGCATGCAGTTCAAGCGATTCAGCGGAAACTACTGAGAGCAGCGCAGCTGCCGATACCCAAGTAGTCAAGAAGATTGCCTTCTTCGGCTTCTGGAAGTCAAACTCCTTCACTCAAGCAGTTCTTGCTGGTGTGCAGGAAGGCGCAGCAGCTGCTGGCGCAGAAGTTGTTGACCTCAGCACCGCTGCTTATGACGGTGCGGCACAGATCAAGGCCGTTCAGGATCAAACAATCAAGGGTGATGCACAGATGTACATCATGCTTGCTTCTGACTCAGTCGGAATGGCAACTGCAGCAGAAGAGGCAATCGCCAAGGGCATCACTGTCGTGGCAGCTTTCACTCCGCTCGGCGCTAGGTTCGATACTTTGGAGCCACAAGTTCCCGGTCTAGTAGTTGTCGCTGAGACGCCAATTTCTAACGGTGTGGTACTTGCTGAGCTTGCAATTGAAGCTTGCGACGGCAAGGCCGTATGCAATGTTGCCTACCTCGAAGGCTTCAAGGCACTCCCACTCGATAACGTTCGTACCACCGCATTCGTGGATACCCTCAAGGCATCTTCAACCGCTGGTGCAGTTATCAAGCTCGTTGCTCAAGTTGAAGGTGGATACTCACCCGATAGTGGCAAGAAGGCTGCACAAGACGTCATTCAGGCAAACCCTAACGTCAACGTCATGGTCGGCTCTTCACAAGCCATCCTCGGCGCCACTGATGTCGTAGATCCCAAGAAGGTTGCCCTCATCGGCAACGGATCTTCCACTGAGGCATACGCCAACGTCAAGAGTGGTACATGGTTTGCGCTTATCAACATGGACACTAAGGGCATGGGAGTAAAGGCAGTCGAAGTTGGATTGGCTCAGGCTAATGGCCAGAAGCCAAACCCAAGCTTTGATAGCTCAACCCTCCTTGATCCACACGGCACCAAGGCAATCATTGGGGACCTCATGGGTACCTACTCGGATCTCTCCTAATCTCTGATTTGGTAGATCGATAAACATGACACGAGCGCTGTAGGAGAGTGGAGGAAATGAACTCTTCTACAGCGCTCGTGCATGTTCATGAACTGACGAAAACGTTCGGTGCCACCCGGGCGGTGCGCTCGGTCTCCCTTTCTTTCACTGAGGGCGAGATCATCGGGCTGGTAGGGGAGAACGGCGCCGGCAAGTCCACACTCGCCAAGATGATCGCGGGTGTTTATACCGCAGACTCAGGAAGAATCGAGTTTGCTGGAAGTGAAGTCTCCTTCCGCTCACCCTTTGAGGCGCTGCGTGCTGGTGTAGCGATGATGGCCCAAGAAATTATGTTGGTGCCCGACGCCACCGTTATTGAAAATGTGTTTCTCGGCAGTACCCCTCGTCGTGGCATCGCGCCTAATAAGTCAAAGATGCGTAGCGACTTCAAAGAGTTGCTCGAACTTACCAAATTTGAATTAGATCCCAAAGCAGTCGTTTCACGTCTCCGCCTTGCTGATCAGCAGAAAGTAGAAATTCTTCGCTCACTTTCGCGCAACGCAAAGCTCATCATTATGGATGAGCCATCCGCTTCCCTCACTGCCGACGAAGTGGCGCGTTTACATGCCACCATTCGCGAGCTCGCGCGTCGCGGAGTCACCATCCTCTTGATCTCACACTTCCTCGAAGAAGTTCTCGAGCTCACCACCACCACAATCGTGATGCGTGATGGCGAAGTAGTAAAGGCTGGGCCCACCAAGGACGAGACGATTGATTCCCTGGTCTCTGGCATGGTGGGTCGTTCACTAGAGACGCGTTACTTTGACAACGATTCTGCAGCCACTCAGCAAGTGCGCTTTTCCGTAGAGGGACTTACCAACTCCGCGCTGCATGATATCTCTTTTGAAATTCATCAGGGAGAGATTCTCGGGCTCGCAGGGTTGATCGGTGCGGGTCGCACAGAGATCGCCCGCGCAATCTTTGGTGCTGATGCGCTGGATTCTGGCACGGTCACCCTCGAGGGCAAAAAACTTTCCGTGACATCACCACGCGATGCCATCAAGCAAGGCATCTACATGATTCCCGAGAACCGTAAAGAAGAGGGGCTCATTCTTGAAGCGAGCATCTCGGAGAACATGATGCTCTCTACCTTGAAGCGCTACCGCAAAGCCGGCTCGCTCTCGACCCGCAAGCTAGGTAAGCGCGCGGTAGAACTCGCCGGAGAGGTGGATCTGCGCTACTCCAAGATTACGCAATCAGCGCTCTCGCTCTCTGGTGGCAACCAGCAGAAGATTCTCTTTGGACGTGCCGTCGAGGTAGCACCCAAGGTGCTCATCGTCGATGAACCCACGCGCGGCGTCGATATCGCAGCCAAACGCGCCATCCACGAAACTCTTCTCAACCTCGCCAAGAGTGGGATGTCGATTCTCTTCATCTCCAGTGAGATCGAAGAAGTTCTTGGTGTGTGTGATCGCGTACTTGTTATTCACCAAGGGAAAGTGCAAGTGCAATTCACCGCCCCGTTTAATCAAAAGCAAGTAGTAGCCGCCTTCTTTGGGCAAACGTCAGGAGTTAAGCATGATTGAGAAATTAAGAAGTTACGGAATCGTGGGAGTCTTCGGATTACTCTTTGTTGTCCTCGCGATTTCCTCACCTTCGTTCCTCTCGTGGCAGAACGCGGCGAACATCCTCGACCAGTCGTCGATCCTCTTCATCATGGCTACAGTCCTCACGCTCTGCATCATTGCCGGCATCTTCGATCTCTCGGTTGCCGCTACTGCAACAGCCTCTGCGATCATGACGGTAAATGCCATCAACGCATTTGGCATGGTCATCGGCATCATTGTCGGCCTCGGGTTTGGTGGCGTGCTTGGCTTGCTTAACGGTCTGGGAATTGTCGGCACCAACGTGAACTCCTTCATCGGAACTCTCGCTACCTCTTTTGCTTTCCGCGGCCTGGGTCTCATCCTTTGCAGTGGTGGCCTCGTGAGCATCACCAACAAAGACACTGCTGTCGCGATGCGCAGCGCCTTCGAAGGAAAGTTCCTCGGCATCAAAGGTGCTGTCTATATTGCACTCATCTTTTCAGCGATTGTGGGTATCTTCCTCTCGCGCACCATCTGGGGACGTAACGTGTATGCCGTCGGTGGAAACCCACAAGCTGCATACCTTGCAGGAATTCGGACCAATCGCATTCTCATCTCCTGCTACGTCCTATCAGGTATTGGCGCCGGAATTGCTGGAGTGATCTATGTGGGGCGATATGGATCTGGTGCTACTAACGCTTACTCGGACACCATCGCGTTCACCGCTATCGCGGCACCGGTAGTCGGTGGCGTTTCGGTATTTGGTGGATCTGGAGCCATTTGGCGCGGCATCCTCGGCATCCTCACCTTCGCGCTCATTGGCAATGGTTTGAACTTGCTCGGTGTCGATACCACCTACCAACTCACTGCACTAGGTCTCTTGATTTTTGCCGCAGTGGCAGCTGATCAAGTCTTCCGTCGCTCACGAGGTTAGATATAGAGGAGAGTCCCATGGCCAACGTTCTCTTATTTGACGAGGTTAACGGTAAGCGGGTTCTTGATTTCGCTGACATCGCTCTTGTAGAGCCGGGGCCTGGTGAGGTGCGTTACCGCGTAGAAGCCTTTGCGCTCAACCGCGCAGATCTGCTCTATTTGTATGGTGCTCACTACTCAGTTGCTCATCTTCCTTCGCGCATTGGTCTTGAGGGCTGTGGCATTGTTGATGCGATCGGCAGTGGAGTCACTAAGTTTTCAGTCGGTGATCGGGTTACTTCCATTCCGTTTAACAATATGAGTGCCACGGATTGCAACGTGGCGGGGGAGTACGCCATCACTCCGGAACCTTTCTTGATGGCTGCGCCTGCACGACTGACCTCAGAAGAGGCATGTTCTATCACCATGCAATATCTCACCGCGTACTACCCGATTGTGGAGATCGCGAAGATGGGACCAGGTCAATCGATCTTGGTCACTGGGGCATCGAGTAGTGCCGGCCTTGCAGCGATTCAGATCGCTAAATCCATGGGTGTCGTGGTGATCGCGCAGACTCGTACGGGGGAGAAATCAGCAGGCATCCTTGCTGCCGGTGCTGATTTTGTGATTGCTTCTGAGAAGGAACCACTCGCGGAGAAAATGCTCGAATACACCGGTGGTCGCGGAGTAGATGTTTCTTATGACCCGCTCTCGGA
>JAPLBA010000105.1 GCA_026393015.1 Actinomycetota bacterium
GATGGCGACCCATATGTTCCACGCCGCCTGCGATCGCAATATCAATAGCACCAAACCCGATCGCACTTGCAGCGGTCGTCACCGCAGTGAGTGCGCCCGCACACATGCGATCGATGGCGTAGCCAGGAACACTTAACGGCAATCCCGCGAGCAGAGCAGCGGTGCGGCCAATGGTTAAACCCTGATCGCCAGTTTGGGTGGCTGCGGCGATCGCCACCTCGTCAATGCGCTCATGCGGAAGGTGGGGGTTGCGATCGAGCAATCCTCGAATGGCTCGCACCACCAGATCGTCGGCGCGGGTTTCTGAGTAGAGACTTCCGGCCTTACCAAAGGGGGTGCGGACGGCATCTACTAAATAGACATCTTGGGGCTGCTTGCTCATGTGCTCTCCTGTGTAGCAGTGATAGCCCCAGGTTACTCGTCAGTAACTTAGGCCACCAGATGGGCGCGCTCTTGAGTGCGCTTAGGTTCGCGCAACAGAGTCAAAGTTACCGCGATATAGGCGAGCCAGGTAACCACCTGGAGCCAGGTCATAGACGGGGTGAGCCCGAGGAAGCCAGCAATGAGGTGGCCGCCGATTGAGTCAGCGGCGAGTTGTGCAGTGAAGTCAAAAGCGCCGCCGGTAGCTCCACCAAGAGCCTCTTCAACATCGCCTACTCCATAAGCGAGCACGCCGGCTGCAATGATGACCAGTGCGATACTCGTGATGCTGAAGAATTTCGCGATATCGATCTTGAAACTCTGCCGGTAGATGGCGACCCCGAGCGCGATGGCAATTGCAAAACCAATCAGTAGACCCAGCGTGGGGGCTAACGTTGAATTGATTGATTTGGTGGTGGCAAAAACGAAGAGCGAGGTTTCAATTCCTTCGCGTATAACGGCGAAGAAAGCAACGGCGACAAGCGCGGGAGCGCTGATGGCCAGGGTGAGTTTCGCAGAAAGGTCGGAGCGCATTGTGCGGGCGGTTCTCTTCATCCAGAAGACCATCCACGTCACCAATGCCACTGCGATGATTGAAGTGGTTCCAGCAAAGAGTTCCTCAGCCGTGTCGGAGAGTGTGAGCGAAGTTGAGGTGAGTAGGCCAGCGAAAGCCAGGCTGGCAAGTATTGCCAGACCTGCACCGAGGAAAATCTTGGAAAAATCAACTCTCCGGCCAGACTTATTGAGTGCGCTCAGCAGAATTCCGATGATTAGGGAGGCTTCTAGGCCTTCGCGTAAAGCGATCATTAAGGTGGAGAGCATGGCTGCACTTTCATCGTCGGGTTACTTAGGTATGCCTAACCTACCTAACGCCCTTAATTATCGCAACTTAAGTGTTGCGTAATTCATTTATAACGGCGAAGGCTCCGCGACGCCGGCTTCTTCGGTCGAATCGGGGGTGGTCTCAGGCTCGGGTTCGGGGAGCGGCTCGGTGGCCAGCAGGGCCGAAGCGAGAGCCGTTTCCAGGAGGGAGATCTGCCACGAACGAGCGCCGCGACCTGCGAGCCAGGAAGAGAGTTCACTAGGTGGCTCCCAGCAGAGTCGGCGCAAGGTATCTGGTGTCAGCAGATTCTCGATAGGAACAGACCACTCATCAGAGATCGACTTCATCGCTGCCCGGGCGTGTGAAAGGCGCGCGTGGGCCAGTGGGTTTCGCATGCTCCAAACTTTTGGCGGTGGTGGGCCATCGCTTTTTTTGGCAAGCTCGGGCAAATCATCTTCAGGTATCGCCATTGCTCGCTCAATGGCACTCCACCAATTGCGCAAGTGCTTCTCGGCTCCGCGCCCATGGAATGCTCTCATTGACATCAAGCCCGTTGCGTTCGTCGGTGGGGTCAAAGCCGCAGCCACAATCGCACTGTCCGGAAGAATGCGGCCTGGTGCGATGTCCCGTGACGACGCTATGCCATCGCGTTCGATCCATAACAACTTAACGATTGCGAGCGCGCGACGCTTCTTTACCTGATGCAAGCCCGAGGTGCGTCGCCATGGTTCTTCGCGCGGTGGAGATGGTGGCGCTGCGAGCACTGATGCGAATTCTTCCTGCGCCCATTCCAGTTTGCCACTCTCTCGCAACACCAATTCAACTTCGTTGCGCAATTCCACTAAAAGTTCTACATCTAGTGCTGCATAATTGAGCCAAGGCTCGGGGAGTGGACGCGTCGACCAATCCACCGCGCTATGTTCTTTGGCAAGTGATCGGTTGAGCAGTAGCTCTATCAGCGCCCCCAGGCCGACTCTCTCAAATCCAGCAATGCGGGCGCCCAGTTCAGTATCGAAAAGTGATGTGGGGGAGATTCCCACCTCGCGCAAACAGGCGAGATCTTGTGTACTTGCATGGATGATCCACTCACAATCGCTTAAAGCGTTGGAAATGCTGGATAGATCGGGGCATGCAATCGGATCAATGAGAAAAATTCCAGAGCCTTCTCGACGGATTTGAATCAGATATGCACGTTGGCTGTATTTATAGCCACTCGCACGCTCAGCATCTACCGCAATTGGACCTACGCCAGCGAGTAGTTTGCTCACCACCTCAGGAATATCTGAAGGGTAATGAATTATCGAAGGCAAACCTTCGGCCGGAACAAGCAAAGGTGTGACTTCGGGGGCACCCGAAACTTCCGAGTGAGAATTTGCAGAATCCATGTGGAGTTAGCGAACCACGCTCTTCGTTTTTCTTGGTGTCAGGGCAGACACGCCTTCCGGAAGTGGTGGCAATCCCGCTGAGTAAGAGATGAGATCGCACCAAGCTTCGAGGTGGCGATCGAAGTCACCGAATGCAGTCCACGATGCGCGGATCTCAATTTCGTACGAGCGATCACGCTCTGCGAGTTGACCAAAAGCTTCGCTACTGATGCGCGTCACTGTTCCACTCGGAGCAGTGAATTCCACTCCACGATTCTTCAGCGCATCCATCAGCCATGACCAACCCACTTCGGGAAGGAGTGGGTCATCGCCCATTTCGAACTCAAGTTCAGCGCGCACAAAGGTGACGCACCGAAATTCGCCCTCCCAAGCGTCGTGCCCGGCCGGGTCATAAAGGAGTACGAAGCGACCAGTAGCTACTTCGCTCTCTGCGACGGCGGATGTATAGAGGTCCGCGGTGATCGCGACGGCATGCGGAGCGAGCTTGGCTGGGGCCGGGGCTTCGAGAAGTTCGATTTCTGGCCTTGGTTCCACGCTACGAAGCTGCGCAAGGGCGGCTGTGAAGGCGTGCGGAACTAGCTCCAGGTCGCTTATCTCTCGTGCCATACCGCCAAGGGTAGGCAAGGTGGGGGCGAGCCCTGGTTAGGCGCGCTAGGGTCAATCTCTATGGCTGCCCTCTTCGCCCTCATTGCCAGCGTGATGTGGGGCACCTCCGACTTCCTTGGCGGCACTTTGGCGCGGAAGCGGAAGGTAATCGCCGTGGTGGCTGGCTCCCAGGCGCTGAGTTTAGGCGTGGGGATTCTGGTGGTGATCATCAGCGGCGAGTGGCAGAAAGATTTCTGGGGATGGCACGGATACGGGATTTACGCGATCCTCGCTGGATATAGCGGATATATCGGCCTACTTGCTTTCTATGCGGGACTTTCCCAGGGGCGTATGGGCGTGGTCTCACCAATAGCGGCTCTTGGAGTAGTCATTCCGGTAGCTGCCGGTTTGCTCCGCGGTGATAACCCAAAGAGTTTGCAACTGCTCGGTATTTTTGTGGCCTTTGCCGGTGCGGTGATGGCTAGTGGTCCGGAGTTGCGCGGGAAAGCGGGCGTGAAGCCGGTGATGTATGCCGGAATTGCTGGTCTCTGTTTTGGAACAGCACAAGTTTTCATGGCGTTGGGATCGCGCGAAAGCGCAGTAATGACAATGGTCGGAATGAGAGTGGCCACATTCGCAGTGATGGGAACAATCGCTTTCGCCAAGCGAACTGTGGGCGGTCTTACGCGCGTTGATGTACCTCTGCTCTTTGTGATTGGGGCGCTTGATTTTGGTGCGAATGTTCTACTGGGAATGGCAACGCATATGGGATTGTGGTCAATCGTCATGGTTCTCGGTTCGCTTTATCCGATCATGACGGTAATTTTGGCGGCCGGAATTCACCATGAAAGGTTGATGAAGATTCAATACTACGGAATTGCGTGCGCGATTGCAGGCGTAGCGATTATCAGTGCAGGGGGCGGGGCGTAAAACGCACCGAGATCGAGTTGATGCACCAACGTTGATCGATAGGATTTCCAAAATTTTCGCCGTCGAACACATGGCCCAGATGCCCATCGCACGCTTTGCAGCGCACTTCGACGCGCTTGCGTCCACCGGAGAAGTCGTCAAGCAGGCGAACGCTCTCAGATTCGGCTGGTTTCCAGAAGGAGGGCCACCCGCAACCAGAGTGGAACTTCTCAGTTGAACGGAAGAGTTCGGCGCCGCATCCACGGCAATCGTAGATGCCTTCATCTTCTAAGTCGGTGTACTCGCCCACGAAAGCAGGCTCTGTGCCACTTTCGCGAAGTACGTGGTACTCGTCAGGGGTGAGTTTGGCGCGCCATTGCTCATCTGTTAATTCGGTCATGGGGTAATACTAAATCGTGAACGCTCGATAGGCGAGCGCAAGCGCAAAGACGAAGAAAAGGGCGGTCGCCACTTGATCGATCCATTCAATCAGGCGTGGGCGTAGGCGTTTTCCCAATTGGGCAGCTGCAATGGCCAGGGCCAGGAAGAAGGCTAGGGATCCGACACCAACCCCTGCTGCGAAAGTAATCTTTGCGTTCAGTGTGTGGATATAGGTGCTCGCTGCTGCGAGTAGTGCAACCCACGAAATAATAGTGAAAGGGTTTGCTGCTGTAGCGAGTATGGATAGTCGGAAGGATGTGAAGAAGGTTTCGCTTGCGAGTGGGATTTCATCGCTAATACCCTTCCTCTTTTTCATCCGTTTGAGTACGACACCTCGAACTCCTAAGTAACCGATAACGATTGAACCCGTGATGCTGACGAAACGCTGGCTACTCGGCGTCGCCAGGATCGCGGTGGCGCCAAGGGCGCCGAGTATGCAATAGATGGTGTCGATAACGGCAGCTCCACAACCTATTCCGAAGCTTGCGAGAAAACCAGATCGTATTCCGGTGCGCAGGGCGAGGATCCAAATGGGACCTACTTGGGCCGCGATTAAGAAACCAAAGCCCACTCCACTCGCTAGCGCGCTGTAATTCATCGCAGGCGCCTTTCGTGACGTTGGTAGGTGGCTCCCTCTTCGGTAATCTCTGAAAGTGAGGGTACTCCCTGCGTGAGAGTGTCGATTTCTATTGTTGGTCCAAGCGCGTTCGTATTGGTACGAGTGAGAAAGACAAGATCGAATAAGTCGTGGGAGGAAAGAAGTGATGCCACGATTGCGCCTCCTTCGCAGAGTATCGACGAGATTCCTTTTATAATAAAAAAATCGGGTAGTTCACGAAAATCTACATAAGTGAAAATCTCTGCACGGCCGCGCACTTCTTTTGTTACTCGTAAAAGTGAAGATTCATTAGTGAGTACCCACGGTTGTATTCCTGAGAAGAAGTCATCAGGAAATATGCCGGTCTGAGTCAGTACCACTATTTGCTTTGTATGATTTCGATA
>JAPLBA010000086.1 GCA_026393015.1 Actinomycetota bacterium
AGTTCGAGCATCGAGATAATGCACCGCATGAGCATTGAGAGTTACCGAACTCTTCCTCAAATCTTCAGCACGTAGAGACGTGCCGGCGGCTAAATCATGAGTGAGAGTCCACACCGTGACTCGATGTTCCACCCGTTGGATCACTGCCAGGGCAATAAGCAGGAGCGCAATAGAGATCATTGCGGAGCGAAGAGCAAAGAGCGAGGGACGCGGGAATGTGCGAGGTATTTTCATGGCGGCAGATTTCTCCATCTCCCCTGCTTACTCAGAGCGATATCCACAGTCTGAGAAAAGGGTGGAGGCGAGGCGAGCCATCCGGCGGATATTTAACTACGCAGCGCTACCGGAGCCTAGGAGCACCACCGAAGAGGAGAGGCTCCTATGTCTACTGCACTTGCACACTCAGTTATTTCCACTCGAGAGCTGGATTTCCAACCACATCACCGCGATGTCGGAGCGACCCTCTTTCCTACCCCCACTCTAGAAATAGTTCATCATGCCGAACTCGATCTCGGGCTTGAAGAGAGCGCCTTTCCGCTCCATCTTGTGAGCGATCCGGATTTTGATCCACAACCCACACCACGAGCTTCGCTGCCCCATCCGCGAATCTGGGCCGGAAAATATAGCCAAGCCGCGCTAGAGGTACTTGCTGGTCGACGTAACGTTGCCCAACTGGTGAGGTGGAGTAACCGCCCGGTATACGCCCACCTCGATCGCAGATTTGGACAACTCAAGGGAATGCCTCGTGTAATGAAGGTGCACTTATGCGAACCTGCTGACGGTATCGCCGAAGCAAGCGTGCTCTTTGCACTTGATCAACGCGTACGTGCTGTTGCCATGCGACTTGAAGGTTTAGACGGTCGTTGGCTGACCACTTCTTTTATTGTCGGCTAGCCAACTATCGGTTTCTAGGGTCTCCGTGGCAACGCTTGTACTTTCTACCAGAGCCACATGGGCAAGGCGCACTGCGCGGAGTGCCATCTTCACGAGCGACGGTAGATGAGGTCTCACCGCTCTCTGAAGGAGCGGTATAGACCAGTTGTGTGGGCTTTTGCGGCGCGGCTTCTTCAACTTCTACCTCTGCGTTGAATACGTAGCCGACCGACTCTTCCTTGATCGCATCCATCATGGCAGCGAAGAGTTCGAAGCCTTCGCGCTGGTACTCCACCAGTGGATCGCGTTGGGCCATCGCACGCAAGCCGATTCCCTCTTGGAGGTAATCCATTTCGTAGAGATGTTCGCGCCATTTACGATCAAGCACTGAGAGCACAATGCGACGCTCTAATTCACGCATGACTTCTACGGTGATATCTGCTTCGCGAACGTCGTACTGTCCGCGCAAGTCTTCAATAACTTTCTCTACGAGGTAATCCTTTGAGACCCCGTCGCGACCACCACATTCATTCTCTAGTGCTTCAATAGTAAGTGAGATGGGGTAGAGGTTGCCAAGCGCAATCCATAATTGATTAAGATCCCAATCTTCTGGATAACCCTCAGCTGTGGCTCCGGTGATGTACGCCTCGATGGTTTCTTCAGCAAAGACTGA
>JAPLBA010000142.1 GCA_026393015.1 Actinomycetota bacterium
AAGCAAGTTGCCAGCATCATCTACTCTTCCTCTAAAGTCGTTGAGAACTTGGATACCTGCGGCTCCGATGGCCATATCAACCAGTCCATCGCGCCAAGCACGGCCAAACGTGTCAGTAATGATGACACCAATGGTGATTCCTAGAGCTTTTTGAATATCTCCACGTATCTTGCGCGCACTCGCGTCTGGATCTAGTGGGAGAAGTGCAGCGAAACCGTGAGGAACATCAGACATGTCGACACCAGCCGCTGCCATGATAAACCTGTGACGTGTTTCCACAATGGATGTGCGTCCACGCTGGGCAACCACACGCTGAGCCTCAGCGGCGATGGCATCAACGCGATCAAGAGCAGGAACTAAACGATCTTCCGCCTTGCTCACTATTTTGCTAGTGATCACGACGATATCTCCGTCAACAATTGAAGTATGAGCAGCGATGAGAGTGGCTAGATCATCTCCTGCGTTAATTTGTGGAAGACCTGCTACGCCGCGGATAGTAATCACGAGAATGACAGCGCCAATTCCAGAGCAGCAGCTGCAATGTCACGAGAGGTTTCTAGATCCTTCATAAGGAGTGGGCGGGCAATTACCTTTAGTCCATCGAGGACACAGTCGTTGTCGACTTCGGCCACCAACCACCCATGCAAGAGGCCGCCGTTGGCACGCGCACCATAATGTTCGGCGATACCAAAGGCCGAACTTTTCACGTCGATGGCCGCTAGGCACGCATCTGCCATGCCACGTACAGGTGAACCGCCAATAATTGGTGAGACGCCGACTAAGGGTGCCTTTGATGCCATAAGTGCCCGCCGAATTCCCGGAATTGAAAGAATCGTTCCAATTGATACGACAGGGTTGCTTGGTGGAAAGAGGATAACGTCAGCGTTTTTGATGGCTTCGATGACGCCGGGAGCTGGTGTGGCGTTCTCCGCGTTGATAGGGATGATCCGAAGTGCCGGAGTGTTCGCACGAAACTTAATCCACCACTCTTGAAAGTGGATGAATCGACGACCATCTTCATCTTCGATTTCTACGTGTGTCTCAACCCGGTCATCTGTCATTGGAAGCAGTTGTACGCCCGGCTTCCATCGATCGCAGAGTGCAGCGGTGACTTGTGAGAGTGGATAACCGGCGTGACGCATCTGCGTGCGCACAATATGCGTGGCGATGTCGCGGTCACCTAAACCAAACCATTGTGGAGCCACTCCATAGATAGCAAGCTCTTCTTTCACGACAAAGGTTTCATCGCACCTGCCCCAGCCTTGCTCTTCATGTATCCCATTTCCTAAGGTGTACATCACGGTGTCGAGGTCAGGAGAAATCTGTAAACCAAAGAGTTCGATATCGTCGCCGGTATTGCCAATAACTGTTATTTCCGCATCAGGGGCGGCGGCCTTGAGCCCTCGTAGAAATCGGGCTCCTCCGATGCCACCGGCTAAAGCCACAATCTTGAGCGCAGCTGCGGCGGGAACCCCGGTGCCAGGCTCAGAAATTGTCATGGGGCAAGTCAATCATGGGCTACCCCCTCAACGCGGCAAGAAATGTCCGATTTAACCCACTCTGAACCGCGGTAGGGCTTGCCTACTCGCATTACAAGCGTGTAATTTACGTACATACATCGCGACCTGGCGCTGGGAATCTGGCGCTGGCGATCTTGCTTGATTGAGAGGAGCTCACTGTGAGCGAGAGTTTTCCCTTATCCACCACGGAAAATCAAGAGATGACCTGGCAGGAGCGTGCACTCTGCGCCCAGACCGATCCTGAGGCATTTTTTCCAGAAAAAGGCGGTTCTACGCGTGAAGCGAAGCGAGTATGCCTCTCATGTGATGTTCGCTCCGAATGTCTAGATTACGCTCTTGCTCACGATGAGCGATTTGGAATCTGGGGCGGCCTCTCTGAGCGCGAGCGACGCAGGCTTAAGCGCCGCGCCATTTAACCAGGCGATACATGCACTAGTCGTCACACATGACGGCGCACGTTGGCTCCCTGAATTAATCTCTTCGCTTTCAGATCTGACTTACTCGCCCCAATCAATCCGAGCAATCGATACAGGCTCTCTAGATCGAAGCATTGGTCTACTTCAAGACGCATCGATTCCTCTTCGAAGTACGGATCGAAATTCGGGCTTTGGTGAAGCAGTCAATTTGGGTGTTGATTGGATTACAGAAGAGATCGATACAGATCCCAGTAAAACGTGGATTTGGTTATTGCACGATGATTGCGCCCCCCTTCCAGACGCGCTTGAGAAATTGGTTTTCGCATTGGCCGATGCGCCGAGTGTGGCGATGGCGGGTCCCAAGATTCGAGGATGGCACGATCGAAATCACTTACTTGAAGTCGGTGTTTCCAT
>JAPLBA010000089.1 GCA_026393015.1 Actinomycetota bacterium
CGTGGTTGCCCAGGGTACTTTGCAACGCGTTTATGACGCGGTGGGTTTCATCCGTCGATAACGGGCGCGTTTCCACATTTTGATTCGCACACGGACTCTCAGAAGTACCACAAGAAGTATGGGAATTAAGATGAGTTTGATCGGAAGCCCTGATGGGGAGATTCCCGAACTCTGAGTAACGGCTTTTTCGGCTTTAGCGAGCTTGGCATTTGCTGGCGCTTTAGGGGCCAGGTTGGCTGCTGCCTCAAGTGGCTCTACGAGTACGCCAATGGGAGTGACTTTTCCACGCGCTCTAAAACCCCAGTTCAGGAGTTTGATGGCGAGCGCGTCACGACCGTAGGGCAAGTGCATCATCGTGATGATGATCGTGTGGCCATTTCGCGTAGCGGCACCTACATATGTGTTCTTCCCTTGAGTCGTATAGCCAGTCTTTACACCAATCGTTCCCGAATAGGTGGTGAGTAATTTATTTTGGTTGTAAATGGGTAGTGGCTTATTGCCTTTGCCAGCCCCGAGAAAGGTGTATTTCGTGGTGGCTACATAATGTCGAAAGTCTTCTCGCTTGAGCGCCTCACGACTTATAAGGGCTAAGTCGTATGCGCTAGAGACTTGTCCAGGCTTATCCAATCCGTGTGGGCTCCGTGGGACAGTGTCGAGAGCTTGAATACGTTTTGCTTCACTGCGCATGTACGTCAGCGTCTTCGTGAGGCCGCCCGCTGCATTTGCTAGCGCCATGCCAGAGTCGTTTGCGGAGAGCAGGAAGAGAGCATGCCAGAGAGAATCGATCGGATATGCGCGGCCCGGGTAAATGCCGGCTTTTGTGCCATCTACTTTGGAGTCACTTAATTGCCCGATGTAGTTGGCGCTTTTATCGAGCCGAGGCAAGAGCGCGAGGGCAGTTAAAGTTTTGAGAGTGCTCGCAGGCGGCAATTTTTTGTGGGGATTCTTAGCTGCCAGGATTTCACCAGTATCTAGGTCTGCAATGAGATATGACTCTGCTTCGGTGGCGGGCAGAGCCTCAACCCCGGGCGCGGAATTGACGATTACTCCACCGCCCAGCGCGGGACCACCGATGATGTCGGATGCGTGCGCCGGAAGAGCGGGAGCGGTCAGCAAAGCCCCGAACAACACAGTGAGTGCTGCGCCGGAAAGAGTCCGCTTCCCACAAATTTTCATTTAATTGCAGGTTAGGCAATGGGGCCCCGCAGCGCAGGGTTGCCACACCGAGGGGGAGGCGGTTGCTTGCCTCAGAGCTTGTGAGAACAGCCACAGCTGTTGGGTGATCGGGGGAGTCAGGCGCTACGGTGGAGATCATGTCTTCCACGCCGCCTTCGAGTACTCCAAACCCATCGGGTCGCACCGAATCTGGGCTGCCCTTTAAGGCGCGCTATGAAGCAGCCGATCTCGATGGCTGGATTCCGGCCGAACGTATCGGCGCAGCAGGCGCCTTCCCGTACACCCGCGGTATTCACTCCACGATGTATGTCGGCAGACCATGGACGATGCGCCAATACGCAGGTTTTGGATCGGCCAAGGAATCAAATCTGCGCTACCACCAATTAGTGAAGGCTGGCACTGGTGGGCTCTCAGTAGCTTTCGATCTCCCCACTCAAATGGGGATGGATTCAGATGCACCGCTCGCCCAAGGTGAAGTGGGCAAAGTAGGTGTGGCGATTGATTCGCTAGATGACATGCGCGAACTCTTCGCCGGGATTCCGTTGGGCGAAGTCTCTACCAGCATGACCATTAACGCACCGGCGTGCATCCTTTTGCTTCTCTACCAGATCGTTGCAGAGGAACAGGGGATCGCAGCAGCAGATCTCAAAGGCACGATTCAAAACGATGTACTTAAGGAGTACATCGCGCGCGGAACATACATTTATCCACCGCGTGAATCCATTCGACTTATCACGGATATTTTTAAGTACTGCCAAACGAACCTTCCGCAGTGGAACACTATTTCCATCTCTGGGTATCACATGGCCGAAGCGGGTGCCACGCCAGCACAAGAAGTTGCATTCACGTTGGCAAATGGGATCGAGTATGTGCGGGCAGCATTAGCGGTTGGACTTGAGATTGATGATTTCGCTCCGCGCCTTGCCTTCTTCTTTGTTTCACGCACCACTATCTTGGAAGAAGTTGCCAAGTTCCGGGCAGCAAGGCGTATTTGGGCACGTGTGATGCGAGATGAGTTCGGCGCTAAGAGCGAGAAGTCTCAAATGCTGCGTTTTCATACGCAGACAGCTGGAGTGCAACTTACTGCGCAACAGCCTGAAGTAAATCTTGTTCGCGTTGCTGTACAGGCACTCGCTGCGGTCTTTGGTGGTACTCAGAGTCTTCATACGAACTCTTTTGATGAAGCGATCGCACTACCCACCGAGAAGGCTGCCAGACTCGCGCTGCGCACCCAGCAAGTTATCGCTTTTGAAACAGATGCAACTAAGACGGTCGATCCATTCGCGGGTTCATATGCCATCGAATCTCTCACGGACGATTTGGAAGTCGAAGTACTTCGTCTCATGGCAACGATTGAAGAGATGGGTGGCGCCGCAGCGGCCATCGAGAAGAGTTTTCAGAAGAGTGAAATTGAACGCAGTGCCTACGAGGTCACCCGTGAGATTGATCGTGGAGATCGTGTGGTCGTGGGAGTCAACAAGTTCCAGATCAGTGAAGAAGAGCCTTATACGCCGCTACGAGTCGATCCCACTATCGGTGCGACACAGTGCGAAAAGCTCAAGACATTGCGAGCCACACGCGATAGCGCTGCAGTCGATGCGGCACTCGCCGCAATCAAGAGTGCTGCAGTAGACATCAACGAAAACTTGCTCCCTCCGATGAAGTTGGCCCTCACATTAGGCGCCACCGTTGGTGAAGTTGCAGATCAACTTCGCGCCGTATGGGGCGTCTACCGCCCCAGCGAGAACTTCTAGTCCTTCGCCGAGTGCCTTAGGCTCTCCTTATGGCACCTATCGGAATTATTGCTGGCACCGGCTTCTACTCGCTCCCCGCACTTCAGGGTTCGACTGCCCGCAAAGTGAGCACGCCCTATGGTGAAGCACTGTTGACCAGCGGAAGTTGGAACGGCGTTGCTATTGAATTTGTCACGCGCCACGGAGCCGACCATTCAATCCCGCCGAGCAAGGTGAATTACCGTGCGAATATTTCTGCGCTGAAAGAACTGGGAGTGGAGAAGGTCATTGCGGTGAATGTGGTGGGCGGCATTGATTCGACGCTGGCCGCCGGAGACCTCTCGCTGGTTAATGACTTTATCGATTTCACCTCTGGTCGCGAAAGTACTTTTTTTGACGGCGTTCAACCCGGCGGCGTGCAACACGTTGATGTCACGGATGCTTATGACGTGGAAATTCGAAGCGCGCTCAGTGAGTCAGCGGCGCGCGCAGGCATCCCATTGCGGCCGCGCGGGGTCTACGCAGGATTTAATGGCCCTCGTTTTGAAACTCCTGCGGAGATTCGTCTAGCAGCACTTGCGGGCGCCACCGTCGTCGGTATGACAGGTTGCCCTGAAGTGACTCTCGCTAAAGAGGCTGGCCTGCGTTACGCCTCTATCGCGCTCGTTGTGAATCCAGCTGCTGGAGTGAGTGATCAACCCATCACCATGGAAGAAATAAATGCTTCGCTTGCCAATGCAAGCCAGAAAGTCATCACCATTATTGATGGTGCGATCGGCGCCATCTGATGCGTTCTATCCTCATTAAGAATGCAAAGTACGTAGTAACTAGCAACTCAACAAATGAGATTCTAGAACATGCCACGATCCTCGTACGCGATGGTGTGATTTCTGGAATTAATCCAACTAGCGCATACGAAGACGTTGAAGTTTTTGATGCAAGAGGGCATTTGATTATGCCCGGGTTGATCAATTCGCATACCCACTTGGCGATGTCGCTCCTTCGCGGGTGGGCAGAAGGTGTAGATCTTCAAGGATTCCTAGAACGCGTTTGGGCCGCCGAAGGCGCCATTATGGATCCAGAGACGTGCGCGCTTGGAACAG
>JAPLBA010000032.1 GCA_026393015.1 Actinomycetota bacterium
AAACACAGTTCTTGGCTATCAAAACACCATCGGTGTCACCGTCGATGAATTGATTCCACTTACTCGCGCGGTAGTTCGAGCAACCTCGCGGGCCATGGTCATCGCAGATCTTCCTTTCGGATCTTATGAAAGCTCTCCCACCCAGGCATTGGAGACGGCCACCCGCTTCTTCAAGGAAGCCGGCGCGCATGCTGTCAAACTTGAGGGCGGCACTCGGGTACTTCCGCAGATTGAAATGTTAGTGACCCACGGAATCCCAGTGATTGGCCATCTTGGATTAACTCCACAATCAGTCCATACACTCGGTGGATATCGAGTTCAAGGACGGGGCGGCAAAGGCGAAGAGATCATTCGCGATGCAAAAGCTATCGAGAGCGCAGGCGCTTTCGCCGTTGTCCTTGAATTAGTGCCCAGCGATCTCGCGACGCGAGTTACCTCATCCATCAGCATTCCCACCATCGGAATTGGTGCCGGCAAGAGTTGTGATGCCCAAGTATTGGTCTGGCAAGACCTCCTCGGATTAACGGCGAAGAGCCCAAAACTTGCCAAGCGATACTTGGAGCTCCGCTCGCTCATGGGCGAAGCCGTCACTGCGTGGGCCAAAGATGTTGCCACCGGAGAATTCCCAGGAGCAGATCAAACTTTCGAGTAAGTATCCTTAGCAGATGCTCACACGCCTCAAGTCCCTTGCGATCGATCTGACACCTCTTCGGACTTCTCGAGATTTTCGAATTATCATGGTTTCTGGGCTCATCACTTTTCTCGGATCAATGGTCACCTATGTAGCGCTTCCCTTTCAGGTAAAAGAGATCACCGGCTCCTATGTCGCCGTCGGCCTTCTTGGAGCCATTGAAATTGTGCCCCTGGTAATATTCGGTCTCTACGGTGGCACCTTGGCCGATGCCATTGATCGCAAGAAAATGATCGTCCTTATGGAGGTAGCAAGCCTCGTATTGACCACCATCTTGCTGATTAATTCACTCTTGCCCCACCCAAAACTCTGGGTGCTTTACATGGTTGCGGGGATCTTTGCAGCGGTAGATGGTCTGGCGCGTCCCAGTCTTGATGCCATGATCCCGCGAATATTGCCGCACGATCAGATGATGGCGGCGAGCGCTCTTCGAAGTGTGCGTTGGCAATTTGGTGCTGTCTTGGGTCCCGTTATTGGCGGAATTCTCATCACATGGAAAGGGGTTAACGCCGGATACATTTTCGATGTGGTCACTTATGCGGTGAGCATTCTCCTACTGATTCGACTCGCTCCATCGCCAGCTGAACATGATTCACCGGCCCCAAGTCTCTCTTCACTCATGGAGGGGGTGCGCTATGCAATGAGTCGAAAAGACCTCATGGGCACTTATGCGGTGGATTTGGCGGCCATGTTCTTCGCCATGCCGATGGCCCTCTTTCCTTTTTTTGCCGACGAACTCCAAGCCCCATGGGCCCTAGGTTTGCTCTACTCGTCGATGATGATCGGTTCCGTCCTGGCCACCTTTACAAGCGGGTGGACCAAGAAGGTTCACCGGCATGGACGGGCAATTCTCATCGCTGCAATTTTTTGGGGTGCGGGTATTTCACTGGCAGGTGCCACTTCGTTTCTCCCACTGGTTTTCTTTGGATTAATCCTTGCCGGCGGAGCGGATCAAATCAGTGGCATCTTTAGATCAACAGTGTGGAATCAGACAATTCCCGTTGAATTACGCGGGAGATTGGCCGGAATTGAGCTCCTCTCATACTCGCTCGGACCATTAGGTGGCCAGGCAAGAGCTGGTGTGATGGCGCAATTTAGTGGGCTTCGAACATCCATTGTGGGTGGTGGAATTCTCTGCATCGGAGCCGTTGCGGCACTCGGTGCAGCTCTTCCTACCTTCCGAAAGTACGATGATCGCACCAATGAGTTCGCTCTTGTAGAACGGAAAAAACGGGCGCATACCCCAGAACCAGAATAAGAAATACGCCGCCGTCGATGGCGACATTCTCCAGATAAATTAAAAAAAATCGCGACACGACACGAACGAATAATGTCCAGGTGTTGGCTATCGAGTGAATTAAGTGTCACACTTTGCATGCAAAGAGTCCGATGACGGATCGGACCCCTCAGACAGGAGATGCACGTGGCTGCTAGCACCACGCGTAAGACCGTAGCCAAGAAGCGCCCAGCCAAGAAGGCTGCAGCGAAGAAGGCACCGGCCAAAAAGCGCACAGCAAAGAAGCGCGCCGCTAAAAAGGCACCAGCTAAGAAGGCTGCCAAGAAGCGCGTAGCAAAGAAGCGTCCAGCCAAGAAGGCCGCTAAGAAGCGCGTAGCCAAGAAGCGTCCAGCCAAGAAGGCCGCTAAGAAGCGCGTAGCCAAGAAGCGCCCAGCGAAGAAGGCTGCCAAGAAGCGCGTAGCCAAGAAGCGCCCAGCGAAGAAGGCTGCTGCGAAGAAGGCTCCAGCTAAGAAGCGTGCTGCTAAGAGGCGCGTAGCAAAAAAGCGTCCAGCCAAGAAGGCCGCTAAGTAAATCTTTATCAGAAAACCCCGCCACGAAAGTGGCGGGGTTTTCTGCTTGTATGGGCACATGAGAAATGCACTGACACCTGGAGTTCTCTCCCCTCAGCGCATCGTTCCGGCTGCTATCAAAGCCCCGGAGTACGTAGGGAAGAAGGGCCCCACTCTCCATAAAGATGGCCACATCCCGACCTTGGAGATCGTGGAGAAAATGCGCATCGCTGGCCGCATTGCTGCCGAAGCTATGAACGAAGCGGCCAAAGCAGTTGCCCCCGGAGTCACCACCGATGAGATCGATCGCATCGGTCACGAGTACTTGCTCGACCACGGCGCCTACCCTTCAACTCTCGGATATCGCGGCTACCCCAAATCCCTCTGCACTTCACTCAATGAAGTCATCTGCCACGGCATTCCAGATTCGACTCGCATGGAAGATGGCGACATTCTCAACATTGATATCACCGCTTACATCCATGGTGTGCACGGAGACACGGACGCCACCTATCCCGTCGGCGATATCAGCGAGGAGGCAACGTTGCTGATCGAGCGGACACGAGAAGCGCTCAACCGAGCTATTGCGGCGGTGAAGCCTGGGCGAGAAATCAATGTCATCGGCAGGGTGATTGAAGCCTATGCCGGGCGGTTCGGATACGGAGTGGTCAAAGACTTCACCGGACATGGCATCAATACGGCCTTCCACAGCGGGCTCATCGTGCCGCACTTTGACGCCCCGTATCACGACACGATCATTGAAGAGGGCATGACTTTCACCATTGAACCGATGCTCACCCTCGGAAGTATCGACTATGAGATCTGGGATGACAGTTGGACCGTAGTCACAAAAGACCGCGCACAATTTGAACACACGCTCTTAGTGACTTCAGCAGGTGCGGAGATTCTGACTCTCGCAGCCCCCTAACCGGAATTTGCTCAACTGCTACAGGTATCGCTCTTGAGCAAATTCTGAATAGTGGTGAAGGACCGGGCGATTACTTGCTGATCGGCCGAGGTAAGCACATCGGTAAATACCCGGCGAACGCTCGCTACGTGGTCGGGGGCAGCAGCCACGATGGCTCCCCAACCTTTCTCCGTCATCACAGCAAATGCGCCGCGTCGGTCGTCGGGGCACTCTTCCTTGCGAATGAGCCCTGCTTGCTCC
>JAPLBA010000076.1 GCA_026393015.1 Actinomycetota bacterium
ATTCCTGCCAACGCAGATACCTGGGCTATTCCGGAACCCATGAGCCCGGCACCGATCACTGCAACCTTCGAGATCTTCATTGATCCTCCTTCAGGTAGCGAGCCTACTTTGTATAAGGCATCCTTGAGGAGTGTTAGGCGGAATCAACAACGGAGCTTTCTTCTCGTCCTTTGCTGGCTTCTTTGTGGTGCTTGTGCTGATCTTCTTACTCAAGTGGACGTTTTCGCGTGGGAAGTCTTTGATTGAGCGCCCCAAGAAAGTGGGAGGTGAGCAAGAGTACGGCCTTCTTGTCCCCGTCTCGAAACCAGCGAGCCACATCGAAGGTGAAATGCTTCGTCTTAAATTGTTAGAACATGGAATTAAGGCATCCCTTAGCCACACGCTGGACGGTGCTCGACTCTTTGTTTTCCCGAAAGATCAAAAGCGTGCGGAAGAAATTCTTACTAGCGATTAGCTCCAGGAATCCAGAGCTCGTCACCCTTCTTAGTATTCGACGCGCGCGCGAGTACAAAGAGTAAATCCGAAAGTCGGTTGAGGTATTTCGCTGCAAGTGGGTTAACGCCACCACCAAAAGCGTGTATCGCCGCCCACGTGCGACGCTCAGCGCGGCGCGCGACGGTGCGTGCCACGTGCAAGAGCGCCGCTTCATTACTGCCACCGGGCAAAATAAATGAGCGCAATGGTTCAAGTGCGGCGTTGTAGTGATCGATGGCCTTCTCGAGTGCATCTACTTGCGACTCGATGACTCGCAGGGGCTCGTGCTTCGGTGCTTCGACAACCGGGGTGCAAAGATCGGCTCCCACATCGAAGAGATCGTTTTGAATACGGACCAGAAGCGCACGAATATCTTCCGGGAAGGTGCCAAAGGAAAGCACCACGCCGATTTGTGAATTCGCCTCATCGACGGTGGCATATGCCTCCAGTCGAGGGTCGTTCTTACTCGTGCGGCTCATGTCCCCGAGGGAGGTGGTGCCGTCATCGCCAGTCTTTGTATAAATACGCGTCAAGTTGACCATGAGAAGAGCCTAGCCCGACCTCTACGATGGTGTCGTGCCGAAGAACTCCGATTCCCTGCCGTTGCGGGTCCAAGGCGGAGCCCGCCTTCAGGGCGAGGTCACCGTCTCCGGAGCTAAGAACTCGGCCCTCAAACTCATGGCGCTCTCCTTGCTAGCCACTGGCACCACAGAGATCACCAACGTCCCAGAGATCCTTGACGTCTCGATCATGGCCGAATTACTCATCCGGCTCGGATGCCAGGTGACCATTTCCGGCGACGCTGTCTCAATCACCGTCCCCGAGCGCCCCGACCATCGAGCTGATTACGACCTCGTGCGCAAGATGCGCGCTTCTATCAATGTTTTGGGACCGCTGGTTGCTCGCTGCGGTAAGGCCGAAGTCGCGCTACCCGGCGGAGATGCCATCGGCTCCCGAGGTCTCGACTTCCATGTCGCAGGTCTTGAGCAACTCGGAGCCGAAATTGTGGTGGAGCACGGGTTCGTCATTGCGCGTGCACCAGGAGGATTGAAGGGCGCCGATATCTTCCTTGATTTTCCCAGCGTGGGCGCTACCGAAAATTTACTCACCGCAGCGGTGCTGGCACAAGGCACCACCCGTATAGATAATGCGGCACGTGAACCAGAGATCGTCGATATTGCGAACATGCTTATCGGCATGGGGGCAAAGATTGAAGGCGCAGGATCACCCACCATCACCATTCACGGAGTAAGCGAATTACACCCTACTCAACACCACACCATTCCTGATCGTGTGGTTTCAGGGACATGGGCATTTGCGGCCGCCATGACGCAAGGTGACATATTTATCAGAAATGCACGCGCCGAATATCTGGAAATTCCCCTTGAAAAATTGGTTGAGAGCGGTTGCATTGTGACCGCAACAGCCGAGGGCATTCACGTAGTCAGTAAGGGACGCCCCAAGGCCGTTGACGTATCGACTTTACCCTTCCCTGGTTTTCCCACGGACTTACAGCCCATGATCATTGCGCTCAATTCGATTGCAGATGGCCATGCAGTTGTGACTGAGAATGTTTTTGAAGGACGATTTATGTTTGTAAATGAAATGATCCGCTTAGGTGCTGACATTAAAACTGATGGACACCATGCAAGTATCCGTGGAAAAGAGATACTCTCCGCAGCTCCAGTGACTGCAACGGACATTCGTGCGGGCGCTGCGCTAGTACTTGCCGGGCTGGTGAGCGACGGCGAAACGAGCGTAGAAGATAGCTTCCACATTGATCGTGGATACCCAGGATTTGCCGAGCAGTTGCGCTCTCTCGGCGCTAACGTACGCTACTAGTTAACGGCAGCCGCAATACGCGTTTGTGCACGAGCTTCAGCAAGATCATCTGCCGCTTCGCGTTGCGCACGCGCGAGAGCTTCTTTCGCACGGTTTACATCAATCTCAGTTCCGAGCTCTGCAATTTCTGCAAGAATCGAAACACGATTATCAGAAACTGAAAGAAATCCACCATGAACCGCGGCTTTAACATCGCCATCATTTTCAGTACGAATGGTGACCACGCCATTAACCAGCACGCCAAACGTCGGGGTGTGGTTTGCCATCACGCCGAGGTCGCCGTCGGTCGTGCGGGCAAGCACAATGCTTGCCTCGCCTGACCAGACGCGACGTTCTGCGGAAACAAGTTCTACCCGGATTGTCATGATTAGGCCTTAGCCAACTCAGCAGCTCTGCGCTCGACATCGTCAAGACCACCGCACATGAAGAACGCTTGCTCAGGCACGTGATCGTAATCGCCATCTGCGAGCGCCTTAAATGCAGCGACAGTCTCTGAGAGTGGAACGAAGGATCCATCGAGACCGGTGAAGACCTTGGCCACGAATGT
This sequence comes from Actinomycetota bacterium, assembly GCA_026393015.1. Classification (GTDB taxonomy): domain Bacteria; phylum Actinomycetota; class Actinomycetes; order Nanopelagicales; family Nanopelagicaceae. The sequence continues at coordinate 2,864 of JAPLBA010000076.1, forward strand.
GTTTTGTGAGAGAAAGCGCTGGATACGACGAGCACGGCCTACGAGAATGCGATCCTCTTCGGAGAGTTCATCGATACCAAGAATTGCGATGATGTCTTGAAGATCCTTGTAGCGCTGCAAGATCTGCTTCGTACGGTTAGCAACACGGAAGTGCTCTTCACCGATGTAGCGAGGATCAAGGATGCGTGAAGTGGAGTCGAGTGGATCCACAGCTGGGTAAATACCCAGCTCGGAAATCGGACGCGAAAGCACTGTGGTGGCATCAAGGTGGGCGAAGGTGGTGTGTGGGGCTGGGTCGGTGATGTCATCAGCAGGAACATAAATTGCCTGCATCGATGTAATCGAGTGACCACGCGTTGAAGTGATGCGCTCCTGGAGCACACCCATTTCATCAGCAAGTGTTGGCTGGTAACCCACTGCAGAAGGCATACGGCCGAGGAGAGTAGAAACCTCAGAACCTGCCTGCGTAAAGCGGAAGATGTTGTCAATGAAGAGAAGTACGTCTTGCTTCTGAACATCGCGGAAGTACTCAGCCATGGTGAGCGCCGAGAGAGCAACGCGAAGACGCGTCCCCGGTGGCTCGTCCATCTGACCGAAGACCAGCGCGGTCTTATTGATAACGCCCGTCTCGGTCATTTCAAGGAAAAGGTCGTTACCTTCACGGGTACGCTCACCGACACCGGCGAACACAGAGACACCACCGAAGTTTTCAGCAACGCGGTAAATCATTTCCTGAATAAGAACGGTCTTACCTACACCGGCGCCGCCGAAGAGGCCGATCTTTCCACCCTTTACATAAGGGGTGAGCAGGTCGACGACCTTGATGCCAGTCTCGAACATCTCAGTCTTGGACTCAAGTTGGTCGAAGGCAGGTGCGTTGCGGTGGATAGGCCAGCGCTCTTTGATTTCCAGCGAAGAGGTGGGCACGTCCAGGGATTCGCCAAGAGTGTTGAATACGTGTCCCTTGGTGACATCACCGACTGGCACGCTAATGGCGGAGCCCGTGTCGCGCACTTCGGCGCCACGAACGAGACCGTCAGTAGGTTGCATCGAGATCGCGCGCACAAGGTTGTCACCGATGTGTTGGGCCACCTCAAGCGTGAGCATGCGGTCGACACCACCCATCGTGACATCTACCTGAAGCGCGTTGTAGATTCCCGGCATTGCATCGGCGGGAAATTCCACGTCGACGACTGGTCCGATTACGCGGGCTACTCGGCCGGCTTTGGTTTTGATATCCATGGTCATCTCTCTCACTCGCCCCCGGAAGTTGCTGATGAAAGTGCATCAGCACCACCGACGATCTCGCTGATTTCTTGGGTGATTTCGGCCTGACGGGCCGCGTTTGCACGTCGCGTAAGCGACTTGATTAACTCTTCAGCATTATCTGTTGCTGACTTCATTGCTCGGCGTCGTGCAGCGTGCTCTGACGCAGCTGATTGAAGCAGGGCATTGAAGATACGGCTTTCTACATACCGAGGAAGAAGTGCATCAAGCACATCGCCCGCGGAAGGCTCGAATTCATAGAGTGGCAATGGTCCATCTGCTAGCGGCGCGGAGCTCTCCACCACTTCAAGTGGAAGCATGCGCTTGGCTAATGGACGTTGGGTGATCATCGACACGAATTCGGTGTAGATAATGTGCAACTCATCTGCGCCATTTTCCTGAAGGAAAGAGGTGATGACAGTGTCTGCAATCTCTTTAGCGTTCGCATAGGTAGGATTATCGCTAAATCCCGTCCAAGACGCGGCAATTGCCCGATTGCGGAAACGATAGTAGTTCAAGGCCTTGCGACCTACAAGATAGTGATCAACTTCTAATCCACGACTCTTGAGGAGTGAAGTGAGTTGATCTCCTTCCTTGATCGCATTACTTGCGTAAGCGCCGGCCATGCCTCGATCACTTGCGATGATAAGCACAGCGGCACGCTTGGGGTCAGTTACTGCGGCAGTTAACGGATGTTCGACATTTGAAAATGTTGCCAAAGCCGAAACTGCGCGCGTTAATTCAGTCGCGTAAGGTGACGAAGCCGCGACGCGTTGCTGCGCCTTGACGATACGAGAAGCGGAGATAAGTTCCATCGCTTTCGTAATCTTCTTCGTCGCCTTGACGGATCGAATCCGTCGGCGATAGATACGTAACTGGGCGCCCATGAAATATTCCTACTTCTTCGCCGCTGGTACGTGCTTGGTGATGGTCTCTTGTCCCACTTCAGCACTCTCAAGAGATTCGGCAGCATGATCAGCCACAGCACCTGATGACGCAGCGAACTCCAACTTGAATGCCGCGACAGCAGCATCGAGTTGAGCAACTAAGTCATCACCAAGATCCTTGGTTGATGCGATCGCATCGAGAATGCCCTTGTGTTGTCGACCCACGTATTCAAGGAATTCCGCCTCGAAACGGCGGATGTCAGGAACGGGAACATTGTCTAGCTTGCCAGTGGTACCGGCCCAGATAGAAACGACTTGGCGCTCCACCGAAAACGGTGAGTACTGACCTTGCTTGAGGAGTTCCACCATGCGAGCACCACGCTCGAGCTGGGCCTTAGACGCAGCATCGAGGTCAGAACCGAAAGCAGCGAATGCTTCGAGTTCGCGGAACTGGGCAAGGTCGAGACGCAGACGTCCGGCGATCTTCTTCATAGCCTTGATCTGAGCCGAGCCACCCACGCGAGATACCGAGATACCTACGTTGATAGCGGGGCGCACACCCGAGTTGAAGAGATCGGTTTCCAAGAAGCACTGTCCGTCGGTAATCGAAATGACGTTGGTAGGAATGAACGCCGAGACGTCATTACCCTTCGTTTCGATAATTGGCAGACCAGTCATAGAACCGGCACCAAGCTCATCTGAAAGTTTGGCGCAACGCTCTAGAAGACGTGAGTGTAAATAGAAGACGTCGCCGGGGTAGGCCTCGCGACCTGGTGGACGACGGAGCAAGAGCGAGACTGCACGGTAGGCCTCTGCTTGCTTTGAAAGATCATCAAAAATGATGAGGACGGATTCGCCCTTATACATCCAGTGCTGGCCAATAGCAGAACCGGTGTAAGGAGCGAGATACTTGAAACCTGCAGGATCGGAGGCAGGAGCCGCCACGATGGTGGTGTAATCCATAGCGCCGGCTTCTTCGAGTGCGCCGCGAACAGCTGCAATCGTGGAACCCTTCTGACCAATGGCTACGTAGATGCACTTCACTTGCTTCTTAGGATCTCCGGTCAACCAGTTTTCGCGTTGGTTGATGATGGTGTCGATCGCCACCGCAGTCTTACCAGTCTGGCGATCGCCAATGATGAGCTGGCGTTGTCCACGGCCAATAGCGGTCATGGCGTCGATGGCCTTGATGCCGGTTTGCATCGGCTCTTTCACTGGTTGGCGTTGCACGACTGAGGGTGCCTGAACTTCAAGTGCACGGCGTGACTCAGCAACGATTTCACCCTTGCCGTCGATCGGACGACCCAGTGGATCGACGACGCGACCCAAGAAGCCATCACCGACTGGCACAGAGAGAACTTCACCAGTGCGGCGCACAGCCATACCTTCTACGATGCCAGAAAAGCCACCGAGGATAACGACACCGATCTCACGAACGTCAAGGTTGAGAGCGATACCAAGGGTGCCGTCCTCAAACTTGAGCAGCTCATTCGTCATCGTTGAAGGGAGACCTTCAACGCGCGCGATACCGTCACCTGCTTCGGTGACCGTACCGATCTCGTCGCGAGCCGCAGTGCCGGGATCGTATGACTGGACAAACTTCGCCAGTGCATCACGAATGTCCTCGGGTCGGATCGTGAGTTCCGCCATCATCTTCTCCTTCAATAGCCGCCCTCACGCTTTGTAAGGGCAAAGTACTCAACCTGCGAGTCGTCGACTCGCTTCTGCCAAACGACTGACGGTAGTCCCGTCAATCAACTCATCAGCGAAGCGAATGGAGAGACCACCCACCACACTCTTATCTACTTCAACGTTCACACGCATTGGACGGCCAAGTTCAGCCGTAAGGGCCGTACTCAGACGCTCTTGTTGTGCGGACGTCAATTCAATGGCGCTCTTCACGTGCGCAATCATGCGGTTGCGTCGATCAGCTGCTGCCTCTGCAAACTCGCTCAAGCCACCTTCGATATGACGACCACGTGGATGCATCACTAATTGAAGAATGAGTCGCAGCGAAGAGGGCACGACTTTGCCCGCAAGAAGTGAACGAACAAGTTCATCCTTCTGTTCGCTGGTGCCTGCGTTGCGCGCAGCGAATGCCGCCCGCAACTCGGGGTTTGCAGCGACTACTCGACCAAATTGGAAGAGTTCTTCTTCGAGAGCGTCGAGAGTGCCGTCAGCATTTGCTGCAGCAGCCTCGGCTTCGACGGCCAACTGCTCAGCAGCATTTGAGAGATCACTTGAACGCGACCAACGCGTCTTCACCAATTCTTCGAGGAGCTTGGCCGCGCCGGCACCAATCTGCGCTCCGAAGAGAGATTGTGCGACACCTGCCTTGCCCTGAGCTTCTCGAGATGGATCAGTGAGCGCACGAAGAAGCGACTTCGAGGAATCAAGGGTACGTGTAACGAGGAAGAGATCAGCCGAAAGGGCAGACGCTTGCTCTCCATTCATGGAGGCCAGCGTGCTTTCCATCAGCGCACGACTCATCGCCAAAGATTGGCGACTTGTTCCCTTCATTACGAGTGCCATGATTACTTGGAGCCCTCCAAGTCGGCCAAGAAACGATCAACCACGCGAGATTGGCGAACTTGATCATCAAGGGCCTCGCCCACAATCTTGGAGGCGAGGTTGGTAGCAATAGTGCCGACCTCTTGCATCAAAGAAGTGACTGCTTGTTGACGCTCGGCCTCGATTGAGGCGCGCGCAGCAGCAGTGATTCGGTTCGCTTCTTCTTGCGCCTTAGTGCGCATCTCTTCAATGATCGCAGCTCCCTGTGCGCGTGCTTCCTCGCGAAGCTTTTGGGCTTCACCGCGTGCATCGGAGAGTTGATCTTGATAAGACTTGAGTGCAACTGCCGCCTCTTGCTGGGCTTGCTCAGCGCGTTCCATGCCACCTTGAATGGCATCGGTGCGATCAGCAAACGCCTTCTCGAAGCGCGGGACTACCTTGCTCTTCATCACTATGAAGAGCAGCGAGAACGCGATTAAACCAACGATGACTTCAGTCAACGTAGGAATGATCGGTAGACCGGCCTCCTCAGAAGCTAGTAACAAAATCTGCGTACTCATCTGCAACCTCGTTCTCTAAGTCGTAGTCTCTGAAAATCTCTGCGATTAATCTTTACTTGAGGACGAATGCGAGTACGAGACCCAAGAGCGCCAGCGCTTCGGCAAGTGCGAAACCAAGGAACGCGAGCGGTTGGAGAATGCCGCGTGCCTCAGGCTGGCGGGCGACGCCATTGATGTAAGCAGCGAAGACGAGACCAGTTGCGATACCGGGTCCAATCGTCGAAAGGCCGAAGCCTACGATAGCCATTGTGCCTGTCATGTCATTTCCCTTTCAGGTAATTGATCAGAAGGGCATCTGATCAAATCTAGTTGTTAGTGCTCGTCGGCAATTGCTCCGGCGATGTACAGCGCAGTCAGCAGGGTGAAGATATAAGCCTGCAGACATTCAATAAAGAATTCGAAGAAGGTCAGACCGATTCCGAATCCGAAAGAGAGTGGGCTCATGATTTTGAGCACCATGCTGTTATGCAGCATGTAATCGCCACCCATGATGAAGACGAGCAACAAAAGGTGCCCGGCGAACATGTTGGCAAAAAGGCGAATGGCGAGCGTGAACGGGCGAATAATGAAGTAAGTGGCAATCTCGAGTGGAGTGAGGATCACGTAGATCCACTTTGGCACACCGGGCACAAACGCGATGTCCTTGAGGTACTTACCGAGACCATGCTTGCGAATACCTACGTAATGGTAGATCACATAAGTGAAGATCATGAGCGCTACCGGGAATCCGAAGCGAGACATCGTAGGAAATTGCATGAACGGCACAATTCCGAAAATGTTGTTCACAATAATGAAGGTGAAGAGCGTGAAGAGGAACGGCACAAACTTCATAAATTCATGACCAATGATGTCTTCGCCAAGGTCTTTCTTTACAAACGAATAGACGCTCTCGCCAAAGAATTGCGCGCGGGAAGGAACCACCGCGGCTTTTTTAGAGGAGATTAAGAAGAAGACTGCGACCAAGATGGCCGCCAAGACCGCTTGGAAAACTGGCTTCGTGAAGAGAATGCTGGTGCCGAAAACGGGCTTGAAAACGAAGTCCCCACTTCCAGGAGAAATGAATCCTCCGGAGGCGAGCATTATCGACGCGTTCAACGCAGGGGCTCCTCGAATGGGTGGGCGAACGCCCTAAACATAGAGGGAGAAGGGGCGGAGAGGCAAAACCTCAGCTGAGCCCGCTCGTGTGCGCTGTGTCACCTTCGGTAAGGATCATAAGAGCACCTGAACTACTGGCGAATAAAGCGAAGGTAAATAAGGTACATAGCGCTCACCAGTCCCACCAGAAAGCCGATGACAACCAAGAAATGCAGGCCAAAGAGATGGTCCAAGAACATTCCAACACCGCCCCACAGAAGGAGCCCGGAGAGCAGGTAGGCGATGATGGTAAACATCGCACTTTCGTCCTTAGAGGACATTGCCTGCCTCCGCTTCAGAGAGCGCTTCATCTTCAACAACCAGCGTCGGTATCCGCATCCGGAGGAAGGCAGTGACTTCTCCGGCGAGCCAGAGCAGCACTGCTGTGATGGCGGTCACTCCAAAGTAGGCGTGGTCAATACCAGCCAGCGAGCGCATTGAAAGCAAGAGGGCGCCAAGCAAGATGAGTTTGGCGAAGTAGGAGGCCATGGCCCACGCCATCGTGCCGGAGGGAGAACTCTTTCGAGTCAGCCGGCCCAGAAGTAGCGAGATTCCAAAGAAGACCACCACCACTCCCCCGGCGAGTAGAGCTGCCTTTACTTGGTCGGTGCGCTGGAGCACTTCGGCGTAGAGCACCGCCAGGAGAACAGCACCCCCGGAGAGCGAACCAGCCCAACGCAGAGTCGCACCCTCAAAGTTATTTCTCCTCAACCGACGCTTCTCGTGATGCTCCTCGGCTGGCAATGATCGTGTAAAGACCGCAGCCAGTACCAGTGCCACCACCATGATGAACAATGCCGATCTGATCGGGATGAAAGCAATAGCACTCACTGGAAAAGCGATGGCAGCCGTCCACACGTATAGCACCGACGTTGCTCGTCGAGGTGAGTGACCAATGCGCAGTAGTCGATGGTGAAGATGGTGTTTATCTGGCGTAAATGGCGATTTGCCGGCAGCGGTACGTCGAATGACAGCCCACCCAAGATCCAAGAGCGGAATAGCAAGAATGGCGAGCGGTAATACGAGTGGCAATAGTGCAGGCGCCAGATTCTCAGCTGAAAGAGCATTCGCATCGAGTTGGCCAGTGATACTGATGGTGCATGCGGCTAATAAGTAGCCGAGCAACATAGACCCGGAATCACCCATAAAAATCTTGGCAGGGTAAACGTTATGCGGTAGGAATCCCAAGCAGATTCCCACCAACAGCGCAGTGAAAAGTGTGGCGGTACCCGCCCTACTAAATCCGTGCATGACGGCTAAGAGATACGAGAATGAGAAGAAGGCAATTCCACCTATAGCAACAATCCCGGCAGCCAAACCATCGAGTCCGTCAACAAAGTTCACGGCATTGATTGCCACAAGGACAACGAGAACAGTGGCAACAACGCCAAGGGTAGGCGGCAGCGCGATGACACCATTGATGGGTAGCCATAAGAGTTGCACTCCTTGAATCGCCATGACTCCAGCGGCGAGAGCTTGCCCCGCAAACTTGGTGAGGGCATCGAGCTCCCAAAGATCATCAGCGGCCCCGAGGAGCGCAATAACTAATGCGCCACTGGCAATAGCGATCGGGTCGTGTGAATTTTCAAAAGCTTTATGAAGTAATGGCAAGTGGTATGCCACTACTAATCCCACTGAGAGCCCGGCCAACATGGCCAGCCCACCCCAACGCGGAGTAGGGACTAAATGCACGTCACGAGCTCTGATCGGCGCCATGGCTCCGCGACGAATTGCCAACGACTTAAAAAATGGCGTCGCTAAATATGTCACCGCCGAAGCGATGAGGGCAGCAAAGAGGTACTCGCGCACCTATCGAGGATACGCCGGAAATGCGTGAGTTAACTCGGTTACCTGCGCACGAATTTCCGCAGGGTCGCCTTTACCGCGTACTGCCAGCGAAATAAACTCTGCGATTTTGGCCATTTCCGGAATGCCCATTCCCTGCGTGGTGACAGCCGGCGTGCCCACTCGAATTCCGGAGGTAACCGACGGCGCCTCTGGGTCGAATGGAATGGAATTCTTGTTCAAGGTAATTCCAGCGGCATCGCACCGTTTTTCGGCATCTGCGCCGTTTACGCCGAGGGCTTGCAAATCGATCAAAGCAAGATGTGTGTCCGTGCCTCCCGAAACTGAGCGCATTCCATGCTCAGCCAAACCTGAAGAGAGCGCCTGCGCATTTGCAATTACGCTCTTTGCATAACTCTGATAAGCAGGCGTGGACGCTTCTTTCAGCGCAACGGCCTTGGCCGCCACCGCGTGCATAAGTGGACCGCCTTGCAAGCCTGGGAAAATTGCTTTGTCAATGGCGGCCGCGTGTGCAGACTTAGAAAGGATCATTCCTCCGCGAGGACCGCGTAACACCTTATGGGTAGTAAACGATACGACGTCGGCGTACGGAACCGGTGAAGGAATAGCTTTTCCGGCTACCAACCCGATGAAGTGCGCAGCATCGACCCACATAATGGCGCCTGACTCGTCACAAATCTCACGGACTTTTTCGAAATCTACAAGACGCGGATATGCAGTTGCGCCAGAGCAAATCATTTTCGGACGATGCTTCATTGCTAAGTCACGAAGCTCGTCGTAATCAATGAGTTCAGTATCTTGGCGGACGCCGTAAGAGACGATATCGAACCACTTACCTGAGAAATTTACTTTAGATCCATGAGTGAGATGTCCACCATGTGGCAACGACATTGCAAGGACGGTATCTCCTGGCTTCGTGAAGGCGGCATATACTGCAATATTTGCACTTGCACCAGAGTGCGGTTGCAAGTTTGCGTGCTCAGCACCAAAGAGTGCTTTTGCACGTTCAATGCCAAGTATCTCGGCGCGATCAACATCAGCACATCCACCGTAATAACGCTTTCCTGGATATCCTTCTGCATACTTATTTGAAAGGGTTGAACCAAGAGCTGCTAGCACTGCAGGCGAAGTAAAGTTCTCGCTGGCGATGAGTTGTAGTCCGTCACGCTGCCGCTCTAATTCATCAAGGATGATGGTGGCAATCTCTGGATCCTGAGATTTCAACGCATCGAAATCGGGACCCCAGAACTCTGAACTCATATCGCTTCCTTTCGTCGTGTGCTCACTCTACGACCAAGGAAGGTGCAACCTTGGCGAGGTCAAAGAACGAGATGCTTCCGCGCCGCACTAAACGAGGGGGCTTCACTGTGAGATCTATTACTGAAGATGTTCCTGCAACATTTTGTTGCCCCCCATCAACAACCAGGTCACACTCATCAGCAATTGCGATCTCACCCACTTCACTGGCAAGTGGCTCCCCCACGCGGGAGGCGAGCCCGCATGCAAGTGGCCCGGTGAGGCGGAGTAATTCGCGCAAACGTGGGGAACGAGGTTGGCGAACCACGAAAGATCCCATCTCTCGCCGATCCCCCAAATCCCACGCGAGACCACCTTGAGCAAGCACGAGCAGCGCTAACGGCCCCGGCCAGAAGGCCTCAATAAGTGCCGAACCCTCGTCATCTATCTCTCGAGCGATCCCATGCAAAGTGGGTTGATCTGCAATGAGGACTTGAAGAGTTGCCCCTGACTCCATCATGCGCAGTTCGCGAATGCGTGCAGTGGCCGTGAGATGAAAGGCGTCTGCAAGTAAGAGATAAGCATGCTCATCAGGGAATGCGACCACCCCACCGCGACGGATTATTTCGCCAGCTTGAGTGACAGATTCATCGTCGAGCAAAAGTGTGTGAGCCATTGCTACCTCCGCACCGCTGAAGTCCAACGAGGTCGGTCATTGAAATCGGTATGCAGTGTGACTTCTACGAAGTCTGGCGATAAGAGGGCTGCAATGGCTAGCCCTTGGTCTTCGCCATGTTCGCAGATAAATGTGCCACCTTGTTTCAGAAGTCGCGATGCTGCTTTGGCAAAGAGGCCGGGGATTTCTATTCCCGCATCTCCCCCACCGAAGAGAGCCTCGGCTGGTTCAAAGTTGCTCACTTCAAAAGGCATTTCTGAGTGCGAGTTCACGTAGGGAGGATTTGCTACTGCAATATCTACTTGGCCGTTGAGATCTTGGAGTGCGTCAGCCACATCTCCTTGTTTGCATTCAATCGATGGAGCCAAGTTAGCGACATTTCGCTTTAACCAGACGAATGCCGAAGATTCGCGTTCAACAGCAATTACGCGCGAGCGTGGTGCCTCGGTGGCAATCGAAAGTGCGATCGCACCACTTCCAGATCCAAGATCTACCACGATCGGAGTTCCGGGCATTGACTTAGCAGTATCAATCGCATGCTGAGCAACGAGTTCAGTTTCTGGGCGAGGGATAAGGACACCGGGGCCAACCTCTACCTCGAGGTATCTAAATGGTGCCAGGCCGATGATGTACTGCACTGGTACATGACTACAACGCGTATCTACGTAGGACCGGAACGAATTTGCTTGCGCTGGCGAGAAATTTTCATAGGTAAAGATTCGTCCACGCTCTGTGTCTAGGACATGGGCAGCAATCAATTCGGCATCTACTCGAGGAGAGGCCACGCCAGCATCGCTAAGTTCACGAGTTGCCTCGGCTATTAACTCGCGCACGCTCTCAGCCACTGTTACGACCTACGAGTCTGATCCGTAGCACCCACAGCAGAAAGTTTCGCTGCAGTGTCTGCATCAACCAAAGATTGAATGACTGCTTCGAGATCACCGTCAAGCACTGCACTCAGATTGTAAGACTTGAAGTTGGTGCGGTGGTCACTGATGCGATTTTCCGGAAAGTTATATGTACGAATTCGCTCGCTGCGATCAACAGTCCGAACTTGTGAACGCCTGGCATCAGATGCCGCTGCATCTTGTGCTTCTTTGGCTGCAGAGAGCAGGCGCGCGCGCATAATGCGAAGCGCAGATTCCTTATTCTGAAGTTGGCTCTTCTCGTTCTGGCACGAGACCACGATGCCGGTAGGAATATGCGTAAGTCGCACAGCGGAGTCAGTGGTGTTCACGCTCTGCCCACCAGGACCACTCGAGCGATAAACGTCGACCCGAAGATCATTGAGATCAAGCGTCACATCAACTTCTTCCGCTTCGGGCATCACCAGCACGCCAGCGGCCGAAGTGTGAATGCGGCCTTGTGATTCGGTTTCCGGAACGCGTTGAACCCGATGGACGCCACCTTCGTACTTGAGTCGAGCCCACGGAGCCATTCCTGGTTGAGGTGTTCCCTTGCTCTTCAACGCAATAGAAACATCCTTGTATCCACCCAGATCGCTTTCGGTTACATCGATGACTTCGACCTTCCAACCGACCCGCTCAGCAAAGCGCATGTACATACGAAGTAAGTCCCCAGCAAAAAGTGCGGATTCATCTCCACCTTCACCAGCTTTGATTTCAACAATAACGTCACGATCATCATCTGGATCGCGAGGCAAGAGCAGTTCTTGAAGCGTGGCTGCTCTACTTTCCAATAATTCTTGCAGTGCAGGCAATTCGGCTTTGAAGGACTCGTCTTCTGCAGAAAGTTCGCGGGCAGTATCTAATTCTTCTTCTGCGCTCTTCCATGAGTTATATCCAGCGACGACTGGTCCGAGCTGGGCATAGCGGCGACCAAGTTGGCGAGCGCGCGCTGGGTCACCGTGTACCGCGGGATCAGCTAGCTCGCCTTCAATCTCCGCATACTCACGAATTAGTTCGAGGGCTGATCCAAAATCGTCGGACATTGGTGACTCCTCTTGTGCGTCTTTTTATCTGATAAATAGCAAACGCCGTGTACCCCGCAACTGCGGAGCACACGGCGACTAGAAAGCTACTTCTTGCCGAAGCGTTGTTCGAACTTAGCCACACGTCCACCAGTATCAAGAATCTTCTGCTTACCGGTGTAGAAGGGGTGACAGGCTGAACATACGTCTGAATGAATCGCGCCACTCTTTGAGGTGGAACGCGTAACGAAAGTTTCGCCGCAGGAGCAGGTTACTTGAGTGCTCACATATTCGGGATGGATCTCTGGCTTCACGAATCTCTCCTACTGTCGGGCGACAAAGTGTCGCGGTGCGCCGGGTCGAAGCAAAGTAGCCACGTGAACCGGAGCGAAGATAATTCTAACCTGAGCCATTGGCAGGGAGGTAATCGGGCGTTTTACGCTCAATTACGCTCCTCCAAGCGGAGTTGTTACGCCTCGCCGCCAGGTCCCACGGTGGTCTTCTGGATTTGCATCAGGAATTCCACGTTGTTCTTGGTGCCCTTCATCTTCTCGAGGAGCAACTCGAGCGCCTGTTGTGAGTCCAAGGCATGAAGTACGCGGCGAAGTTTCCAGACGATCGCCAACTCCTCGGCACCCATCAAGATCTCTTCCTTGCGCGTGCCCGAACCGTCGATGTTCACGGCAGGGAAAATGCGCTTATCTGCAAAGCGTCGATCAAGGATGAGCTCGAGGTTTCCGGTGCCCTTGAACTCTTCGAAAATAACTTCGTCCATTCGGGAGCCAGTATCGACCAGTGCCGTTGCCAGAATGGTGAGTGAGCCACCGTCTTCGATGTTGCGAGCTGCACCAAAGAACTTCTTTGGTGGATAAAGCGCTGCTGAATCAACACCACCGGAGAGGATGCGACCACTTGCGGGGGCCGAGAGATTATATGCACGGCCGAGACGAGTGATGGAGTCGAGCAATATAACTACATCGTGCCCAAGTTCCACCAAGCGCTTTGCTCGTTCAATGGCAAGCTCAGCAACGGTGGTGTGATCTTCGGCAGGACGATCAAAAGTTGAAGCGATGACTTCGCCCTTTACGGAGCGTTGCATATCGGTCACTTCTTCAGGGCGCTCATCAACAAGTACTACCATCAAGTGACACTCAGGGTTGTTGGTGGTGATGGCATTTGCAATCGCTTGCAACACCATTGTTTTACCAGCCTTAGGTGGCGAAACAATGAGACCGCGTTGTCCTTTACCAATAGGTGAGATCAAATCGATCACTCGAGTGGTAAGAATTGACCCCTCTGTTTCGAGGCGAAGACGTTGTTGTGGGTAGAGCGGTACGAGCTTAGAGAAATCAACCCGATTACGAGATTGCTCGGGATCAACACCGTTAATGGTGTCGAGGCGCACTAGTGCGTTGAACTTCTCGCGACGCTCTCCCTCACTCGGTTGGCGGATTGCTCCAGTTACTACATCTCCCTTACGAAGACCGTATCGACGTACTTGCTGTAGTGATACATAAACATCGTTGGGACCAGGAAGGTATCCGCCAGTTCGCACGAATGCGTAACTGTCGAGCACATCAAGGATGCCAGCTACCGGCAAAAGCACATCATCTTCAGTAATGACTGGCTCTTCATTGCGATTGCGCATGCGATCGTTACGATCCCCACGATCGTTACGGTCGCCTCGATCCCCACGATCCCCACGATCGTTACGTTCACCACGATTGCGATTACGGCCGCGACGGTTTCCGCGATCTTCATAATTTCGATTGCCGCCGCGGTCATCGCGATCAGAATTTCCTGAATTATCAGCATTGCCATTTGAACTTTCGGAATCCGAGTTCTCTTCGCGCGCTGCTTCCTTGCGTGCCGGCTTCTCGGCCTTAGGTGGCTTTGCGGCTGCCGCCCGATTCTCGGCTTGCTTAGCCTCAATAGCAGCTACCAGGTCGCCCTTTCGGAGCTTAGGTGCGCCATCGATCTCAAGCCTGGCTGCTACAGATTGGAGCTCAGGTAGCAGCATGGTGGCGAGCGTGTCGCCCTTCTTCTTTGCGCGAGTGGAATCGCTCACGGGTCCTCATTCATTTTCTATAGATTGGTTTGAGATTGCTTTGGTGAAGAAAAAGAAACTCAGAATGTGGCTATTTAGAGCCAGACAAGGAGAGCGTAGCACTCCGGCCCTGTCGGTCAAATCTGCCGGTCAAATTAGTTGTCGAAAACCTGTGGTCCGGAGTTCGAAATAGCTACGTCACGGCTCTCAAAGGTGGTTCCCCCAAAGGCTGCCCAATCGGCACCTTTCTCGGTGGTAAGCAGCAAAACAGTAGGACCGGCCCCCGAGATGAAAGCGGCATGCCCGGCGTCACGCAATTTCTTCATCAGAGCTAATGAACGTGGCATAGCTTCTCGGCGGTACTCCTGATGCAGAAGGTCTTGCGTGGCATCAAAGAGAAATTCTGGGTGATGGGTAAGCGCCGCAACGAGCAGCGCTGCTCGTCCCGCTGAAATAACTGCATCACGATGTGGAATGGACGCCGGCAGTAATCGCCTAGCTTTTGAAGTGGAAAGCGCACTTTGTGGAATGAACGCCACCGCAGAAATTGCCGAGTGTGGCACAAGACGCGTGCTCTTTGCGCGATCACCGTCCATCCAAGCGATGGTGGCGCCACCATAAAGCGCGGCCGCCACATTATCCGGATGGCCCTCTTGTTTGGTGGCTAGATTCAATAACTCAGCATCTGGCAAGCGTTCGTTCCCACTCAGCACGAGTGCGCGGGCAAGCGCCATGCCACCCACAATGGCCGCCGCGGAAGAGCCCAAGCCACGTGAGTGCGGGATTGCATTTGCACAGCGAATGGCTAGCCCACGAGGACGGCCACCCATGGCATCGAAGGCTTCAAACATCGACTTCACCACGAGGTGCTTAGCGTCTCTGCGCAATTCTTCAACGCCTTCGCCAGCTACTTCAACATCTAATCCTTTTTCATCGAGCACTTGAGCGGCGATGACATCGCGAATATCAAGTGCTAAACCCAGAGCATCAAAACCCGGTCCAAGATTTGCACTCGTTGCTGGAATTGAGATGGTGACTGGTTTTGCCTTGAATACAGGCTTCGCGCTCATCAGAGATTCAATTCTTTGGCAGCTGCTTTAACATCCACTGGAATAACCACCGGGGTGGCTGCTGCATTTCCTTCAAGTGCCCATTGCACATCTTTAAGTCCGTGGCCAGTGACCGTAATGACGATTCGCTTGTTCGTCGGCAACTCGCCAGCATTCTTCTTCTTGATCAATCCAGCCACTCCTGCTGCACTTGATGGCTCAACAAAGACACCTTCGCGAGATGAAAGAATTCGGTAAGCGCTTAGAATTTCATCGTCGGTGACCATATCAATGAGACCGCCGGAACTCTTGATGGCATCTACCGCCAAATCCCATGAGGCTGGATTACCAATTCGAATAGCCGTGGCTATGGTTTCGGGATTCGGGACCACGTGCCCGCGCACGAGTGGCGCAGCTCCTTCAGCTTGAAAGCCCCACATTGCTGGCCTGGAGTTCGCCTTACCTCCCACCTCATACTCTTTATAACCCATCCAGTAAGCCGAGATGTTTCCGGCATTTCCCACCGGGAGAGCGTGAATGTCTGGAGCAAAACCTAACGCGTCAATAACTTCAAAGGCGCCCGTCTTTTGACCTTGTAAGCGGAACGGATTAACGGAGTTCACCAGGGCAATTGGATAGTTCTCGGCTAAGCCGCGCGCCAAGTCAAGACATTGATCAAAATTGCCATCGACTTGAAGAATGCGCGCACCATGGGCAACGGCTTGAGCCAACTTGCCCATCGCAATCTTGCCTTCCGGGACGAGCACGGCAGAAGTCATACCTGCTTTGGTTGCATAGGCCGCTGCGCTTGCACTCGTGTTGCCCGTCGAAGCACACACGACAGCCTTTGCGCCCTCTTCCGCAGCCTTGCTGATTGCCATTGTCATGCCACGATCCTTGAAAGAACCTGTGGGGTTGCTGGCCTCTACTTTGAGCCATACCTGGTTACCGAGCATCTCGGAGAGCACACACGCATACACAAGTGGAGTTCCACCCTCGAGGAGTGAGACCACTGGAGTCTTATCGGAGACCGGCAACCATTCCCGATACTCCTCGATAACACCACGCCACTGATGCGTCATACTGCTCCACCAATCACACGAAGAACACTTGCCACGTCACGAACAACTTCCATGCTGCGCAAATCAGCAACCGTAGCGGCAAGGTCTGCCTCGCTCGCTAAGTGGCTCACGATTACTAATTCAGCATCATCACCACGACCGCTCTGGCGAACCGTTTGAATAGAAACTGCATGCTTCGCAAAAATCTGCGCAACAGCCGCAAGCACACCAGATCGATCAGAGACCTCTAGACGAACGTGGTAGCGGGTCGAAGTATCACTGAGCGGTGCCACCAAACGTTCGGCGTAGGCACTCTCTTGCGAGCCGGTGGTATGAGCCGCGCGATTACGAACTACTGCAACAAGATCGCCAAGGACCGCGCTTGCTGTAGGTAAACCACCAGCACCGCGGCCGTAGAACATGACTTCTCCGGCGGCGCTTGCCTCAACAAAGACTGCATTAAACGCATCGCGGACTGCAGCAAGTGGGTGTGAACGTGGGATCAAAGTCGGATGTACGCGGACCGCGAGTCGGTTATCGGGCAAGAGCTCTGCAATTGCTAAGAGCTTGATGACGTGATTCATCGCATGTGCAGATGCGATGTCGGCGGCGCTTATCTGGGTAATACCTTCGCGTGAAACATCGTCAACAGTTACTCGAGAGTGAAATGCCAAGCTCGCTAAAATTGCCGCTTTTGCTGCCGCATCAAAGGCTTCGATATCGGCAGTGGGATCTGCTTCGGCGTATCCAAGAGCCTGTGCTTCTGCTAATACCGTTTCAAAAGATGAACCTTCTTCGTCCATTTTGGTGAGGATGAAGTTGGTAGTGCCGTTAACAATTCCCATGACTCGTGTGATTTGATCCCCGGCGAGGGATTCGCGGATGGGGCGAAGAAGCGGAATGGCGCCAGCGACAGAGGCTTCGTAGTAAATATCTACACCATTGTCACGTGCAACTTTAAAAAGTGTTGGCCCATCTTCGGCAAGAAGCGCCTTATTCGCGGTGATGACAGACTTGCCTGACTTGAGTGCGCTCAAGATGAGTGACCGAGCCGGCTCAATGCCGCCTATCAATTCGATGACGATGTCGATCGAAGGATCGTCAACAATGCTTTGCGCATCAGTAGTGAGAACTTCAGCTGGAATATCGCGCGCCTTATCCAGGGAGCGCACCGCCACTCGAGTGACCGCTAATTTCACTCCCGTACGTGCCGCAAGGTCGGCCGCTTGCGAATTGGCAAGCCGATAAACGCTTGCACCCACGACACCGCCGCCGAGAAGCCCAACGTTCATAGTGAGATTTGAGGAAGGCATGTCCCTAGCCTTCCATATTCTCGAGGCGGAGGAGATCTTCGTGAGTTTCGCGGCGCACGATAATCCGAGCCTTGCCATCTGACACGGCAACTACTGGGGGGCGTGAAATATGGTTGTAATTGCTCGCCATGCTTCGACCGTACGCCCCGGTAACAGGAGTAGCCAAGAGGTCACCGGGCGCGATATCGCTCGGTAAGTCGACATTCTTGATGATGATGTCGCCACTTTCGCAATGCTTACCCACAACCCGAGATGGTTGCAAGGCAGCGGAGGACCTGCGATTGGCCAGGACAACGGTGTACTCGGCGTCGTAAATCGCTGGGCGAATGTTGTCACTCATCCCTCCGTCAACAGCGATATAAGCGCGCGATCCGCCATTTTCGAGAGTGACCGACTTTGTGGTGCCGACTTCATAAAGCGTTGCCATCGATGGCCCTACGATCGCGCGTCCCGGTTCAATAGAAATGTGCGGCACCTTGAGTCCGTGCGCTTCACATGCCGATGAAACTACGGCGCACATCTTCTTCGCGACTATGGCTGGGTCCAGGGCCGATTCTCCAGCGAGATATGCAATACCAAACCCGCCACCTAAATCTAAGAGAGGAAGTTCTGAATTGCCCTCGTCGCGAATGGTGGCAAGCAACTCGATAATCCGCTTTGCGGCCAACTCGTAGCCATCGGTATCAAAGATCTGCGAACCGATATGTGCATGAAGTCCTTGTAGATCTAAGTGTGTGGCACCACGGACCTGGCGAGCAGCTTCGAGCGCCGCGCCAGAGGCGATGCTAAAACCAAACTTCACATCTTCGTGAGCGGTGGCAATGAATTCATGAGTATGAGCTTCGATTCCTGGAGTGGTACGAATGATCACTTTCTGAATCATTCCGCGGGCAGCTGCTGCTTTTTCGACGCGATCAATTTCAACGAAGGAATCGATGGCAATGTACTCCACGCCGTAGTCCAGTGCCTCTTCTATTTCCGCAACGCTCTTATTATTTCCGTGAAACTCAATCCGAGAAGGTGGGAATTTAGCTAGCTTGGCAACAGCTAACTCACCGCCTGTACAGACGTCTAAGTTGAGTCCATCTGCTTCCAACCACTTGATCACGCTGGCTGAAAGAAAAGCCTTTCCTGCGTAATAGACCGATACTTTTCCGACACCAAAAGCCTCTTCGAATGCATCTATGAATCTCCGAGCATTGGAACGAAAATCATCTTCGTCTAACACAAAAAGTGGTGTACCAAACTCAGATGCCAACGTAGTGGCTGAGATTCCAGCAATGAAAAGCTCGCCATCAGTATCCCATGAAGCATTCTTTGACCACATACTCATCACATCCGCTCCGGTGCCGAGACACCCAACATAGAAAGTCCGTTAGCAAAGACCTGTTGAGCTGCAGCCGAAAGTACCACGCGCGCTTTATGTATTGAATTGATTTCTTCATCGCCAAGAGGAAGTACACGGCAGGCGTCGTAGAAACGGTGATACGTACCTGCGAGCTCTTCTAGATAACGCGCAACCCGATGAGGCTCACGCAACTCCGCAGAAAATTGCACTACTCGCGGGAATTCACCAAGAACACCAAGGAGGTCCTTCTCACGTTCATGTGTAAGCGCTGCAGTGTCAAAACCAGCAATATCCATGGGAATACCTACCTCTGCAGCATTTCGAAGCACGCCGCAGATTCGTGCGTGCGCATATTGCACGTAGTAGACCGGGTTCTCGTTAGTGCGGCTCTTGAGAATGTCTACATCCATCGTCATCGGGGTATCGGTGGGGTATCGAATCAAGGTGTATCGAGTTGCATCGACGCCAACCATCTCGACGATATCTTCAAGAGTGATAATGGTTCC
>JAPLBA010000134.1 GCA_026393015.1 Actinomycetota bacterium
ACGACGGAATTCCGCGCCCTACTCGTGACCCAACGAAGGCGCCAGCATAGGAGGAGATGCCAATCAGTAAAACCGCGAGCCACGCGATCTTTCCTGAAAGAATAAAAACAAATCCCGCAATGAGATTTGTAGCGCCCGCTAAGTAATTCTTCATTGCGTTAGAACGCGCAACACTCTCATTGAGGAGTAATGAAAGAAGGCCAATGAGAATAACTCCTTGGGCAGCACCAAAATAACCACCGTAGATGCCCGTAAGGAGAACGCTGAATTGCGCGCCCCTACCTATGGCTATTTGGCCGCTCTCTTTACGCCAACGGGAGACGATCGGCGCGGCGATGTTGAGAGCAACGCCGAGCAGCACCAACCACGGCACCATAGAGCTAAATATTCGATCGGGCAGTAGGAGCAACGCCAATGCTCCGATTAATGCTCCAGCAATGGAGAAAGGCATCAGTGCTCGAATCTGATGCCGGTCTCCTTCTAGCGAGTGGCGTGAACCTCTCATAGCTGCAAAAGCCCCTGGTACCAGTCCTACGTTATTTGAGGTATTGGCAACCAAGGGAGAGAGCCCAGCGGCGAGTAAGGCAGGGAAAGTGATGAGAGTGCCGCTTCCTACGATTGAATTAATGAAACCTGCGGCGAATCCAGCGATAAGGATTAGCAATAAAGTGTCGGAGCTAAGTGCGAGCACTCCAGCGCCCTTCTTCGTGAGCCACCTTGATGTTCATACCAAAAGCCAGCGACACCGTGACGCTGTTAATCACATCTTCGATGAGTCCAGCAGACATCACTGCTCCCTCTTTAAGGATGATGGCGTGCGTGGTTCCAATGGGAATCTCCTCGAGATGGTGAGTAACCATCACCGTGGCGGGAGAGAGTGGATCGAGTGCAATGATGGCCAATTGAAGGAGCATTGATTCACGTGCCCCGATGTCCATACCAGCAGCAGGTTCATCAAGGAGCAAAAGCTCAGGATTAGGCATCAAGGCTCGTGCCAGTTGAACACGCTTCTTCTCCCCCTCGCTTAAGGTGCCAAAAACTCTCTCTGAGAGATGGTCCACCTCCATCAGATGAAGTAGAGAGTGCGCTCGCGCAATATCTTCGTCCGCATACTCTTCGCGCCAGCGACCAGTAAAACCCCACGCAGCCGTCAGAGCAATATCGATGACCTTTTCACCAAATTCGAATTGATCTAAGAGAGCGGCAGAGGTGAGCCCGATGCGAGGACGAAGTTCAAAGACATCAACCGCGCCGAGTCGTTCATCCAAAATTTCAACCGTGCCCACGGTAGGAAAGAGTTGCGTGGCTAAAATTCGCAGCAAGGTGGTCTTGCCAGCTCCATTAGGCCCAATAATGACCCAACGTTGCCCTGCACCCACCTCAAAATTGACCTCTTTGAGGATCCAAGAATCGCCTTTGCGCACCCCTACTCCAGTCAGGCGCGCGATGGACATGCGCTTAACCTACCGGTTTCATACCCTTGCTCCGTGGAGATCTTGCCTAGGAACGTATTAGTCGCCTCATGGCTCAATTCGATTCGTGAGGGTAGAGCCGGCTTTGACGATCTCTACCACGCGCTTGGCACCTTTGACCGTTTTGCAAATCAACCCGCACACGAGGCTTTAGACGGCTCAGCGAATGCCTTTTTCGTCGGCAATCAACAACTGTTGCAGGTGGGTTCGACATCATGGATTTCGCGTGCCGAAGGTTCCTGGGAGGCGAGCCAGTCTCGAGTTCCAGAAATCCACACGCACTCGCTTAAAGAGGCTGCCCGCCTACTTTCGACCGCCATTGATGAGGCGCTCGCGCTCATCTCGCCTATCGAGAGTGCCAGCGATAGAGGCGTGCCGATTCGAGCGAATATCCGTCAACACATCTCCGACGTTCTGCGCGATTCCAGAACATTGCTTCCGCCGACAGCGTGGAAGGATTCAGGTCTCGTAGATCGGAGTATCTCCGTCCTTGTGATCGCAGCGGTAGCCGCCTTGGATAACGGTGGAGCCGTAACCGCACACGAAATGAACGTACGCAGCTTGGAGATTGGTCGACTTCGTACTGCAGCGCGCGAAGCCCTCATTCTTGGTACTGAAGCCTGGAGCGCTCGTCCTATCCACTAAGATAATTGAGTGCGCACCGTCCTCTACTCCTTCAGCGGTGGCGACCGGAGTGGAATCACATCGAGAATCTTTAACGCTCTCGCCGAATTCGACGTCACCGTTCTAGATGTGGGTCAAGTTGTCCTTCGCGGTCGCTTGACAGTCGGAGTGCTCATCTCCGCCCCACTCGAAGACTTGGAGATATCGCTGCGCCAGCGACTAACCGGACTGGCTGGCGAACTTGGTTTGGAGTTGTTCGTACAACCAGGTGAAGGTGATTCCACCCAACCTGAAGTAGGCGTACATCTCACGCTTATGGGCATGCCACTTCGCCCCCAGGCCGTAGCAAGTATCACCCAGGTGATATCTGACCTATCTGGCAACATTGAACGTATTGCTCGCGTCTCGGATTATCCCGTGGTAGCGATCGAGTTCTTTGTGAGTGGCGTAGAGATTGACACGATCAAGACGTTGCTCGCCCCTATCGCGAAAGAGAACGGTGTCGATATCGCCGTCCAACCAGGTGGGCAGGCAAGACACTCGAAGCGCCTCGTCATGCTGGATGTTGATTCAACTCTTATTCAAAATGAAGTCATTGAACTACTAGCAGATCGAGCAGGATCGGGAGATTTAGTTAAGGCGATCACTGCTCGAGCGATGAATGGCGAAATCGATTTCGCCGACGCCTTGCGTGAACGGGTGGCTACCCTGACTGGTCTCACTCAGAAAGATCTTGAAGATGTACAACACATCATCGCTCTGACTCCTGGAGCTCGTACTCTGGTTGACACACTTCACCACTTGGGAATCCATGTAGGTTTAGTCTCTGGCGGATTTATTGAAGTCGTAGCGCCATTGGCTCAATCCCTTGGGATAAAATTCGTGCGTGCAAATTCCTTAGAAATGATCGATGGAGTCCTCACAGGCAGAGTAATCGGACCAATCATTGATCGAGCCGCAAAAGCAGAGGCATTGCGCGAATACGCGGCGTCGATGTCGATACCGCTTGCTCAGACCGTAGCAATTGGTGATGGCGCAAATGACCTCGACATGATTGCCGCCGCTGGTCTCGGGATAGCTTTCAATGCGAAACCGTTGGTAGCGCATGCTGCCGACGCGGCTATTTCAGCACCGTATCTAGACAGTGTGCTCTTTCTCTTGGGCATTACGCGGCGAGAGATTACTTCTTTCCAGGGCGGCTAAATGTGAAGGATGTACCTGCTGGCCCTTTCAGAAGGTCGCTGTACTTTTCAAGTAAATCGAGATTCCTATCTGCCAAATGATCAAATGGTTGGCCCACACTTGATCCAGGAGTGAGTGAGACCATCGCCTTGTTGGGGTCAATCACAGCGCTCACCCAACATTCATGAGAAGAAGCGCGCGCGATCACTTCGGCGATGGGCGTAACGATCATAGAATTTCCAAAGTAAATTGTGCCTGCTGGATCGATGCCCACGGCATTGGCTCCCACCATAAAGAGATGGTTGTCATAAGCGCGCGCTCGATTAGTGAGTTCCCAAATATCTGCCGATCGGAGGAATGCGGAAGGGCGCGCGATGAGTTCGGCTCCTTCTAAGCCTTGGATCCGACTTAACTCCGGAAAATCACCATCGAAACAAATAATCATGCCAATTTTGCCAAGTTCAGTATCTACCACGCACACATCTTTGCCAGGAACTACCCATCCTCCTTGACTCAACATCTCAGCGCAGAATGGATGAGTCTTTCGATAGATGCCAGCTATCTCACCAGAGGGCAGGATGATCATCGAAGAGTTATAGACAATGCCTCTCTCCGCGCCGCGTTCGTAAGTGGCATGAACAATATGCACGCCGAGACGCTTGGCAACTTTTTGGATCGGAGAAGTGAGTCTGCCAGGGAGTATGTCTACCAAGTCCCACAACTCTTCTGGGCTGCAACCTGGGGAGAAACCGGTGGTGACAGTCTCCGGTAAGACAACTAGCGCAGCTCCCGTATCAGCCACACATCGCTCTATAAATGAAACTGCTTTTTCAATATTGGCATCGATAGACGATGGAGAAAGTTCTCCAGCTACAGGAGCAATCTGAATGGCCGCAGCAATGAAAGTTTTCATCGAGTGATGAGCCAACCAAGAATTACTCCTGCAAGGGCGAGGGCTCCTCCAGCAAGGAGTGACGATATGCTTGAAGCCGGTCGGTTCGCAGCTTCCTTGCGAATACTAACTTTTCCAGTTTCGCTATCTTGCACAACGGCGGTACTCCTACGGTCGCCTGCGAGATAACGATTGACTGCTTCGAAGAACTCATTTGCGGTCTTCTTGGAAACCCCGCTGAGCACCCGTTGCCCTACGCCACCAATAACTCCGCCTACCACCGCATCGGCTTCGTAGGTGAGCGCACATCCCTCAGCGCTTTCAGCAAGAGTGACTTTGACGTCTGCTTGCACCGTACCTGGACCACCCGAGCCACTTGCCTTGAGAGTGAACGCGTGCGGGGCGTTTTGGTCTGCTAGTTCAACCACGCCGTTATATGTACCCTTGATGGAAGCGACGCCGGCGGTGATGGTCATGGCATAACTCGTGGAACCAGTCTGTTCTAATGCTTGGCAGCCAGGAATAGTAAGGAGAAGAACAGCTGGATCATTGAGAGCAGCGAAAACGGCAGCTGGCGGATGATCTAAAGAGTAGCTTCCAATGATTTTCATGCATTCTCCTTCATGGTGCGGCGTAATTCCCATAACTCACTCGGAGAGATGGGCATGCGACGAATCTCAAAACCTTCAGCATCTTCGATCGCACTCGCAAAGACGGCAGATCCAGGAATGACACCAGCCTCACCTGCGCCTTTGATACCAAGTGGATTGAGCGGCGAAGGTGTTTCTAAGTGGCCTGCCTCAACAGTGGGAATCTCTGTGGAATATGGCATGAGGAAATCCATGAAAGAGGCATTTTGCAACTGTCCACTCTCGTCGTAGGCCATGCGCTCATAGAGCGCACCGGCTACTCCTTGGGCTACTCCTCCGTGTATTTGTCCTTCAACAATCATGGGGTTAATCACTCGACCACAATCGTGAACAACCACATATCGCAGGATCTTCACTTCGGCCGTCTCTGGGAGAATCTCGATGATGACCGCATGCATGCCGTTGGCAAATGTTGACGCCATGGGCGAGTAATAATCTTTGCCCTCTAACCCAGGCTCTTGATCTTCTGGCACAGGAGGTTTAGAGGTGTCCCCCACCGCAAATTGGGTGGCCGCTTTCGCTGACTCGTCGAAGGCATACCTGAGGGGATTCGAAAGAACCGCGACGGTCTTGAGTGCGATGGACTTCGTGTGGTCACCCTTGACCCGAATGATGCCATCAACTATCTCAAGGTCTTGCGGATCGCACTCAAGGGCCTCACCAGCAAGGCGCAGCGCTTTATCTCTGACCTGTCGGGCGGCAAGAGCGATGGCGTTTCCGCTCATTACTGCAGCTCGAGAGGCGAAGGTGCCCACCGCATACGGGAAGCGGCGGGTGTCTCCTGTGGTGACGAAAACGTCCTCAATAGGAACTCCGAGTTCATCGGCAACAATCTGGGCAAAGACCGTTTGATGGCCTTGCCCTTGGCTTGTGAGACCAGTAGCGACATTAATTCGACCACTCGTCTCCACCTGTACGAAGCCACCTTCGTATGGGCCCACGCCCGTTCCTTCAACATAACAAGCAACACCAATGCCGATTTTGCGCCCCATGGCCGCATATTCACTGCGCATGGTTTCAAAATCATCCCAACCGACCATTTTCTTGAGCATTGCCATAGATGCCGGAAAGTCACCGGAGTCATACTCAAGTGGCCGTCCATCTTGGAAGATCAAGCCTAAGTCGTAGGGCATTTCGTGGGGCTGAATGAAATTGCGTTCACGAACCACAGTTCTATCGAGTTTCAAGTACTTCGCGATCGCATCGACCGTGCGCTCCATGGCGAAAACCCCTTGTGGTCTTCCAGCGCCGCGTGGTCTTCCAGCGCCGCGATAGGGAATAACCAACACAGTGTTGGTAAAGAGGGAGGTGAATTCGACCCGGTAAGAAGCAGGCTTATACGGACCAAGCAATTGAGTTGATGTGATGAGTGGAATAATAATTCCGTAGGGCGTATATGCCCCATTGTCGTGAAAAAAAGTGACGTCTAATCCAAGAATGCGACCTTCTTCATCGAATCCGACTTCAATATGATGCTCCTGAGCTCTTTCGTGGGCCGAAGATATGAAGTGTTCACGCCGATCTTCACTCCATTTTACAGGGCGCTTAAGTTTGCGAGCCGCCCAAGGAATGAGAACTTCTTCTGGCCACGGATGCATAATTTTTACGCCAAATCCTCCGCCCACGTCGGGGGCAATACACTCAACTTTCTGTAGTGGAAGGTCAAGTTTGGCTGCCACAGCAGCTCGCACCCCAGTAGAGGTTTGCGTTGACGACCAGAGACGCAACTCTTGCGAATCTTCCTCCCAAATAGCGTAAACGCCCTTACCCTCGAGGGGAGAGCACGCACTTCTTTCAATGAAAAGATCTAGCGAGAGTTTATGAGGCGCTGACTCGATCATGGCACGGGCGTCACCGACCTCTTTAACAGAGTGTGCGCTGACATTGTTCGGAACACTTGGATGGACCGCATTATGTGCAGCTTTAGCATTTTCAATGCCGACCACTGGTTTCAAAATTTCGTACGAGACCTTGATGAGGTCAACAACATCTTCGGCAACGTAACGATCCTCTGCGATGACCATGACAATGGCTTCGCCCACGTGGCGGACGTACTCATTAGCGAGTGGATAACCAGTTCTTCCGTTAAGTAGCGCGGGATGAGGGATGAGAAGCGGCAGGGGTTCTGCAACACGGCCCTCAAGATCTTCATATGTGTAAATGCCAATCAACCCGGGTACTTCAAGAGCATCAGTGACGTCAATATCTAGAATGCGAGCAGAGGCATGTGGGCTACGAAGGAATGCCGCCGCCAGAGCGTCATGTCCTAGATCATCGAGATAGCGTCCCTGGCCAGAAACTAAACGGGGGTCCTCTTTGCGCAGGATAGGTTCACCAAATGATTTAGTGGTCATCGCGCACCCCCGAATCAATCAGCTCGGCCGCTCTCAGCACTGACTTGATGATGTTTTGATACCCCGTACAACGGCAGAGATTTCCAGCGATTGCTTCGCGCGCCTCTTCTTCCGTGGGGTGTGGATTCTCTTTCAAATACGCATGGATCGTAGTGATGAAGCCTGGCGTACAAAAACCACATTGCAAACCGTGTGACTCATGAAAAGCGCGCTGAACAACCCCCAGAGTCCCATCGTTGTTGACTAAACCTTCAACCGTTGTGACTGCAGAACCAGCGACGCTCACGGCAAAAATAAGGCACCCACGCACTGGCTTGCCCTCGAGCAGAATGGTGCAGGCGCCGCACACTCCGTGTTCACAGCCGACGTGAGTGCCGGTAAGGCGCAAATCGTGGCGGAGGAAATCGGAGAGCAACCTTCGAGCAGGCACTCGCGCGCTTAGTGGGGTGCCATTGACTGTGAGTTCCACTAGGAATAATTCCTCGGGATTCATGATTGTCTCAATTCTGCATGAACGCGGGCCTCGGTGAGCGCTTGAACTACAAGGGTTTTTACAAGTTGACGACGGTAATCGGCGGTGGCGTGAATATCTGTGTCGGGATCTATCAAAGCTTGCACTTTTAGGTTTAACTTCTCGTGGTCTTCATGCACGTCCATCACGTCGATAACCAGTGGTGTTCCGGCCACCGAGAATATTGCAATCCTTGCAGCCATTATTCGGCCATCCAGAACTTGCACTAAGGCGCAGACTCCCGCAAGCGCATAATCGCCATGTCGACGGGAAACTTCCTGGCAAGAACTCCCCCAGGTGGCATCTAGTACAGGGAATGACACCCCAGTAACGAGTTCACCATGTTGTAGAGCGGATTCGAGCGGTCCGACGAAAAAGTCGGCGGCCAGAATTTCGCGAGGCCCTTGTTGGGCGGAAACGTGAATCCGGGCCCCAAGCAGCGCAGCTACTGCAGTGAGCTCTCCGGCAGGATCGGCGTGCGCAATGGATCCAACAGAAGTTCCACGATTACGAATAACAGGATGAGCTACGTAGCCAAGCGCCTGCTGAATCAATGGAACATGAGTTTGTACCAAGTGATGAGTGAGGACCTCTTGGTGCCGGGCAATAGCTCCGATCCATAGCTCCGATCCGCGAAGCTCGATCCCCGAGAGCTCCGTAAGGCCATTTATATCTACCAATACCTCTGGGGACGCTAGGCGCATCGAAAGGAGCGGGGTCAGGCTCTGCCCACCAGCCAGCACCTTCGAGTTGTGGCGTTGCAAGGCCATTACCGCTTCGGGGATGGAGCGCGGCCGCACGTACTGAAAACGAGAGGGCTTCATTGATCCATCTTCTCCCTCTTTGGTAGCCGAAAGGTGAATTATCGCCTAAGAATCCCAAAAAGCCAGGCGATAGCGCACGAAAGACGGGTGGATTTCTCCACCCGTCTTTCGTAAGGGCCTGATGCTAAAGCATCAATCCTTAACGTTTGACTTTCTTTGACAGCATGTTGCAGAGGTGCCAGCCAATGACTGCGACCAAGGTACCTGCTGCGATACCGGTGATCGAGAAGTCATTGGTGAACTTCAACGATACGTTGCCGACACCAAGGATGATGGCAGCAGCGATAGGAACGAGGTTGACTGGGTTACCAAAGTCAACCTTATTTTCGATCCAGATCTTGGCACCAAGAATGCCGATCATGCCGTAAAGGATGGTCGTCACGCCTCCGAGTACGCCACCAGGAACTGCGTTGATGATGGCACCAAACTTGGGGCAGAGCCCGAAGAGGATCGCAAATACTGCTGCAATGTAATAGGCCAAGGTTGAATACACCTTGGTTGCTGCCATGACGCCGATGTTCTCTGCGTATGTGGTGGTAGGTGAACCGCCGACGGCACTAGTGAGCATGGTGCCAACGCCATCACCGATAAGAGCACGACCAAGAACATCATCAAGATTTTCGCCAGTCATTTCAGCGACAGCCTTGACGTGACCTGTGTTCTCAGCGATGAGTGCGATAACGGCTGGTATCACCAAAAGGATGAAGGAACCCGTGAAGGTGGGACCTGACATCGTAGGCAGCCCAAACCAATCAGCCTTGCCAACACCAGAGAAATCCACGCGCTTGACTGCGGCAGCCAAAGGAGTATTTGGATCTCCACCAGCAAAGCGGTCATACCCGGTGATGCTCAATACATCCATGAGCCAAGCAATAACTAGACCGACGATAAGGCCAAGGAAGACCGTGATGCGTGAGAGGAAGCCACGGAAAACCACTGACATGACGAGGGTGGCTACCAATGTAAGGAAGCCGAGCCACTCATCTTGGTGCCAGTACACACCGGTAGCCACTGGAGCGAGGTTGAAACCGATCAACATAACAACTGCACCAGTCACTGCTGGAGGAAGCACCTTGGTCACTACGGCGCCACCGGCAAAGTGCACGACGAGACCAACGATTGCAAGGAGAAGACCGGCGATAAGGATGGAGCCGGTCACTTGTGCAGAAGTTCCGCCGCCAGCACGAATTGCCGCTACGGCTCCTACGAATGAAGCGGAGGTACCCAAATAGCTAGGTACCCGATTTCCGACGATGAGCAAGAAGATCACCGTGGCTATACCCGACATCATGACGCTGAGGTTTGCATTCAAGCCCATGATGAGTGGGAAGACGAAGGTGGCACCGAACATGGCCATCACGTGTTGTGCGCCAAGTCCGACCATGCGTCCGTAGCTGAGGCGCTCGTTAGGCTTTACTACCTCGCCGGGTCCTGCGGTTGAGAGTGTCCATGCCATGATTACGCCCCCTCCTGAAGGGCAAGGTATC
>JAPLBA010000043.1 GCA_026393015.1 Actinomycetota bacterium
AGACCTTATTCCGCTACACAATGCCGGTGTATTCGGATTCAAATGCTTCTTGCTTCATTCTGGAGTTGATGAATTTCCAGCAACCACCGAAGTCGAGTTCGCTGAAGCGTTAGAAATCCTCGCGAAAATTGATGGTCTCATGGTGGTGCACGCAGAAGATGCACACGTTATCGAGGATTCCAGTCGCGCAGGATCACGAGATTACCAAGAATTTCTTGCATCGAGGCCAAAGGGTGCGGAGAACGAAGCCATCGCACAAGTCATTCGAGAAGCACGACGCACAGGTGCCCGAGTGCATGTACTACATCTTTCTAGCGGCGATGCTATCCAGATGATTAAAGAGGCGAAGGCCGATGGCGTGCGTATCACTGTCGAAACATGCCCGCACTACCTCTCGCTCACGGCCGAAGAAGTGGCTGATGGTGCGACTCAATTCAAATGTTGTCCACCCATTCGCGAAAAGAAAAACCAAGACGAACTTTGGGACGGTTTACTCTCCGGGGTAATCGACCTGGTCGTTTCAGATCACTCCCCCTGCACGCCAGACCTCAAGGGATTCGAAGAGGGTGACTTTCAAAGCGCCTGGGGAGGTATTTCCTCACTCCAACTTGGACTGCCTCTGCTCTGGACCGCTGGCGCCCCCCGCGGAGCCACCCTCGCCCAGATCTCTCACTGGATGTCGCGGAAACCCGCAGCCCTTGCCGGGCTAAGCCAAAAGGGCGCTATCGAGGTCGGTAGAGATGCCGATCTACTGGAATTCCTTCCAGGCGAAGAATTCACGGTAAATCCGATTGAACTCTTCCACCGCAACCCGGTCTCCCCCTACGCGGGCAAAGTTCTCACGGGTGTTGTACAGAAAACCTGGCTTCGTGGGACTCTGATCTATCAAAATGGTGCTCTGACCGGAGTTCCCAGCGGGCAATTCCTCTACCGAGAAGGAAATACTCCATGAGCGATTTTCGTAATCTCACCGACTTAGCTGCCCGCCGTTTTGGATCCGGGGTGATCGCCGCCAACGATGAGTTCTTCGCCGAGAAGGAGAGTCTGCTTAACGAAGGAAGGGCCGACTTCCACGGACACACTTTTGGACACAAGGGTCAGATCTATGACGGTTGGGAGACGCGACGTCGTCGCGAGCCTGGTCATGATTTTGCCATTGTTCGTCTTGGTGCCGCGGGCATCGTACGTGGCGTAGTTATTGATACCGGAAACTTCACTGGCAATTACCCTGAACAAGCATCTGTTGAGGGCACTTCTCTCGAAGGCAATCCCTCTCCCGCAGAAGTGGAAGCCGCAGAGTGGACCACACTTTTAGGACCTGCTGATCTCAAGGGAGATCATGAGAATCTCTTCGAGATTAAAAGTGAACTCCGCTGGACACATATTCGTCTCTCTATCTATCCCGATGGTGGAGTTGCCCGTTTTCGTGTTCATGGAGAAGTCATTCCTGATCCTCGTTGGATTATTGCGCGCCACACCATCGACCTCACTGGCTTAGAAAATGGCGGTGAACTGATCGGCTGCAGTGATGATTTCTATTCATCGTCACGCAATACCCTTCTGCCAGGATTGGCGCGCACGCAAGGCGATGGCTGGGAGAACCGCCGTCGTCGCCATGGGGGAAATGATTGGTTTGCCGTGGCCCTCGCTGTCGAAGGAGTGGTCTCTGCTGTTGAGGTAGACACCACTCACTTCAAAGGAAATGCACCGGGTGAAATTATGGTGACCGCAGATAGCGCTGCAGCATTGAAGAAATCACCCGGCAAGGAAGAGTTAGTTGCCAAGCATCGCGTGCAACCCGATACTCCTCATCGCTATGTTGTAAAGAGTGATGTGCCAGTTAACGCCGTGCGCCTCGATGTCTTTCCTGATGGTGGCCTCGGGCGTTTTCGCGTTTGGGGAGTTCCCACACACGCAGGTCTCTCGGCCGTGGCGAAACGTTGGTGGAATTCACTTCCGGAGAGCCATCGCAGCGGGCTCACCCTCTCAAGTGAGATCAAAGATCTGCTGTGAGCTCTCTCGGTAAAGACTTCTTAAAACAAGCAAGCAAAAATCTCAGTGACGTTGATAAGGCTCTTGCCGATCGCTACGCGGGCGATTTTGGTGGGCGTCAACCCATACATACCTGCTACGTACCTGCGGATAAATTCTCATCTCGCACGATTCATGAGTGGGGTGAGCATGCTCGCAACACATTAAGTTCACACGCCGGAACGCCTGCAGAATTTGCCAGCGTTATTGGCGTCGCGGAAGGCGTGGTCTCT
This sequence comes from Actinomycetota bacterium, assembly GCA_026393015.1. Lineage (GTDB taxonomy): Bacteria > Actinomycetota > Actinomycetes > Nanopelagicales > Nanopelagicaceae. Next base: position 2,265 of record JAPLBA010000043.1, read on the forward strand.
GATTGGTGGCCTCGACTGCAAGCAAAGTTAACAAATGAGCCGATTGAAGATTTACGAATTGATTTTGAAGATGGCTATGGTAGGCGTAGCGATCGCGAAGAAGATGAGCACGTTGAGAGTGCACTCGCCTCAATACAATCTCTTACCACCGCTTTCTCTGGATTCCGAATGAAGAGTTTGGAAGCCGTAACGCGCGATCGTGCGCTGCGTACTTTGGATCTCTTTATCTCAGGGCTTGCAAAGCAGGGCGGTGTTCCAAAAAACTTTGTAGTTACGCTTCCAAAAGTTACTTTCGTTGAGCAGGTAGAAGTGATGGTGGACGCTTGCCAGGAACTAGAACATTCGTTAAGACTCAAAGCGGGAACTATTCGATTCGAGATTCAGATCGAAACTACGCAAGCAATTATTGGCCCAAGTGGCAAAGTTGCCTCTGCTCCGATGATTGATGCAGCAAAAGGCCGGCTTACAGCGTTTCATTACGGTACATACGACTATTCCGCTGCGGCTGGTATTTCAGCGGCTTACCAAACTCTCGATCATCCCGCCGCCGATCTAGCTAAGTCGCTTTTACAAGTGGCCGCCGCCGGTAGCGGAGTACGTCTCTCCGACGGCTCCACCAACATCATTCCGATCGGCAACACAAGTGACGTGCACGCGGCTTGGGCGAATCACTATCGACTCGTGCGCAGATCACTTGAACGAGGCTTTTACCAAGGTTGGGATTTACATGGGGCACAGATCCCCACC
>JAPLBA010000058.1 GCA_026393015.1 Actinomycetota bacterium
GCGCACCCGTACCTTCAGCAATTTTCTTGCTCATAATTGATGAGGCAATGAGCGGAATAGCAGCCACAGTTCCAGTGACATCTCGAATCGCGTAAATTTTCTTGTCGGCAGGTGCCAGACCAGCACCCGCGGAGCAAATAACCGCGCCCGTACTCTGCAATACTCCAAGCATCTCTGCATTTGATAGCGAGGCACGCCAACCTGGAATTGACTCTAATTTGTCGAGCGTTCCGCCCGTATGTCCAAGTCCGCGACCGGAGAGTTGTGGGACAGCGGCGCCGCACGCAGCCACAATTGGTGCGAGCGGCAGGGTGATCTTGTCTCCTACCCCACCAGTTGAATGCTTATCGGTCGTAGGACGATCGAGCATCGACCAACTCATCCGTTCGCCGGTGTTAATCATGGCGGTTGTCCAGCGAGTGATTTCTTTGCGATTCATTCCGTTAAGAAGAATGGCCATCAGAAGCGCCGACATCTGCTCGTCGGCCACTACTCCACGGGTGTACGCATCAACAATCCAGTCGATGTGCGCTGGAGATAATTCGTGGCCATCACGTTTGGCACCGATCACGTCTACCGCAGCAAATGGTTCAACGCTCATCTTAATTCTTCTCTAAATGCGAAGGTCCAAAGGCTTCGGGAAGAACTTCCTTCATGCGTCGCACACCGGTAGGCATCCAGACTTGTAGTTCGGGGCCGCCATGCTCAAAGAGCAATTGGCGACAACGACCACAGGGCATCAGCGCCTCACCCGCAGCATCCACACACGCAACCGCGACTAGGCGACCACCACCAGTGGCGTGGAGCGCAGAGACCATGCCGCACTCCGCACAAAGAGTGAGGCCATAGGAGGCGTTCTCGACATTGCAACCCGAGACAATTCGTCCATCATCGACAAGTCCGGCGACTCCCACTGGGTACTTTGAGTAGGGAGCGTAAGCGCGTTCCATCGCAGAGATGGCCGCCGCCTTAAGGACTTCCCAATCGATCTGAATGCTCATAGAGCACTTATCATGCTGAAAGACCGGCCATAAGTCGACCCACAAGACCACGTTCGGCCTCTTTTGCATCCAAAATGGCCACGATCTTTCCACCAAACATCACGGCGACTCGATCGGCGAGCGAAAGAATTTCATCAAGTTCGGCCGAAACTAAGAGGACAGCAGCTCCGGCATCGCGCGCAGCGATAAGTTGGTTATGAATAAACTCGATAGAGCCCACGTCGACGCCACGTGTCGGTTGCGCAGCAACCACCACACGAGTGTCTTGGCTCAGCTCACGTGCGACTACGACCTTCTGCTTATTTCCGCCCGATAGAGCGCTCGCAGTTGTCTTTATTGATGGAGTTCGAATATCAAACTCCTCCACCAGTCGAGTGGCGTTATCTTCTAAAGCTCCAATGTTACGAATCCAACTCTTGGCAAATGGTTCACGATCGAACTGATTCAGAACAAGGTTATCTTCAATCGAATATGAGGAGACGAGCCCATGCTTTTCGCGATCTTCTGGAATATGCGAAACACCCATGGAATGGACCTTATGAGGATGCATATCTGGTGTCGCTTCGCCGGAGACCAAAACTTCCCCGCTAATGCGCGGACGCATTCCGCAAATTGCTTCCACAAGCTCTCGCTGACCATTACCTTCGACACCCGCGACGCCCACGATTTCGCCAGCACGGACTTCTAAATTGAGACCACTGACAGCCAAATGCTTGCGGTCGTCGTTGACATGCAACTCTCTGATCACCAGGGTTGCTGCCTCTGGCTTTGCATCACCCTTTTCGACTTGGAGAACGACATTGCGGCCCACCATGAGCTGGGCAAGGCCCTCTTCATCTGTTTCCTTAGGAGATGTGCTGCCGGCTACGCGACCATTGCGCAAAACCACAACGCGGTCAGCAACTGCCATGACCTCACGGAGTTTATGGGTAATAAAGAGCACGCCCACGCCCGAGGCAGCCAAGTTCCTCATCACTTGCAGGAGCTCGTCGGTCTCTTGCGGTGTCAGAACCGCGGTGGGTTCATCAAGGATGAGCAGATCAACGTCTTTGCGAAGCGCCTTGAGAATTTCGATGCGTTGCTGAGTTCCCACTGCGAGATCTTCGACAAAGGCATCTGGATCTACCTCAAGGCCATACTTTTCAGAGAGTGCCAATACTTCTGCGCGTGCCGCTTTCATATTAAGGAAGATTCCGCGCTTTGGCTCATCTCCAAGAATGATATTTTCGGTAACGGTCATCACGGGAACAAGTTGAAAGTGTTGGTGCACCATGCCCACACCACGCGCGATGGCACCGCTTGTATCACCCGGAGAAATAAGTTCACCTTTTATTCGAATCTCTCCCGAATCCGGACGCACCATGCCAAAGACGCTCTTCACGAGAGTGGATTTTCCGGCACCATTTTCACCGAGCAAAGCCACAATTTCACCGGCAGAAACTGAGATTGAAATATTTTCGTTTGCTACTACACCCGGAAAGGTCTTGGTGACATTGGTGATTTCGAGAAGTGCACTCATTACGCCTGCTCCTTCTCGTACTGCTGGCCCTCAGCGGCCGGTGGGCGTACCTTGCCTGCTGAAATCGCAAGAACCACGATCGTGAGTACATATGGAAGCATATTTACGAATTGTTCGGGGATATGTGCAACATCAGCAAACATCAATTGGTTCGTGATGGCTTGGGCCAATCCGAAGAACATGGCGGCCGCCAACGCGCCCATCGGATTCCACCTGCCAAAGATCATCAAAGCTAGCGCGGTGAAACCTTTGCCGGCCGTGAAGCCGCGATCCCACGAGCCAACTAGTTCCAAACTTAAGTAAGCGCCTGCAAGCCCACCTACTGCACCTGCGAGGGCAACGTTGAGGTAGCGAAGCCTAAAGACCGAGACGCCTGCAGTATCTGCGCTGCCGGGATGCTCGCCGACTGCGCGAGAGCGCAGCCCCCAGCTCGTGTGATAGAGCGCCACGTAGAGAGCAAAAATGACAACTAGTCCAAAATAAACTAGTGGCCCATTCATGAATAGAACTTGACCAAAAAATGGGATATTTGAAAAGAAGGGGATATCTATTGGGGAAGTAGTCGGCGCGGTATGGCCCTGCTTGTAAAGGAATGAAGTTAAACCGGTGGCCAATATATTGATGATCGTTCCAGCAATAATTTGATCCATTTTCCAAGAAATAGACATAAAGGCTAAGAAGAGCCCCGTCACTACTCCGGCAAGGATCGCCGAGAAAATTCCGAAGACACCGTTATTCGTGGTCGATGCCACGAAGAATCCAATGAAAGAGGAAAAGAGAAGAGTCCCTTCAATTCCAATATTTACAATTCCAGTGCGCTCACACATGATGCCGACCATCGCAGCAAGCGCTAACGGGAGGCCAAAAATCAAAGCTGTCGCAACTACCGAAGTCGTGATGACTCCGTCTCTCGAATAAAGGTAACCAGTGATTGCGATCAAGATCAATGTCAAAATCCATTTGAAAGTGAGGAACCTTTTCATCAGTTACTCCAACCGCTAGTGATCTTTGCTCCTACTTCAGTACTGCGCAGCCACTTCGATAAGAATGGCGCTGTGACACAGAAGAGAATGAGAGCAAGAATGAGATCGACGATCTCGGGTGCTACACCTGCATCGAATTGCATGCTCGCAGACGCTCCGCGGATTCCGCCGATCAAAATCGCGCCTGGGATCACGCCAAGTGGATTTGCCCGCCCAAGCAAGGCAATCGTGATTCCGTCAAATCCGAGACCAGTGTTGAAAGTAGGTTCGAACCGGCCGATAACTCCGAGGGTTTCAATGGCACCACCCAATCCTGCAATTGCGCCTCCCACACCCATCGCGATCAGAACTGAACGCTTCACCGAAATGCCCGCGTACCACGCTGCATTCTTATTACGACCCACCGTGTCAAGCCTGAAGCCGCTCGTGGTGCGTTGAAAAATCCACCAGACTCCCCAAGACAGCAATACTGCAAAGAAGAAACCAGAAGGCAATCCAAAAATCTTTGGAATCGTGGCCGAAGGCAAGACTGCCGAGGTGCGAGCAAGCGTTTGTCCCGGCTCTTGAAAGTTATGGCCCGCTAGGTAGTCAACTAGCGCAAGCACGATGCTATTTATCATGATTGTCGTAATAACTTCGTGGATTCCGCGATAGGCCTTCAGGGCTCCTGCAATCCAACCTACCAATGCTCCAAAAGCAATACCAAATAGCAACGCAATCGGAAGGTGGATATAAATCGGTAATCCATGAATTGCATAGCCGGCCCATCCAGCTGCAAGTGCACCCGACACTAATTGCCCTTGTACACCAATATTAAATAGCCCCGAGCGCAACCCAATTGTCACTGCAAGCCCGCTCAACATCAAAGGGGTCGCTTTGCCTAGTGTTTTAGCAAAACCTGCCCAAGATCCAAATCCGTGACTGAAGAGAGAGCCGTATGCGTCCATCGGGTGCGCACCCTGAAGGAGCATCAGTAGGGCTCCTATGGCGAATGCAATGAAGACAGCAACTAGCGGGGTCAACCACGCCCTGAAAACCTTCGCATTGAACACAAAAATCCTTTCACGGATGACGACTGACCCGAGTCAAAACGGGAGCGGGGAACACACCGAAGTATGTCCCCCGCTCCTTTCCTGCAATTTCTTAGCTGATTACTGCTTTACGCCTGTAGGAAGTGAACCGTCAATCAATTTCTTGAGAGTTGCGGCGACCTTCTTCTGGACTGCGGCAGGAACCTTGCTTGCGAGATCGTGGTAAGGAGACGCGCCCACAGTGCCAACGAAGTTGCCACCCTTGAACGAACCATCCTTTATCTGACCCACGAGAGAACTCACTCCAGCAACAAGGCGCTTCTCGGCTGACGAGACCAGGCAACCATGTGCCTCAGGGAGAGTGAGCCATTGATCAAGGTCAACGCCGATGCAGAATGCACCCTTCTTCTTTGCAATCGCTGCTAGTCCACCGTTTCCGGTTCTTCCACCAGCTGCGAAGATGACGTCATAGCCTTGTGAGAGGTACTGCTTTGCAGTGGTAGCTCCCCAGACTGGATCATTGAAAGCGTTGGCACCGGTGTAGTAAACCGTGGATGCCTTGAGCTTCTTCTTTTGCTCCTTGCCAGCGAAAGCTACGCCATTGGCGAAGCCTTCGATGTACTTGCGGACTGGAGGAATGGTGCTTGGTCCACCTGCAATTGCGGCAGTCTTGCCGCTCTTCGTAAGGTAGCCAGCAAGGTAGCCAACAATAAAGCCGCCCTTATCTTCATCGAATATAAGTCCGCTGAAGTTAGCAGCAGTGCTGCCGTTGAATTGATCCACACCAATGAATTTGATGTTTGGGTACTTCGCTGCAGCAGCCACAGTGGCGTCCGCCATCAAGAAACCAACCGTCACAATGACGTTGTACTTCTTGCCTGCAAAGAGATCAATGTTGGCTGCGTAATCCTTTGAATCAAGTGATTCGATGTACTTCGCGAAGCCGCCTGCCTTATCGGCACCAGCTTTCGCACCTTCCCAAGAAGCTTGGTTAAACGACTTATCGTCGACCTTGCCGGTATCCGTAACTACGCCGACACAAAATGCGCCAGCCATGCCACATGACGACTCGTCAACAGTCTTTACCGCAGCCGAAGCTGGGGATAGGGCAAAACCAAGTGCTGCCAAAGCAAATGCGGCAACACCAGCAGTTAAGCGCTTGTTCATGGAACTCCTCTCACAAGCCCTTTCGGGCTACCAGGGTTTATCAGAGGCTAGGAAAGCCACCAACAATTTACGCTCACCCTATCCGAATTGAGCCTGGGCTCCTAGAAGTGGAATCTGGGAGTTTCGCATCCCTCAAGTACTCCTTGAGGGATGCGAACTGGCTTTGAACTGGTCTACTCCTGGCCCCACTCCACCATGAGCTCTGCACGAATCTCCTGGCTACAAAAGGCTGCGCTAATTCCGTCGTAGGCAAATTTTCTAATATCTTCGGCAAGGAGCCCACCTTCGCTGACCAGCAAAAATGCTTCCTGGCTCAGTCGAACGCCAGTGTTCTCTGGGTCATCATCACCCAACGCAACCTTGACTCCGGCTTTCACAAAATCCACCACCGGGTGCTCTTTCAAACTTGGCGCCGCACCTGTGAGCACATTTGACGTCGGGCAGACCTCGATAGTGACACCTTTTGCGCGCACCCACTCAAGCATTTCTGGATCGCTCGCCACATTGCTTCCATGGCCAATTCGCGTCACACCTAGCAGCTCGACCGCTTCTTTTCCTGCGCTCGCTGGCCCCGCTTCGGCAGCGTGCGCGGTCAAGCCGAGACCGGCCGCCCGCGCTAAGTCGTAAAGGGGTGCGTAGCGCGCAAGGGATGGGTAGAGAATTTCGTCTCCGGCGATATCTATTCCAACAATTCCAGACCCTGCGAGCGCAATAGCTGCATGTGTGATTTCAGCAATGATCTCATCTGGCTCATGTCGCAGCATGCATGCAATAACTCCAGCGCGAATACCCGTATGTACTTTCGCTTCCTCAACTCCACGACAGACCGCTTCAAGTACTTGGCGAATACTCAAATCTTTTCTCGCGTGCGTCGCCGGGCCAAGCCGTAATTCGATGTACGACTGACCATCCTTAGCTGCGTCCTCTACTGCCTCAAAAGCAACCCGGCGAAGATTCTCAGCATTTCCTAGCAATGGATAAGCCATAGCGACATGGGCGAGGAAGATGGTGAGATCTCCCTTTTTCTTAATCCGAAAAGCATTCTCCCACCCACCTGGAGGCGTAGGCACATTCATGCTCTCTGCAAGTTCTGCCGCCGTACCAGGACGTACGGTTCCTTCGAGGTGGGTATGAAGGTTAATGAGCATGAAGCTAGCTTCCTTATATCCCCATGCGGTGAACGGCTTCGAGAGCCACGTCGATGCTATGTTCCCAACCC
>JAPLBA010000012.1 GCA_026393015.1 Actinomycetota bacterium
AACATCCGTGAGGTACTCCTCCCCCTGTGCGTTATCGCGTGAGAGTTGTGCCAGCGCAGAAATGAGTGCACCTTTTTGAAAAAGATAGATACCAGAATTGATCTCTGAAATTTCTCGCTCTGTTTCGCTTGCATCTTTCTCTTCCACGATCGAAGTAAATTCCTGAGCGCTATCTCGAATAATCCTTCCGTAGCCAAATGGTTCAGGAACATGAGCGGTCATCACCGCTGCAACTGCCCCAAGTGATTGTGCGATGAAATCAGCAAGGCTTTCACGACGTAACAGTGGCGTATCAGAGCCAAGAACAAGAATGACATCATCATCAGCAAGCTCGGCAAATGCTGGCATTGCAAGACGGGTCGCGTGCCCAGTCCCACCCCGCTCTGGCTGAAAGACAGTGGAAACATTCGGCGCAATGCGCGCTAGCTCTTTTTCGACAGCTTCGCGGCCCGAGCCGACCACAACCACGGTGGCTTTGGTTGGCGGCAAGGCATCGAGGACGCGTTCCACCATCGATTTCCCAAGGACGCCATGGAGCACTTTGGGAGTGGCAGAGTTCATCCGGGTACCTTCACCGGCTGCCAAGATCAGCGCGCTTGCCTGCACTATGGGCACTACTAAGGTCCCCTCTCTTCGGCGGGTTCCTGCGCTCCGCCACCAGGTATCGATCCTGGACTTACGGCTTCAAAGGCCGTCGTGCTAGCCACTACACAATGGCGGAACCTGAATTCTGCCCTATTTTCGAGAGATTCTGGAAATCTATGGAAGATTCGGCCTACCGCGACAGCGCCTGGGAGTCGCCCCTACCATGGCTACATGTATGGAATTGCCCTCAGTGTTACTTCCTGCCTACGGGCGCAGACCCGAGCAGATGTGGCGTGGGTGATCTCATCTGACGGCCTCCCGCTGGGCGAGCCGAATGAGGCCTTGGCACTCACGCCTGGGGGCGGTCGGATCGGGAATCTGCTCTCTGGGGCAATCGATGGAGATCTCATCGATTTTGCCAGCCGACACCTCATCCAAGGACGAGTATTTTCCATCAATGTAAGTGAAGTGGGTGCGCTCATCGCTGGCCTACCTCTAGGTGGAAGCGCTCGCTGCGTTCTCACGCCCGCTGCCGAATTACCTGCCCAATTATGGCCAGCACTTTTATCAAGAGAACCACTCGCTCTGATCTGCAATTTAGACGGCGATCTCATTCATGACACTGTCTTATTCACCAGAGATAATATTTCTGAATCTGACGATGAAGTTTCTGAACTCTTTCACAAGGGAAGTTCTCGCACTGTCATTACAGGGGAGAAGATCATCACAATTATGTATCCCGTAACTAAATTAGCCATTGCTGGTGGTGGTCCCATCGCGGAGGCACTAGCCGAAAATGCTCGGTTGCTAGGTTGGCGAGTCGTCATGGCGCAGGCGGTCGACCAAGCAACTGGGTTAATGGCAGATCTTGCAAGCATCGATGCCGCCGTGATTATGGGCCACGACGTCGAATCCTCCAGCATGTCACTGGCCGCCGCACTGGAGAGCGATGCTGGGTACATCGGAGCGCTCGGCTCTCAAAAAATGCAACAGAATAGAGCCGATTGGTTGGCTTACCGAGGGATCACCGAGATCTCCAGAGTCCACGGCCCCGCTGGAGTAGACATCGGAGCCACCTCGCCAGCCGAGATCGCAATATCGATCTTGGCGCAAGCCATTGAAGCCATCAGAGCGCCCTAATCGCCCTTGTTTTCAAGGAGACTCAGCTCCGCAGAGGTGCTAATCTTTGGGAGTCTTAAGGTGCACATATGTGCTTATTTTACTCCTCGAAAGGGTTGTCTATATGGCGCTAGAAGCCGAGAATGCGCGTGCCACACTGCGTTCAATGTGGGAGGCCCAAGGGGATCCAGTAGTGGCCCTTGATGAAGATTGCAACCCAAATAAGGTCTGCAAAAACATGGCTGGTATTACCTTCGATGGTTATGCCGAAGAGGGCGCCGACATTCGAGTGGCCTGGCGCGAGAAGCTTGCCCGCGAAGGAAAATTAAACACCTCTGGTGGCTCAATTCGTGACCTTGTGCTTGGCCCCGTCGAGACTCGTTAACGCACCGGAATTACCGTGACGCTAGATAACCACGCTTCACGTGCCTTGCCTTCTTCTGTTCAAGAACTCACCGATGTCCTGCGTTCCGACGGATATATAGCTGATCGCGGTCTCTCAACCGCCCTCTACATTGCCCTCACGCTCGGACGGCCGCTACTCCTCGAGGGAGAAGTGGGAGTGGGGAAGACTGAATTAGCTAAAACACTTGCCTCACTCTTTGGCCGAAAATTAGTGCGCTTGCAATGCTATGAAGGCATCGACACAAACCAAGCTCTCTACGAATGGGATTACGCGCGCCAAATGCTGCAGATTCGCGCACTCTCTGAGAGCGAAATGAAAGAAGATGCCGTCGACAAACTATTTAGTGCAAAATTCTTGTTAGAGCGGCCGTTACTAGAAGCAATCAGAGCCGGAGATCAGTGCGTGCTACTGATTGACGAAGTGGATAGGGCTGACGATGAGTTTGAGGCGTTCCTGCTCGAACTTCTCTCTGATTTTCAGATTACCATTCCAGAAATCGGCACCATTAAAGCGCAGTCGCGCCCCATCGTCATTCTCACGTCTAACCGCACCCGAGAATTACACGATGCATTGAAACGGCGCTGCCTCTATAACTGGATTGGTTTTCCAGACCCGGCCCGCGAAGTTGAAATCATTCAGGCACGTATACCTGATGTTTCAGAGAAGATGGCCAATAGAGTGGTCGCTGCTGTCAACCGCTTGCGGGACATGGAATTGGCCAAGCCTCCTGGCGTCTCCGAAACTCTCGACTGGGTGGCTGCGCTCGACGCGCTGGGTGCCGACGAATTAACTGCTCAGAGCGCAGATGACACTCTGGGCTCGATTGTAAAGGATCGAGATGATCTTGAATTAGTTCGCACCAATATTCAAGAGGTTGTCTCCAGTGTCTGATGACGCTGGCTTCATCACACTTTTTACCGAATTTGGACATGAACTAAGAAACGTTGGATTACCTATTGGTTCTGACGATGTCATGGCTTACTGCAGTGCAATTGCCGAACTCAATCCTTCCGATATTTTAGATGTTTACTGGGCTGGACGAAGCACGCTCGTGAGTAAGCGTGACCATATTCCGCTTTACGACAATGTCTTTCGATCATTTTTTCTCGATGAAAAGGCTGAGTTTAAGAGCGAGAATCGTCTTAAAATCAAGGCCTCCTCGAGCGCGCAAGCTGTCATCGACATCCCTGCACCAGAGAGCGGCTCCCCCGGAACAGCAGAAGAAGAGCTTCGCATGGGGCTGCAAGCTTCAACATCGGAACTATTCCGCAATAAGACATTTGCAAGTTGTACACCTGAAGAGTTGGCAGCATTACGGCGAATCATGTCAAGTATCAAACTCACTCCCCCGCGCAGGAAAACAAGACGAAAGATGGCCTCATCGAAGGGTTCACTCATCAGCATGAGACGAATGGTCCGAGAAACGATGAGGGCCCATGGCGAGCCACGCGACCTCCACTTCACAAAGCGTCGATTACGACTGCGGCCATTAGTTCTGATTCTCGATGTGTCCGGATCCATGGCTGACTATTCACGAAACCTTTTGCAGTTTGCCTATTCTGCGCAGAGAGCAGCCGGCCGAGTCGAGGTCTTCTGTTTCGGTACCCGTCTAACTCGCATTACTCGGGCATTAGATAGAAGGCGCCCCGATGAAGCAATGAACATGGCAGCGGGATTAGTTTTCGACTGGGATGGTGGCACACGCATTGGTGACTCACTTGAAATGTTCACTAGGCAGTGGGGCCGCCGGGGAATGAGCAGAGGATCCATCGTGGTTATTTGTTCAGACGGGCTAGATAGAGGGGAACCCGAGGTGCTGGCTCACGCCATGGAAAAACTTTCCAGGCTCTGCTACCGCATCGTCTGGATGAATCCGCATAAAGGGGATAGCCGCGACTTTGCCCCCACTACCCTAGGCATGATGGTCGCAGAGCCGTATATCGATGAAATTGTTTCTGGACATAATTTGAAAAGCCTTGAAGAATTCAGTACAACTTTAACCGCCCTCAGATGAGAAATCACGATAGGAAGATGCCATGAAGTTCAGTGTTTCAGTTCTTGCCGAAGGGGATCGCGAAGTCACCATAGAAGAGGTCGTGGCACTCGCCGATGCGGTGGCGATCCACAGCGGGATCGCCAGTGGGGTGGGGGCGATGTCATACGGTGCTCAGATCATTGTTGAGGCAGAGAATTCTGATCTAGCGGTGGATAGAGCTATTGAGCTCTTTACTTCCGCTGCAGCAACCGCCCAACTCCCGTCGTGGCCAGTAACAAAGGCAGAAACAATTAGTGAAAGCGATGATCTTGAGGAAGACGACGAGTGATACGTCTCGGAAGTCTGGCTGGCTACCCTTTTGAGGGACCGCGTATTCTTACCGGCTGGACCGCACCACAACTGCCTGCAGTCTACGCAATCATGTGTCGACCGGATCCTGAAAAGAAACCGCAAGAGTTCGCCGTCATCTATGTCGGTCATGGAGATGATTTATCCAAGGAAGGTTTCCCCCTCAAACACCGGCATGCCCCTTCTTGGGTAAAGAGAGCCGGAAGCAAGTGGAACCTCCATATTTGCATCTATGAAGTGCCTGGCGGCTTGCCATCCCACCGAGAACAGATCGCTCGAGAATTAATGGCCGTCTATACCTACATGTAACGAAGAGAAGTACGACCAGGCGTGGAAAACTGAGTGGATCGGAGAGTATTCGGCTACCACCACCGGGCCACTGACCACTGATAGAGATCCCAACGCCTAATCACGCTAGCGCCAGGTTCAAAGGATCGACCTGCCCATCACACTGGTGAGAGGAGTTGCCTACTTAAATCCGACTCCATCGAGTTGGCGTGAGCGACGAGTTCCCATAGCAGGGCGAGCTGGCGGACGTTCTTCGGTATCTGGCTGGTAAGTAGCCCCCACCACAATCCCCTCAGCCATGCCGTACAAGAGCGGCAAAGCTCCGGCAACTACACCGCCAGTGCGGTTGATGCGCTCTACGCCAGATTCAATAGGTTCGGCGTTCTGCTTTACCTTCCAGACAAGATCTGCCGCCTCTTCTAATTTGCCAGCTACTTTTGTCAATTGTGCGCCAACGATAAAGAGGTAGATAGCAAGTCCCGCGATGAGCAGCACAATGTCGATTACCGTAAGCAGGATCAAGGTATTCATGAGCGCACCTTATCTAGTACACGACCGAGGAAGAGGTGATGTTCAAGACCCTCTGCGAGCACGCCATCTACTCCTTCACCCACTGTTTGGATGAGCGAGGCATCGGAGGTATTTGCTTCGGCTTGCACCAAAGTAGCCTTGATCTGGGTGACGCGTTGATCAATGGTGCGAACCAGGAGCACAAGGATGGTGAGTAGCGCAGCGACCGCTAACACCACGACAAATCCAGCGATGATCGCGCCCCACCAGAGTTGCTCTTGAGTTGAAGTTAAACCATTAGTCATGATCAACCACCTAACTTATTTCGTCCGCGACGAAGGCCCGCGATGATCACGGTCGCTGCTTCGATAGTTGTATTCAAATCGGCAAGAGATGCGGTGTTATGAACTGCACCCTCGAGACCAGTATTGATGCTCCTTGCTTGTCCGCCAATTTTCTTGGCGAGTAACAAGATAGGAACTACGAGAGCTACGACGACTAATACAACGACAATGCCTATTGCATAACCAATCGTCCAACCAGTGGTGGATTCAGATGCGAGATTCATGATGCCCTCTCCCTAAATCGCTTCGCAGAAATCGCGGACAGGCTTGAGACTCGCATTGACCGACGGAAGTACCGTTGGAACCGTGCTGGTCTTTGCCACAATGACTTGCACTCCGCCATCAAGTGCATCGAGAGTCTTAGCTACCGCACGCAAGTGGAAGATCACCCGAGTGAGACCTAGGGCTGCTGCTGCAATGATGAGCGTCCCAAGTATGAGAGTTACTACTGCTGCTGTTTGCATCTCTATCTCCTATCCCAACAACTTCGCAACAGAACCGGCGTAGCGCACGGCGCCGTCTGCTACTGCTTTGATGGTGGTATCAGTAACCGCCAGAAGTTCAGGAGTAGTATTGAGTTCACCAATAAGAGCGACTCCACCATTGAGGGCATCATCTGCCGCGCCGCGAATGCGTTCTAGCGCAGCGAGCACACGATTAAGAAGTGCAACAAGTACTGGAACAATCACCACCAAAAGGATGATGTTTCCGATTCCCCAAAGCGTCATAAGAATTCCTCTCTATCGGCTTGGTTGTGGTTGATAAGGAAGGAAGAAGCGGCTAAAGACACGCACGAGCGCCATGCGAAGCGCTCGAAGGCCGATAGCTAACCCGCTGGCAGGCTTTGCGCCAGCAACTGCATTGGGATCTAGGCCTTGAGCGATCGCGGAGAGCCGATTCTGCATGCTTTCGGCAAATTGGCTCACTAAAACGGAGGTGACATCTGAGACCAGGCCCCGACCATACTGAGCCGCCGCACCAGAGATCGTGAGATCGAGGGAGATATCTACTCTGGTGCCGCCACCCGAAGGTGTGAGAACGGCGCCAAGCAACATAGAGGCTTCACCGCGCCCCTTCTTGTCCGCACCAGAAGCCGCAACGGTGATTGTTTTGGTGGCATCGTTACGATCCTTAATCTCAGCCAGGCCAGCAAACTCGAGTTTGACTGGACCGGCCTTGATCACCACATCACCCCGGTACTTATTTTCGCCTACCTCCTCATTGAGATTGGCACCCGGCAAACATGCAGCTACTTGAGGGATATCTCCGAAGAACTCCCAGACAGACTCGATTGGTTGAGACACATCAACTGTTTGTTTGATCAGCATGTCGCCTCCCTAGCGAACGTCGTGGGGGAAATGAAGCAATTCATTACTCCTCCGTCTTTATCGGTGGCGCGCCCGAAATATCTTTTCCAGTCTGAATCGCTTCGTAGACACGATCCGCCAGCAGCGGCATATCGATATTGCGCACGCCCGTGCCCCTGAGGGCATCCATCACAGCATTAACAAAGGAGGCGGGGCCACCTACGGTGGCACACTCTCCAATGCCCTTGGCGCCGATTGGATGATGTGGGCATGGGGTAACGACTTCGTGCAATTCAAAGCCTGGCGTTTCCCAAGCGGTAGGCAACAGATAATCCATGTAGTTCGAACCCACACAGTTGCCTTCGACGTCATAAGTAATGAATTGCATGCTGGCCATGGCGTATGCCTCGGTGAGACCACCCATGATTTGACCTTCAACAATCATCGGATTAATACGCACACCGCAATCGTCGACGGCAACGACCTTCAGCACATCCCAGACACCAGTCTCTGGATCTACCTCAACCGTCGAGATGTAGCACGCAAACGGCCACGTCAAGTTTGGTGGATCGTAGTAAGCGTTGTTCTCAAGCCCTGGTTCCATACCATCTGGCATATTGCTGTAAGCGGCCATCGCGCAATCTTGGATGGTGACTCCTCGATCAGGTGAACTGCGCACATAGAAGCGGCCTAACTCCCACTCAACATCTTCTTCAGAAACTTCCAAAAGATGAGCAGCAATCTTGCGTGCCTTCGCCCGAATCTTCCTAGAGACCATGGCGACCGCGGCGCCCGCTACTGGGGTGCTACGGGATGCGTACGTTCCCATACCAAACGGAGCAGTGTCGGTATCGCCCTCTTCGACCACGATGTCATCCGCTGGGATACCTAACTCGTGCGCCACGATCTGCGCCCAAGTGGTCTCGTGTCCTTGGCCTTGAGATTTAGCACCCGTCCGAAGAATCGCCTTCCCGGACATGTGAACGCGAAGTTCGGCTGAGTCAAACATCTTGATTCCAAGAATGTCGTACTCGCGGCTGTTGCCCGCACCGAGTGGCTCGGTCATTGTTGAAATACCGATACCTAGTAGGCGACCACGTTTCTTGGCTTCTTCTTTTTGCACCAAGAAGTTTTTGTAGTCAATAGCTTCAAGACCCACGTCAAGACACTTTCCGTACTGACCAGAATCGGTAAGGAAACCGTAAGCAGTGCGGTGTGGGAAATCGTCATCCTTGACAAAGTTGATGCGACGGAATTCTGCTTGATCCATTCCTAGATCATCGGCTGCCGCCTGCACCATGCGCTCTTGGAAGAACATGGCTTCGGTGACCCGGAAGGAGCACCGATAGGCAACTCCACCCGGCGCTTTATTTGTATATGTTCCAGTAGCAGTGAGATGCGCTACCGGGATGTCATAACACGCAAAAGCTGAGTGCATCAAGCCAATCTTGAATTTGCTTGGCTGGGCATCCGCAAAGAAAGCACCGTGATCAGAGATTGTGTGCATGCGAACGCCAAGCATCTTTCCGTCCTTGCGGACAGCCAGTTCACCTTGAAGATACACATCTCGGCCAAAGCCAGTGGAAATAAGATTTCCAGTCTTATCTTCGATCCACTTCACTGGGCGCTCAGTCAAGATCGAAGCCAGAATAGAAATGACATACCCTGGGTAAACGGGAACCTTATTACCAAACCCGCCACCAAGATCAGGAGAGACGATGCGGATCATATGCTCTGGAAGTTCGGCCACCATGGCAACTGCCGCCCGAATGATGTGCGGCGCCTGCGTTGTCATATAAACGGTGAGTTTTCCTGTCGCGCGATCAAAGTCAGCGATGGAACCACAGGTCTCGATTGGCGACGGGTGCGAGCGAGGGTAGTGAAGCTCAATCTTAGAAATTAGGTCAGCTTCGGCAAAAGCCTTATCAGTTCCAGCCCTATCTCCCACTTCCCAATCAAATACCTTGTTATCTGTCTGATTCTCTTTGTCGTCTCGAATCAACGCCGCGCCAGGTGCCATGGCTTGCATGGGATTGACAATGACTGGAAGCGCTTCGTACTCCACTCTTATCGCTTCGCAAGCATCTTTGGCGATGTACGGATCGTCTGCAATAACCGCCGCAACCTCTTGGCCTTGGAAACGGACTTTGTCCATCGCCATTACCGCTTGTGTGTCATAAGAGAGCGTCGGCATCCACGCTAAGTTACGGGCGGCAAGCATCTCTCCAGTAAGCACGAGACGCACACCTGGAATCTCCCAAGCCTTGCTGACGTCGATCGACTTAATGCGCGCGTGCGCCATGGGGCTACGCAAGATCTCCATATGAAGCATGGCGGGAAGCACTATGTCATCAACATAGTTGCCCTTGCCACGTATAAAACGGTTATCTTCCACTCGGCGGCGACTTGCGCCCATTCCACCAATTTTGATTTCATCTAATGCCATGTCGTCAGCCTCTCTCAGTTGGAACTTCCGCGCATTTTCTCCGCTGCCCAGAGAATTGCTTTAACGATGTTTTGGTAGCCGGTGCAACGACATAGATTTCCAGAAATTGCCCAACGGATTTCATCTTCGGTTGGGTTGGGATTCGATTCTAGGAGTGCTTTCGCCGCCATCATCATTCCTGGAGTACAGAAACCACATTGCAGACCATGTTCTTCTTTGAAACCTTCCTGCAAGGGATGGAGGGAACTCTGGGTGGCAAGACCTTCGACGGTTTGCACTTCATGGCCATCAGCTTGGACTGCGAACATCGTGCAGCTCTTGATCGGACGTCCATCAAAAAGGACCGTACAAGCGCCACAATTGCTGGTGTCGCAACCAGTATGCGTACCTGTTAATTTCAACCCCTGCCGAAGCAGATGTGCCAGCAAGAGACGTGGCTCGACATCTACCGTGCGATCCTGACCATTGACATTAAGCGTGACGCGTCGAACAGGAACGCCAGCGGCAGGTGGGGCGGAGATTTCTTCATAGAGACTTGACATATCAGGCTGCCTTTACAGTCGACTCGGAGATGTTGTTGAGAATGCGGGTCAAGAAGGTACTCACGATGTGACGCTTATACGATGCACTTCCTCGGTGATCACTGCGTGGTTCAGCGGCGGCGGCAGCTAATTCACCAGCACGGGCAATGCTTTCTATCGTGAGCGCACTTCCCACCAGGGAATCAGCAGCTACGTTCGCATTAATGGTGCGGCCACCAACCCCCGTGAGAGCAATCCCAGCTCGAATAACTTTTCCTCCTGAGGTTTCTACTGCAACTGCCACTGCAGCAGTAGCAAAGTCACCCACACGTCGTTCGAGCTTGAGATAACCACCATGTACATCACCCTTCGGTGCCGGAATCACTGCTTCAATGGCAATTTCGTCGAAAGCTAACGCGTTTTGGAATGGACCTGTAACGAAATCTCGAGCAGGAATGTTGCGTTTACCATTGGGGCCCTGCGCAACTATGTGGCCGTCAAGGGCAATCATGGTTGCAGACCAATCCCCTTGTGGATCTGCGTGGCAGACAGACCCGACAAAAGTTCCGCGAGTGCGCACAATGGGATCAGCGACTAATGGAGCAGCTGCGGCGATAGTCGGTTGATGCTCAGCAATCACCTCAGACTTCTCTAGATCTTCGTGACGGCAGAGGGCACCAATATGAATAGAGCCATCGGCGTCGCGACGAACGTAATTCAATCCAGGAATGTTATTGATATCAACCAACATCTCTGGAGATGCAAAACGTAGCTTGAGCATAGGCACCAAGCTTTGGCCACCAGCTAGCACCTTGGCTTCGCCACCTCCAGCAGTGAGCAGGCTAATCGCCTCTGCCAGACTCTTCGGAGATTCGTAATTGAACCTTGGTGGGTACATCTCAGTCCTTCCTTCTAACAATATTGAGGGGAAAACTTTCTTCAGCGGCGCAGTAAGCGCCTCCAGGTTCAGCTCTGCGAATTTACTTCTTAGCTAACTTTGAGGATCGCGGATTGCCACCGGGCCCGAATCTGCATCCGGGTCGGGGCGGCGTTCCTGATGGGGGGGCCAAGGCCCTTGAACTGGCTGACCGGCAACTTTGAGATACTCAGTAATTTGAGGCCAAGCCCAGATAGTGGGGCTCTTTCCAGTCTTTGGCGCGTTCTCAATAAGCTCATAAAATCTGGGGTTTCCCGCGCTATGTCCGGACGACTCAACAGCCATTTTGCTCCCATCAAACAGGTAAGACAGCGGAACCTTCCGACGCATTACGTGCGGTAAAATATGAGGAGAACCTAACATGGTGTGGCTCGTCTCACAATGGGAAAGCCCGGTGATGGAGAGAGGGCAAAGTCGCTCGGTAGAGTGACACCATGTTGCCCCCAGGGAGTGAGCCACGAGACCAGGTAGATCAAATCGTGGCCGCTTGGCGGCGCGAGCGCCCTGACCTCGATGTATCTGCCCTCGAGGTGCTTTCACGAATCACCCGAATTGCTCGCCACTTAGATATTGCCAGGCGTAGTGCCTTTGAAAGCCAAGGCTTAGAGACCTGGGCCTTTGACGTGCTCGCTGCGCTTCGTCGGGCAGGCGCTCCATATGAACTTTCAGTCGGCACGCTACTTACCGTAAATTTAGTAACGAGTGGAACGATGACAAATCGCGTCGACAAGCTCACCGAACTGGGCTTAGTGGAACGTCGTCCACACGAAAGCGATAAGCGCGTGGTCTTTGTGCGGTTAACTCCTGCCGGGAAGGAGCATGTTGACTCCGCACTCGAAGTATTGCTTTCAGGAGAAGAAGAATTGCTGAGTGCTTTAGATGAACGCCAACGTCGTGAAATGACTGTCTTGCTGAGCGCTTTGCTAAGCCCACTAGACGATATTTCTGAAGCCGAGTAGATTTTTTATTTCTGAAGCCGAGTAGATTTTTTCCTAATCGGCGAGCGTGAGCCACAATTCTTCAAGTTCATTGACTGATTTCTCTTTGATACGGAGTTCTTCGGTAAGTGCGGCGAGCCTTGGATAATCGGTGCTCGCTGCTGCCATATCGAGATGCACTTGCTTAAGATCCTTATCTAACTTAGCTAATTGTCGCTCCACTTTCTCGCGCTCTTTCTTAGCCAGACGCTCCTCAGCTGCCGACTTTGGTGCGGCGCTTCCCAAAGGTCCCATAGACAAGCTCGAAGTGTTAGGTGACTTAGCTTCAATTTCTTTTCTGATTTCCAGGTATTGGTCAATGCCGCGCGGCAAGTCATGGCTTGTGCCATCTCCAAAAATACCAAACATGGTGTCGCAAACCCGCTCTAAAAAATATCGGTCATGTGAAACGACAAGTAAAGTTCCCACGAATCCATCGAGTAGGTCTTCGAGTGACGAGAGCGTTTCAACATCGAAATCATTCGTGGGCTCATCGAGGAAGAGCACGTTGGGACCGGCCATCAGAATGCGCGTGAGTTGAAGTCGACGTCGTTCCCCGCCAGAGAGATCGCGTACTGGAGTCCATTGCGCGTCGGAGCCAAAGCCAAGGCGCTCACAGAGTTGCGAGGCTGAAAGCTCCCTACCTTTTCCAAGATCTACGTGACGTGCCACATCTTCCACTGCCTCCAACACTCGCCACTCAGGATTGAGTTCGTCGAGTTGCTGCGAGAGATATCCAATCTTTACCGTAGAACCCACTTGTACGTGCCCCGCTGAAACTTTTATGGTTCCGTTGAGCATTTTCAGCAAGGTAGTTTTTCCCGCACCATTGGGTCCCATAATTCCCATGCGATCACCAGGACCAATATTGAGTGTGAGGCGGTCAATCAAGACTCGCTCACCAAATCGCAATTCAATGTCGTGTAATTCGAAAACCCGCTTACCGAGTCGGGCACCTGCGAAGGAGAGGAGCTCATCGCTCTTGCGCGGCATGGGTTCGTTCGCAATCAATTGATTGGCTGCATCAATGCGAAATTTTGGCTTAGTCGTACGAGCTGGAGCGCCCCGACGGAGCCAGGCCAATTCCTTACGAATTAAATTCTGCCTGCGCGCCTCTTCAACCGATGCCTGGCGAGTACGTTCTGCCTTGGCAAGCACATACGAGGAGTACCCACCGTCGTACACCTCAATATCACCATTGATAACTTCCCACGTTTGATCGCACACCTCATCCAAGAACCAACGATCGTGCGTCACCACAACAAGTGCCATGGATGTGCGCGAACGAAGGTGATTCGCCAACCATGCGACACCTTCGACATCAAGATGATTCGTAGGTTCATCCAGAAAGATGATGTCGTTGTCCGCAACCAGAAGTTGCGCTAACGAAACACGTCGACGTTCGCCTCCGGAAAGAGCATCAAGCGGGCGATCCATCTCGTTAAGATCACCAAAGAGGCCAATTAAAATATCTCGAATGCGCCCATCACTTGCCCATTCATGGTCGCGCATTTCCGGAAAGAGAAATTCACCAAGTGAAAGATGGGCCGGCACGCGATCTATCTGATGAAGGAACCCGAGGCGCAAGGAATTCTCATGAGTGACTCGGCCAGAATCTGGCGGTTCAATTTCTGCCATCACGCGAAGCAGAGTGGATTTGCCACCACCATTGCGCCCAACTACTCCAATACGTTCACCGGCGGAGATCCCCAATTGGATGGCATTTAGCACTGCGCCTTTGCCATAATCCTTGGAGACTTTTTCGAGATTAAGTAAATTCATTTTGATTCGATTATTCGTGCGCCGGCTACCGGGCCAAGAGCGCGAGCGACGTTGTTAACGACTCCACTTGCAGTGAGCGCTACTGCAATATCTAGCGAATGTTCTTCATCGCGCGCCAAGATAGCAATCGTCGGCCCTGATCCCGAAACAATGGCACCAAGGGCTGCATATTCTGCAGCAATATCGAGAACTAAACGTAAGCCAGGACGAAGCGAGAGGGCTGCAGGTGCTAAGTCATTGCTGAGATTCTTACCGAGTTCCTCTGGCTCACCTGACAGCAGCGCATGCATCAATTTTTCTGAAATCCGGGGAGAAGAAACAATCATGCCCTCACGAAGTCGATCCGATTCCTTGTATACAGCGGGAGTAGAGAGCCCTTGATTGGATATTCCAAGAACCCAATGAAATTCCCCGCGTGAAAGCGCAGGAGTGATTTCTTCGCCGCGACCTCTCCCCAACGCTATGTTGCCGATAAGTGCAAAGGGAACATCACTTCCCAGTTCAGCAGCGAGCAAGTGCAATTCATTCTTACCAAGTTGGCCGCCAAGCAGCGTATCCATGGCTAATAAAGCACCGGCCGCATCAGCGCTACCTCCAGCGAGGCCAGCCGCCACCGGAATCGACTTCCGAATCGAGATGGCAAAGGCCGAATCGTCCTCGTACGCTTCCAAGACGCGCATAGCCGCGCGATATGCCAAGTTGCTCTCGTCTAGCGGAACACTGGTGGCGTACTCTCCGGTCACTTCAACAGTGGATCGTTCATCTTTAGGCTTTAAGGTGACCGTGACATCGTCAAAAAGTGCGATCGCTTGATA
Source organism: Actinomycetota bacterium (assembly GCA_026393015.1). GTDB lineage: Bacteria > Actinomycetota > Actinomycetes > Nanopelagicales > Nanopelagicaceae. The sequence goes on from JAPLBA010000012.1 coordinate 14,382, forward strand.
AAGCGTGACAAGTTCATGGAAACCATCAGGCCGAAGCGGTCCCACCGAGAGCGAAAGATTTATCTTGGCCGGCACACGTGCAGTTACCCGAGCAAGAGTCATACTCACACCTTAGAGGATTCCTTAGCATCTCCGGTGCCAGCTTCTGCAATGCGAATAAACGCCTCTAGTTCAAGCTCTTCGCCGCGCGCTTGGGGCGATACGCCGGCACTTCGCAATATTTCTTCGGATCGGATAGCACTCCCTGCCCAACCCGAAAGTGCCGCCCGCAAAGTCTTACGCCTCTGCGCAAATGCTTGATCAATTACCGCAAAAACTTCTTCTCGAGTAACGGTACTTTGCGGCGGCGCAACTCTGGTGAATGAAACTAACCCAGAATCGACTCGAGGCGCTGGCCAGAAGACGGATGGCCCTACTGATCCCACCTTTTCAGAGCGCGACCACCACGCTAATTTGAGCGAGGGAATTCCATACTCTTTTCCACCTGGCGAAGCCACGAGCCGGTCTGCCACTTCGGCCTGCACCATCACTACCCCACTACGAATAGTGGGAAATATTTCTAACATGGTGAGAAGAACTGGCACAGAAACGTTGTAGGGCAAATTCGCAACCAACAGAGTCGGCTCGCTGACCTCTGCATTCGTCACCTTTAATGCGTCCGCCGTGATAACTCGCAGATTCTTGAAAACTGGAGCGGCAAATCTCTCAATTGTCTTCGGTAGCTCACCCGCAAGCACTTGATCGATTTCAACTGCCGTTACGCGAGCACCTTGCGATAGCAGCGCCAACGTAAGCGAGCCGAGTCCAGGGCCCACTTCCAATACGTGGTCACTTTCTTGCACTCCAGCAAGGCGAACTATTCGTCGACAGGTGTTTGCATCAATAACAAAGTTCTGTCCTAAAGTCTTAGTCGGGCGAATGTCGAGCATCGCCGCGATAGCGCGCACATCGCTGGCGCCTAACCCATATTCAACTCTCGATGTCACAGGAGCAGGTTAGCGATAGAAGAAGCGCCCACAGTACGGCCAGGCGCCCGCTCCACGGATCTTGTAGAGCCGCTTGGCCCTCATCGTCTGTTCAGCCGCTGAGGCGTCCATGGGATTTCCGGTGCCACCTGCAGTCTTCCAAGCAGTCAGACTGAATTGGTACATCCCGTAATACCCGTACTTGGAGTCGCTCGAGCGCGGATTTCCGTGAGACTCGCAGTTGGCTACCGCCCGCCAGTTGAGCTCATCAACTGTGCGTGGACGGGTGCCCACCACGACCACCTTGGCCACCGGGGCAGTGAGTATGGTGCTTCGCTTGATCTCCACCGCGGAAACTTTCCCATCGGCATACGTAGTCACCGCATCCACCTCTTTAAAGCCGGGTGCACCTTTTGCCTTGACGATGGTTTTACCCACCATCATTTTGGCGTTCTTAATCTTTTCTACCGGAGCCGCAATCTTGACCTTCTTGATCGTATGCGTCACCTTGATGCGAGTGACCCGTACTTGAAGGTTCTGCTTTACTGAAGCTGCTAATGGTGTACTCACACGATCCAATGGACCGAGGGTGACTAGTGCTTCCTTCATCGCTTCTCCAACAGTGCGCGCGTTAGTAGAAAGTTGACGCGTACTTCCATCAACTTTGAAAGTCACTTGATGTGCAGTAATGCGAGTGGAAACAACAGCATCGCGGATCGTTGTTCTACTCGTAGAAGTATTTGACGCGAGAGCACTCTCTACACTCCCCAAGATGAGGCTTACCAGCAGCGGCGCCATGAGCGCTGCGCGCAGATTTCTCTTCGCGAACATGATTCCAACATAGCCAGGTTTTTTACCTCTGCGCGAACCACACCACGCTTATGCTTCCTGTGAATCTTGGTGATTTTCAGGGCTAATCGGTCAGAAAGGGCCAAAAAGGCGCTCGGCAGTGGCGCTTGTCACACGAGCAATTTCCTCTTCACTCACGCCGCGAATTTCTGCCATAAGCCTCACGGTATGTGGAATGAGGTACGGCGCATTTGGTCTTCCGCGGTATGGAACCGGAGTTAAGAAAGGTGCATCTGTTTCTACTAAGAATTGATCAGCGGGAATAAGTGCGAGCGCTTCACGTAATTGCGGAGCATTCTTAAAAGTTAAAGTTCCGGCAAAGGAAAGTACATATCCGCGATCTGCACATACTTGTGCCATGGCCGAATC
>JAPLBA010000162.1 GCA_026393015.1 Actinomycetota bacterium
GCAGAGGGTCGCTCCTTACTACGTTTCTCCAGCTGCAAACCATGTAATTCCTTTGCTAAGTCTTTACGACCTCTGGAGCTTCTGGCATCAAAGTGTCCCGGAATCTTAAGGCGTGCCACTACTTCGACGGGGTCACGAAAATCTTGCAATGAGAGGCGTGCTACGTGTTTATCTATCGTAAGAATGGAAGGACGCAGACCATCAAAGCCCACACCCACACCTGGGTCGAGCACGATTCCAAAGCCTGCGCGTCGACCAGCGGAAATAATGATGACATCTCCGCGCTTGAGCAGTTCTAGGGAGCGAGCCACTTCGGCGCGTCTGGCTTGTGAACCGCGTTTGGTAAGTTCTTGCTCGCGCTGCTTTATTGAGCTGCGCAAATTGGCGTACTCCGAGAAATCTCCTAGATGACATTCCATGGATCGCTCAAATCCACGTATACCTTCATCGTGTCGCTGAATATTTCGCGCGATACCCACCACTGATTTATCTGCTTGGAATTGCGCAAAGGAGGTTTCTAGTGAATTGCGGGCACGATCGCGACCTAGTCGTTCAATCAAATTTATGGACATGTTGTAAGTGGGTTGAAAAGCAGACCTGAGGGGGTAAGTACGAGTAGAAGCTAAACCAGCAATGCTTTTTCCGTCCTGACCATCTGCCCAGAGAACAACAGCGTGGCCCTCAATATCAATTCCACGACGACCTGCGCGCCCAGTGAGCTGGGTGAACTCTCCTGGAGAGATGTCAACATGGCCCTCGCCATTCCATTTGACCAACCTTTCCAGGACGACAGATTTTGCTGGCATATTAATTCCAAGAGCCAGAGTTTCAGTAGCAAAAACCACCTTAATCAAACCTTGCTGGAAGAGCTCTTCTACCGTCTCTTTGAAGACCGGAATAAGGCCCGCATGGTGGGCGGCCACACCGCGTTCCAGAGCGTCTTGCCATTCGAGGAAACCGAGGATTCCCAAGTCCTCAGGGGGAAGACCAGAACACTTATCTTGGATAACGGTCCTGATCTGTGAACGTTCTTCCTGAGTTGTTAACTTGATCCCAGAGTTGAGAATTTGTCGCACCGCGGCCTCACAACCAGCACGAGAGAAGATAAAAGTTATTCCCGGTAGGAGGCCTTCGGCTTCTAGAAGCGCAACCACTTCACTTCTTGACGGTGTATACGCGCGCCTGAACCCCTTGGCACTTCCCCGTTCAGCATTGCGACCCGCTCTTACTAGCTCGCGATTAACCTCGCCGTCTTCCTCGAAGAGGTTATAAAGCGTGCTACCGACCATGACGTGTTGCCACAGCGGAACAGGTCTTGTTTCACTGACAATCGTCTCTGTTCGACCTCGCACAGATTCGATCCATTCGCCGAACTCTTCAGCATTAGAGACCGTTGCCGACAATGAGACCACAGTGACTTGCTCCGGCAGGTGAATAATCACCTCTTCCCAGACAGGGCCGCGGAACTTATCGCCCAAGTAGTGCACCTCGTCAAGCACCACATATTCAAGATCGTCAAGTGTGCTTGATCCCGCATAAATCATATTCCGCAGTACTTCAGTGGTCATCACGACAATCGATGCCTCACCGTTTATTGATAAATCGCCTGTGAGCAGCCCGACATTCGCGTTTCCATACGTTTCTACAAACTCTGCGTATTTCTGATTCGATAGGGCTTTTATGGGGGTGGTATAAAAGCATTTCATGCCGTGCTCCATGGCGAGAAAAGCGGCGAACTCCCCCACGATAGTTTTACCAGCTCCTGTCGGCGCGGCGACTAAAACTGCCCTGCCTTGCTCCAACGAGATACACGAGTCCGCTTGGAAGTCATCCAATTCAAAGTCGTAACTTTTGCGGAACCTTCCAAAGAGCGTGCTCTCTACTTGTGATCGTTTCTTTGCGGCCGCGTACTTCTCCGCGGGCGAGGTCATCCTGCACGCAAAATCTTGAGAGCTGCAGGGGCAACTCGGGCCTCTATAGGTAGCGAACCCATTCTTTCACCATCGGCATACCCGATGGCGCTTGCCTCTATGCGCACATGCGCCGCTCGGTGAATCTCTACGGCAGGATGATTCACATGGCTGCCCTTGTAGACCCTGGGAAAAACTTTGAGAAATTCTGGTTTACTCACTGCGTTAAGAATCATGACATCAAAGAGTCCATCTTTCATGGACGCATCTGGACAGACCAACATGCCTCCCCCATACGAAGGGCCATTGGCAACAGCAACGAGCATTGCCTCTCTCTTCAACTCGAGGCCGTCAAGATGGAGAGTAAATGGAATGGGAAAAAACTTTGGCAATTCTTGCAGCATGGCAACGTTGTAGCGCATGGGACCCTTGGGCCATCGGACCTTATTGGCACGTTCATTGACGACTGCATCAAAACCAGAGGAGAGAATAGCTCCGAAGTAGCGATCCGCGAGTTGTCCTAAGTCTATTCGCTCTTCCACACGAGTGTTGTGCAATTGTGTGAGTGGATCTCCCACTTCAATCCCGAGCCCTCGAGCAAAATCGTTGCCTGTACCGGCAGGGATCGGGAGCAGAGTGAGATTATGTTTCACACATCCTTGTATCACTGCATGCATCATCCCATCGCCACCACACGCCGCAATTTCCCGGCATCCGGCGGCGGCCGCTCTGTCAACGGCTGCGAGCGTATCTTCATATGAAGTCGATCTGTGGGTAATGGATGGTGTCAATATCTCAGCGGCTGCTAGGCCTCGCGAGAGACCTTTTCCCCCGCCAGATGTGGGATTGAGGATGAGTGCAAGTGTCATGCCTGGGCGCGTTTTCTACGTCGGCGTTCAATAATCCAGGAAACAAAAACAGCCAAAAAGTAGAGAACAATGAGCGGAGCTGCCAGGAGCACCATAGTTAGCGGGTCTCCAGTGGGGGTGAATATCGCGACGAAGAGAAAAATGCAAAAGACTGCTCCTCGCCACCAGGCCAACATGCGTTGAACTGTGAGCAAATTAGCAAGCGAGAGCGCAATCATGACGAGAGGAAGCTCGAAAGAGATGCCGAAAACTAGGATCATCCGCAAAACAAAATCGAGATAATCGTCAAACTTGATCAAGTTATTTAATGTGCCAGGAGTGAATCCCATAAGGATCTTAATTGCTTGAGGGAGTATCGCGTATGAAAGGTAAGCGCCAGCAGCAAAGAGCGGTGTGGCTGTAGCCGTAAATATTATTGCCCATTTTTTTTCACGGCGATGAAGGCCCGGGGCAAGGTAGGCCCAGAGTTGATAAAGCCAAATAGGGGCAGCGAGAATCACTCCCCCGGAGAGAGCGACTTTCAGTTGTAAATTGAGTGGACCAAGAACGCCATTGATGTAGAGCGACCCGCACGACGTCTTTGCCTCGTTGAGGTCGCACATCGGAGACGCCAAAAAAGCAATGAGTTGGTCGTAGTAGACCCATCCCACAGAGGTGAGAAGGAGAATCGCTAAGGCCGAGCGACCGATCCTTCGACGTAATTCTCGAAGATGCTCCGCCAAGGGCATCCGACCCTCACGCGAGCCAGCTTTCACTGCTCAGAGCTGTCGCTTTCCTTCTTGGGATCTGGGTCCTTGATTTCATTTCGGAAAATCTTGAGTGAGCGTCCCAGCGCCTTAGCGCTGTCGGGGAGACGCTTTGCTCCGAAGAGCACCACGACGACCACAATAAGAACGACCCATGTGCCTGGTCTCTCTAATCCCATAGCCAAACCCTCTCTCGGAATACAACTGGCAGGGAGAACAGCCTACTGCCTCTTTACTTGGCCCTGGATGGTGGAAATCTCCGCACGGAGGCGCTTTCCACTGCGCCATACGCGGCGAATCAAGAGGAGATTGACCACAGTTCCCAGTACCAAAATAGCGAGGAAGATGGCTGCCCAACCCCAAAAGTTCATATTCGTAATCTACTCCGGTCCGGCATATACGTCCTGTATCTGCAGTCGAAGCCGGGCTAGGTGGGTCTTGATTTCCTCAATCTCTAGACCCTCTCCCATAAGGCGTACCCCTAACCCGAAAGCCAGCACTACCCGAGCTGCAAACGCTGGCTCAAAATACTTGAATTCGAGGACCACCTGCCCCTCGGAGGTGCCCACCTGGACGGCATTGACCCGATCAGCCAAGAAGGCTCGCTCCCTTGGAACTGCAATCCTGAGGGTATGCGATGAAGGTTCTGTGAGAGTGAGCAAGGGCGTCTCGAGTGCAGACCTCTCCCCCAAGTGCGCCTCAGAAAAGCGATCGAGTCGGAAGGCCTTCCGAAGGTGATCACCGTGATCAACTGCCGCGACATAGGCATGTCCATCTCTGGTGACCACTTGCAATGGCGTGAGTCCGCGCTCCGTTAGTTCACCGCCACGCACTCCTTGATAAGTGCCAATCAGGTCCCTTCCCTCTGAGATGGCTCGCAGAACTAAAACGCGGAGCTCGCCAACGCGAGCGGAAGGAGTCTCTCGCTCTACACGGATGGCGCCATCGATCACAGGGCTTGCGTGCAACGAATCTGAAAGTTTACTCCGGACAGAATCTACGATTATCAGTGTGGATGGATCAACTTCTGCAGAAAGCAGTTCTAACCCTAAGAGAATCTCAGTCACTTCAAGTGGAGTCAGGTTAAGTGGGCGTACTAAATTCTGCGGTTCAATAATCTCGATAAATCCGGATTCAAAATTCATATCGATTAATTCGAGATGCGAATGTCCAGGTAGACCGCAGACCCAAAGCAAATTCAGATCATCTAGCAATTGTTTTTCGCTGATTTCCAAATCGCGCGCCACTTCTGATATTTCTAGAGAGGGATTTGAATACAGCATAGGAATCAGGTTGATAAGACGCCCGTAGCGGACGAGCGAAGTCTCACGAGCCATGGGAAGCACCCAGCATTTGCAAGACCGCAGCTCTGGCATCCTTGGGGGCCAAGACCTCCACGATTGGGACGAGGGTCAGAAGTTCAAAAAGAAATTCGATTTCGTCATCCACATTTACCGACAGCGTTGCAGATCCGTCCTGGTGGAGTGTTGATTCAATAGCTCTATTTCGTAGTGAAGCTAAGGCTCCCCCACTCGCAACGACTATGAACACTCTCGCTTCTCCGACATCTCTAGAAAGATGCCTCGAAGAGTCGAAATCGGGGGGAATGACGAAAGACCCCTCATGCCCCTGCGGTGTGAGGCCTCCAAGGAATCGAGAAAGAACAAAGGTGCGAATCTCACTCCGATCCCTATCGAAGCCCACGACATACCAGCGCTGCGCACGGAAGTGCATGGCGTAAGGTTCTAATAGGCGCACATCGACGTGGCCGTCGCGCCGGCGATAATCAAATGAAATGGCTTGGCGAGCGATAATGGCCTCAGCAACGAGGCGCCACGAAGGCGTATAGGCGATATCCACCCTGTTATCGATGACATCGAGTACGGGAACACCTGCTCCTCGCAGCTTGAGAATTGTGTTTACTGAGATTCCGGAAAAGCCGGATCGTTTCCATGCATCTGCGGCGACCGCGAGCAGCGCAGATTCTTCATGGGTGAGGTGGAGTGCGGGTAGCCCATACTCATCAGGGAAAATGCGGTACCCAGAATCCATTCCGGCCTCAAGATCTACGACTGAGATAGGAACGCCCAGCTGGCGAAGGTCGTCCTTATCCCGTTCAAACATACGGTCGCATGACTCCGCGGTTCCGTCATACCCCTGGACCAGCGTGAATATTTCAGCCTTGCGAAGTGGGCGCTTCGTGGCTAAGAGGGCCATCGTTAGATTGACGAGACGTTCGCTCTTTTCTACGGACACAAAATCAACTTACCCCAGGAGCGGGGCGTTCAATAGCGCGACATTAGATGGGTATTATCTTCGCATGCGTAGATCTCATCCTTTATCGATTGCCCTTACCGCGTTCACTGCCCTCACGCTCCTGACTGCCTGCACTTCGCAGCCGGAGAGTCTGGCCACGTCCGCACCATCACAGAGCGATCCCGCGGCATTTCCGGCAGTTTCCGGAGATGCAGGTGCCGAACCTGTCATCTCAACACCGAGTGGCACCCCGCCCACTGAACTGATGACGCGAGATCTCATTAAAGGCTCCGGCCCAGCAGCCACACCCGACTCCACGGTGACCGTTCATTACGTCGGGGTCTCGTGGTCAGATGGCGCCATCTTTGATAGTTCCTGGAAGCGCGGAACCCCCGCAGAGTTTTCACTCACACAGGTAATTTCCGGCTGGGCCCAAGGTCTCACAGGAGCGCAAGTCGGTGCTCGCCGCCAAATCATCATCCCACCCGCTCTTGGCTACGGTGAAAGTGGCCAAGGCTCAATACAACCAAATGAAACTCTGGTATTTGTCGTCGACATCTTGGGAGTGAAGTAATGCTAGATAAACCAGAAATCGAATTTCCTGATTTTCCTGCACCTACCGATTTGGTGATCGAAGACCTCGTGATCGGCGAAGGCGATGAGGCCGTAGCGGGAGGACGTGTTCGCGTTCACTACATGGGCGTGGCGTATTCAACGGGTGAAGAATTTGATTCCTCTTGGTCGCGCAATGAACCGATTACTTTTGGACTCCATCAAGTGATTGCTGGTTGGCAGATGGGTATCCCCGGCATGAAAGTAGGGGGTCGGCGAAAGTTGATCATTCCACCTCATCTTGGTTATGGCGATAGAGGTGCAGGTGCAGCAATTAA
>JAPLBA010000027.1 GCA_026393015.1 Actinomycetota bacterium
CCTGACGGGTGCGAATCTCTCAGGTGCGACACTTGCGAATGCGACCCTTTCAGGTGCGACCCTCACGAATGCGAATCTCTCAAGTGCGAACTTCACAAATGTGAACCTCTCGGGTATGGACTTTTCGGGTATGGACCTTTCGTATTCGAATCTTTCGAGTGCGAACCTTTCGAGTGCGAACCTTTCGAGTGCGAACCTCACGGGTGCAGACCTCACGGGTGCAGACCTCACGGGTGCAGACCTCACGGGTGCAGACCTCACGGATGTTGTGGGTATGGTCACCGTCGAACCAGATCCTGAGACCGGTACTGATACCTGGTCTGATACCGGTACTGAAGCAAGGGAAGCAGCAGCAGCCGGCCGAACTACTATTGCGAGCACCGCGCGAGCATTCGCAGATCGTGCCGCCGCCGCCGCCGCCCAAGCGCTTGTGCTGGAAATTGCTGCCGCAGCCCGGCTCGCAGAGCATCAAGCCGCAGTAAGTACAGCCTCTGACGAGCTTGATGCTCTAGAAGGTCTAGCGGCGGATGCAGCTAACACTGCCGCCGAAAAACAAACTGCAGTTGATGAGGCAATCGCTGCTGGTGCAGGTGATAAGTATATCGCCCAGCTCATCGCGGAACTTGATGAGGCAACCACCACCGCAAACGATTTAACACAACAAGTTGCAGACGCTCAAAGTGCGTACGACGAACTTCTCGCTGCAGGTGTGCCAGATATGGAAGTCATCGAATCTAATCTGGCCACTGCATCCGAATCTGCAGTAGATGCTGACAGTGCTGCAGACGAAGCTGAAGCAGACGCGATTGAGGCGAACACTATTGCGGACGGATTTGGAGATTTTTCAGCGGCCGAGACAGAACTTAATTTGGACACCGCTCGTGCTGAAGAAGAAGCACTTGAAGCTGAAGCTGCGTTGGCTGAAATTGATGCGAACGATAACGACTAGCGTTTAAGTCGTTCTCCCTGAGCATCGAAGAGTATTTCGCATGACACTGCAGCTGAAGCCCATTCGCCAAAGAATTCAACATCGACCTTAACGCCTTGTTGAGCATGCTCGAGAGGAAGATAGGCGTATCCAATACCTTTGTTGATGGTGTAACCCTGCCCACCGCTCTTTACACGCCCAATGATTTCTTCATCGATACGGATAGGTTCGTTTCCAAGTGGGACTCTGCGAACGTCATCAAATGTGAGTGCGACTAACTTTCGACTCTGTCTCTCCCTATCCGCAAAGAGCGCCTCTCGCCCGAGAAAGTGCTCCTTTTTCTTGGAGACCGCAAAACCAAGTCCGGCTTCCCATGGATTTGTCTCGGTATTAATCTCGCCTCCCCAAGCACGATAACCCTTCTCGAGCCGTAAGGATTCAATTGCCTTATAGCCGCACGCCATGATCCCTAGAGATTGGCCTGCTTCGAAAATTAATTTCCACAGCGTGGCACCAAACTCGGTCGAGACGTAAAACTCCCAACCCAGTTCACCCACATAAGTAATGCGGGTAGCACGTACTGGAAAATCTCCTATGGTGATCTCGCGAGAAGCCATAAACGGGAAACCTCCATTGCTGACATCATGCGGCGTGAGTTTCTCTAAAATCTCGCGCGCATTTGGGCCCCAGAGACCAAAGCAGGCAAAAGCACCGGTGACGTCTTCAAGAATGACGTCATCAAATCCGAGTTCACGTCGCTGCTTCTTCAACCAGCCGAGATCATGTGTACCGAACGCAGTGCCGGTGACAATGAAGAACTCATTCTCCTTGGTTTGTGTCACGGTGAAATCACACTCGATCCCACCTTTTGTGGTGAGCGCCTGCGTATACGTTGCCTTGCCCACGCCTCGCACCACTTGGTTTGCACAAACGATATTTAGGAACTCGCCAGCACGCGCCCCAATAACGGAGAACTTCGCGAAACTCGATTCATCAAAGAGACCAGCGGTAGTTCGCGTCGCATGATGTTCGGTGGCTACTGCCGAAGACCAGTAATGACCAGCCCAACCGTACGGCTTAAGGAGATCGTCCGTTTCATGATGTTTGTAGTAGTTAACTCGCTCCCAACCAGATTTCTCGCCGAATACCGCGCCGTGCTCTGCGTGCCACGGATAAGCAGGTGAGGTCTTGAGTGGTCGGGCACTCGTGCGTTCTTCGCCGGGGTAGTGAAGATCGTAGTAAGACTCATAATTCTCTTGCGTTCTCTTGAGAGTAAAGGAGGGCGATCTATAAGCGGCTCCGAACCGACGAATATCCATATGCCAGAGGTCCATCTGTGGCTCACCGGTGGCAACCCACTCAGCAACAACTTTCCCAATTCCGCCAGCGCCGGCGATGCCATGCGCACAGAAACCAGCAGCTACGAAGAATCCACCAACTTCTGTTTCACCTAAGCAGAACTCATTATCAGGAGTGAATCCCTCAGGTCCGTTGATGAAATTCTTCACTCCCACACGTTCCATTGCTGGAACACGTTTCTGTGAGTTGACCGCGATCTCTTCGAAGCGATCCCACTCTTCTGGGAGCAGTCGGCCGTTGAAGTCGGCGGGAATGTCATCAAAGTGTGAGTGATCAGCGGTCCATGGTCTTGAGTTTCTTTCATATCCACCCATGAGTAACCCACCTACTTCTTGTCGGAAGTAGATCAAGTTATCCGGATCACGAAGCGAGGGGAGATGCTTTGCAGTTGGATCCAAGAAATTTTCGGTAATCAGATACTGGTGACTCATTGGAACTATGGGAACACGCACTCCCACCATTCGTGCAATTGATGGTGCGTACATACCGCCACAGTTCACAACAACATCACACTCAATCTCACCTATATCTGTCACCACACTGGAAACCCGTCCAGCGCTCGTGCGTATCTCAAGCACGCGCGTATGAGTGAAGAAGTGCACGCCAGCTTTTCGAGCACCAGTGGCCATTGCTTGTGCTAGTTGCGATGGATCCACTTGACCATCCGAAGGCAAGTAACAGGCACCCACCACACCCTCGAGGTCAATAAGTGGGAATAGATCTTGTGCTTCGGCTGGCGAAATCTCATGAAGATCGAGCCCAAAGGTGCGTGCCCAACCAATCTGACGCCGGATCTCCTCCATTCGCTCTGGCGTAGACGCCAGTTTGATACTGCCGCACTCTCGCCAACTGGGAGGTGTCTCGCTCTCTTGTAGCCGGCGATAAAGATCAACCGAGTGCATGTTCATTTTGGTCAGAGTGGGATCGGCCCTTAGCTGTCCCACCAGACCGGCAGAGTGAAAAGTGGAACCGCTGGTGAGGTCGCTTCGATCGAGTAGCACCACATCGCGTTCCCCGAGCTCGGCGAGGTGAAAGGCGACTGAAGTGCCTCCCACCCCTCCACCGATAATGACAATTTTCGCTCGGCTGGGCAGGCTCGTCACTGACATAAGGAAAATGTATCCTGCTTATGTGACCAATGGCGGGCAAGACTGGGAAGACCTCTACGGAGCCCGTCTTAACAAGATTCCACGCCTACAAAATCGCTCGAATATATTCGAATTACCGGGTGGCCTCACAAATACCAATTTGGCTATTGATACACCTACTGGGCGATACGTCGCCCGCCTGTCGAGCAACGAATCAAATGAGCTAGCCATTGACCGCGAGAGTGAGTATCGCAATTCGAGGATCGCCGCAGAGGTAGGAATAGGCGCTCCCGTGCATGACTATCTACCTGGTGAAGGCGTTCTTGTTATCGGCTTTCTGGAAGGCCGCACCTATGGCCCGTTCGACGTACGAGAGAATTTGCCACGTATCGCGCAAAGCTTGCAAGTTTTACACTCTGCCCCTGCGTTTGTGCGCGACTTCAACATGATTGATATTCAACAAAGATATTTGGCGACTGTCCTTGAAAAGGGTTATCGCCTTCCTGATCGATATCTCTCATACCTCCCACATCTAGAAAGGCTTGTTGCTGCACTTGCCGTTCTTGACGAGGGGACCGTCCCGTGTAACAACGATCTTCTTCCTGGCAATTTCATCGATGATGGATCCAAAATATGGCTGATTGATTATGAATACTCGGGGAATAACGACGCTTGTTTCGAGTTGGGAAATGTCTGGTCCGAAGCGTCACTGGAATTTGAGTATTTGCAACCACTTGTTGACGCGTATTACGGACGGCACCGTCCAGAAAAATTTGCCCGGGCCTGGCTACTTGCACTGCTTGCAAAATATGGGTGGATGCTTTGGGCATCTATTCAAGCCTCTATCTCCACAAAAGATTTTGATTTTTGGGCCTGGGGAATGGAAAAGTACGAACGGGCTGAGAGCGACTTCAACAGTAAACGCTTCGAAGAAATGTTAGAAGCGGTTACTCGCCCTTCTTAGTTCCACTTCGCACAGTTGAAATAATTGAGAGTCCGATAAAGAGTGCAGCAAGGGCATACGAGATATTCTTCACCGCCGGAATACTGCCCGCATAAAAGCCCGCGACCGTAATGAGTACACCCCACGAGAGTGCCCCAATCAAGTTAGCAATCAGAAATCGGTAATAGTGCATCTTGCCCACGCCAGCGATAACTGGAACGAAGGTGCGCACCCACGGCAAGTAGCGCGCAATGATTACGGCCCAGAAGCCGTACCTTTCATAAAACCTCTCACTCTTTGCCACAAGCTTCGCACGCCTGGGAGTCTGATTTTTCTCTAAATAGGGCCGGCCGAAGTGACGACCAATCACAAAGGCAATTTGATCGCCAACAAAGGCAACCAAGAAAACGCCCGTTGCCAGAATGACGATATTTACATCCTCGCGCGCGGCCGCGACCAACCCAGCGCTAAAGAGAATCGAATCTCCGGGAAGAAAGAAACCAATCAGTAGGGCCGTTTCGACGAAGACCAAACCCCACACAACGACGTAAAGCAAGAAGGGAGTAAGAGGAGAGAGTTGGCTATCGAAAGAAGCGGCAAGTACAGAGTTCACTGATGCATTCTAATCAGCTAATTTGTCCACGGCGCTTCACCAGTGCGCGCAGGGCCGCTTCGCTCTGACCAGTGAGTTCGCTCATCTCGGCATCGGTGATGGCGCCGGAGTCGAGCCCACGGAGGAAGTATCCAGCAAGTGCTAAGGCAGTCGCAGGTTCGTCCATGGTGCCGGATTCGGCTTTATCAAGGTAGGTACGCAATCGTTGGGATGCCGCTGCTAACCCCTCGCGATAGAAAGTAAAATTCGCTGCGATGCGGGTGGGGATCTGTGCCCCATGTAAATCCCAACCTTGGTAAAAGCCTCGTTCAAGTGATCTGCGCACGAGTCGATAGTGATTCGCCCAAGCCGCGTGCACTTCGCTTTTGCTGCCGATCGGAATGATGTTGGTGGAGCCGTCGGAGAGACGTACTCCGCTACCGGCTGCGGCTACTTGTAAGAGCGACTTAGCTAGGTCAGCGGCGGGATGATCGAGAGTTTGATATGCCGCTGAAATACCAGCCGCAGCGGAATAGTCGTATGTTCCGTAATGAAACGCTGTGAGCCGGCCTTTTGCTGCATCAATCATCGGAGCAGAGGCAACTTTGCCACTTGGGCCAATAATTGCTTGCGTAGTTTCGATCTGAATCTCGAATCGAATAGTTCCCGCTTTGAGTCTTAA
>JAPLBA010000085.1 GCA_026393015.1 Actinomycetota bacterium
ACCAGCGAAAGCAAGTGATGAGCATATTCCGTGAGTAAGTCTTGGTGGCGAGCGCTTCCTCGGTGGCTGGCGCGCGACGGCGCAGATCCTAAGATCTGCTCACGAATCTGCGTAAGCCCACTCTCCTTACCTACTGGCGCTGCCCCGGCTCGACAGAGTTTGATTCCGTTATAAGCGGCCGGATTATGGCTTGCTGTGAACATAGCGCCAGGAACGTCCAGGAAACCAGAAGCGAAGTAAAGCTGATCTGTAGAAGCTAAACCGATGCGCACTACGTCGATTCCTTGATCCATGACACCGTCGGCAAAAGCTGATGCAAGCGATGGCGACGAGGGTCGCATATCTTCCCCGATAACTACCGATCTAGCGTCGGAAACAAAGAGTGCGAAAGCCGTTCCTACTGCGTAAACAAGATCCTCGGTAAGTTGGGATCCCACCAATCCACGAACGTCATAGGCCTTGATTACTTGATCGAGCGCAGCCGGCTCGAATTCCCATGAGTACATAGGAAAAGAGTACTGGGATCTCTTCTTCGTAAGGAGCGGTGGCTACCGATCGGTGGGAAGGACCCGTAAATGGCCGCGGCGTCCCACCTCGGGCATCAGCGTTGCCGTGACCGTTTCTTGGTGTAACGGCCGAGCTGCTTCACGTACCGCGTTGGCAATGGCCAATAAATCGTCATCACTTGGTTCTGGCGTCGCGTGGTTCTCTTCCAGGCGCACGACTTCCCATCCAAGAGGGGCTGTAAGGCGATCACTATGCAGAGCGCAGAGATCGTATGCATGCGGCTCAGCGTAAGTAGCTAAGGGTCCAAGAACAGCCATGGAATCGGCATAGATATATGTCAAAGTGGCCACAGCGCTACCGTCGCACCCGGTCTTTGAACATTTTCTTCCAGCCATAACGAGCAAGTTATCGCGACTCTTACCCAGAAGTCGGCAATGACGCGCCACCTCGGGTAACAGAAAGATCACTCATCGGCAATGAACCACTTCCTACTCGCACGCGATTGCGAATAGGCAAGAGTGCAATGCCCGAAGAATCAGCGAGCATGATTGAACCATGCACGGTGCCGTCGCTACTGACATGGATCAGGGTCCAGTTCTTCGATTTGTTCACCCAAGTTGTTAATTTCTCTACTGAAACGGGGAGCGAGGTCACGCCTCCAGACCCAGCTTTCACCAACACCACAGAAGGGCTACGCGAGGCTATGAGCGCGAGGATGCCCTTTGGTGGCAGTAGAAGTGCGCTCTCTTTTTCCATTCCGCCAACAGATGGCGACCAGGCGTAATCCACGTCATAGTTATTGACACTTGCAACAACTGGTGCATCAGAAGAAATGCGTAGCGCAGAGAGATCTAGTGGAACACTCGCCGTAAAAGTGAACTCCTTCACTCGACCAGCTTCGAGCAAAATGCCATCCAAGCCCACAGGAATATAGGATCCGTCACTAGCTAGTAGGGTTGCAGTGAAGGTGGCGCCACTTGCGCCTGGCGCCAGGATTCTGAGAGTACGGATCGACACGCTTGCTTGAGGAACAACTGGCTCCTTTTTAATCTTCTTCTTCGACAATTTAGTAGCTGGCTTTTTTGCTGCACTCTTTTTGACCCCGATAACTATTGGGATAATTTGTTCAAGGGAAGGCGGCGCGCTCGCAGAGATGTAATCTGCACCCCCCGATTTAAATCCTGTCTTACGTTTTGATTGCAGAGAAACGGAGACTCGACCTACTTGAGGCTCAATGTAAAGCACCATCGATTTTACTCCTGGCGCAAGAGTATCTAGCCGTATGTTTCTTGAAGTTCGCGCACCGACCGTAATAGCTGTTTCTAGCGGGCGATCCTGGTTGCTCCACATCTTCACCAACAAAGTTGCCACGCTCGCGCCGTCATTTGCCAGTACAAGTTGATCTTGGCTTGCAATATCACTTGAACCACCCACAAACCAAGCAGGTTCAGCAATTCCAGGACAGGCAAGGAGCGAAAGCCCTTCACTTCGATCAACTAAAACAGGGGCCCCAGCACTTTCAGAGATCTCCATCCAATCGTTTGGCAGCGGGGAAAGAATCGTAAAAGCCTTCTTCGCTCCACTTATCTTTGAATTCTTACCACGAAAGAGTTGCACCTTACTTGAAGCACCCGCAACAACAATTTGAGTGGTGTTCTTACTCGCCGGACAAATCTCTGGAGAGAAGCGCAAGCTCTGCAACTCGCTCTCAACTGCCGCATGCGGAAGCAAGGAAACGATCACAGTTGCGATAGCAAGTAATACAACGAAGAGATACCTTTTCATGAAACCTCTTCATCCGGTCGATCAACCCAACGTCGCCCGCCCGGAAGGCACATGAAGAGCAGCGCGATTAGAGTGAGAAATTGCAACCCCAGAGCAAGTCTGCGGAATGAACTGTCGTGAATGAGTCGAAGTTCTCCAGCCTGGCTGATGGAATAAGTGGAGTTCCAACTATCAGATTTCACCGGCTTAAGAATCTCTTCATTGAATAGCAACCTCCACTTAGGATCCACCTTCTCGCTCAGTGAAAGTTTTCCCGGACCTGGAATTGCAACTTGAGCCGAGACCCGACTGGAGGGCAGCACAATGGGACTCTCTGCTCCATCGCTTAAAAAGACTATCCTCCCCGACGGATTTGTTATTTTCCAAAGCGCTCCTTGATCTGTCGCTGAAACACGTCTTAACCCGCCGACGCCATCTAAAACTCTTGAGAGTGCGGCAGGTGCCGGCGAAGCCACGAATACATACCTAATAGCAAACTGACCAAGGACTCGACTCGTAGTATTTGCTCCACCCGTCATGAGTTCAGCGAGGGTGTTGTCTAGCAAGTCGGGCATGAGGCCACTCACCTCTGGATCGCCGAGAACGGAAGTGCCGTTGCGCACCACTGAATACTTAGTCCCTGAATTAGTAGCTCGCAATACCAAGACGCGTGACCGATCTGTCGATTGCAATGACGCAGCCACGAAAGCGGGAAGGATCTGTTCGCTATTTGAATTAAGAGGCGAAGGTGTAAGAATCTGCCAACTAATGCCGGTTGCAATACTTATCAAGAGTGCAACAGTGGTAACAAGAGTTTCAATATGTTGCTTTGAGAGGGGAGAATTTCTTAAACGATCACTCAATCCATCAGAAACAAGTGCTAGTGCATAGATTGCAAGTGCTGTCGCCAATAGCACGCCTGGACCGCTCCATACACGGCTAGGAACCGGCGAGCCATATGGAGTCACTGTAAGTGCCGACAGGATGATTGAAATAGTGAGCACGGCAATGCTGAGAGTGGCAAAGATACGAATACGCGCGCGTCCACTTCTTATGACGATCAGTAACACACCAAGCAGAAGTGGTGCACCCATCCAGAAAGGTGGCGAATAAAAACCACCAGGATTAAAGAGCGCAAGATTCCATGTGCTGCCACTTTCGGGACCGAGTCCAAAAGAGCGGAGCCAGAGAGTGGGATGGCGTATCGCACTCAGCGACCATGGGATGAGAGTAAGGATAGGGGTGAGCACGAAGAGAACAACCAAAATTCCTACACGCTTCAAACCTTGTGCACGCGCCTTAAAGATAAGCGCACCCGCTACAAGTAGAAAGGAAAATATGAGCTGTGGAAGCAGTGCGATCATAATCATGGCGACGAATAATGACCGCCAAAGTTTTGCTTGCGAAAGACTCTCCCTTTGAAGTACCGAATTGGCTCCACTCCACCAAATACTTAGCGCCCAAGGTAAAATCATGGCGGCAAGGATCAAAGTGAGTTCCCCATCTGACATGGAGATGAGCAGAACTGGTGAGAAGGAGTAGATGACGGATCCTGCGATCCGGATCCCACGATCGTGCACATGTTTACCCAAGGCACGATGCATCGTGACGCCAGTGATCGGCATCGCTAACAAGAAGATAAGTGAGATAAGTACTTGGAGGTTTCCAAAGGTGATTATCGAGAAGAACCCCAGAAGTAACATCCAAGGTGGGGCGGGTGTAGAAGTGCCAATCCCGATGGGATGCCAGGAGTCAAAGTAAGTACTAATCAGGTCTGCGCCACTAGCGGGTGCTGGCAGGAGCGCGCCGCCTGAAAGATTGCCCCACTTGCCTCTGAACGCAACAAGGTTAATCAGTGCGAGAATTGAAAAGAGTGCAACTGCCGGGATTTTAAGTGCCCGCAATAAGAACGAATTACTCTGAACTATCACTTCATCATCTTCGATGACCGCATAACGTGCGTCGGAGAAAGATGTAGACGGGTTTGACATCGGCGCGATGCCCTTAAAGACCAATTCCCGTAAAGATTCAAATGCCAATCGAATCTGTGATCCATCAGGGGCCAAATACGAAGAAACAGCGCTGGCCGGAAGCAATCTGGAGTGAGCACGCACTCTACGAGCGGTGCGAATAAGGTCGGGGCGAGCAAGGATGAGTGCAAGTGCCGCTATTTCATCACCGGCATAACCCGGAAGTTTTGCGAAGAGATAACCGAACGTACGCACTACCGTCGAAACTACGAGTCGAGCCAGT